>DMER01000036.1:11909-44801 GCA_003451645.1 Alphaproteobacteria bacterium | reverse complement strand
TTCGCCCGGGCCGCCGAGGAAGCCGAAACCGCCGCGCTGGCGCTCAAGGTGGGTCCATGTCCGCACGAGGCGGGAGCGCTCATACAGGATGCGCGCGAGTTCGACCTGCAGCCGGCCCTCTTTCGTCCGTGCCCGGAGACCGAAGATTTCCAGGATCAGCCCGGTCCGGTCGATGACCTTCATGCCGAGGCGTTTTTCGAGGTTACGCTGCTGCACCGGCGTGAGCGCCCCGTCGATCACGGCAAGCGTACACTTTGCCGCCTCAAGGTCTTCCGCCATCCGGTCAAGGATACCGCCCGACAGAAGGTAAGACGGGTTCACCTTGCGCACCTGATCCGGCCGGACGAATCCGAGCTGGCAACCCAATGCTTCAACAAGACCGGAGGTTTCCCTCAGACGGTCTGGCGTCGGACGATCAGCAGGCGTGAACCACGGGATAACCACGCCGGCAATTTCCGGCGCAGGCAGGCGATCAACAAATTTGTCGGTCAATCCGGATCAGTCTCCGTCCATCTCTTCGTCGAAGAGCTGGACTGGCGCGCTGGGCGCGATGGTCGAGATCGCGTGCTTGTAGACCAGTTGAGAATTTCCATCCCGGCGCAGCAGGACACAGAAATTATCGAACCAGGTGATAACACCCTGCAGCTTCACGCCATTGACCAGGAAAATCGTCAATGGCGTCTTGGACTTGCGGCAGGCATTCAAAAACGTGTCCTGCAAGTTTTGTTGCTTTTCCGACATGGGTTTGTCCCATCTGCTCTGTTGTGACTGCGCGTGCATCGGGGCTCTGGCGTGACTGACTCATGCTCTGAAGCGCTTGGCCGCACCATGGATCACCGGCCCCGTCTCCCGCAAGTGCGAAACATGGCAAGGCCTCAAAAAGTCAAACAGAGTCAACCCGATTTAGATAGGATTGACGCAAGCCCATTGCAACCAGTCCAGGCTGAGGCCCCTTGAGACGGACGCCGTCGATGGTGGTCACTGGCGTTACAAAGGACAAGGCAGAGGTATTGAAAGCCTCTTGGGCTTCCTGCGCTTCACGAACCGTGAAAGGAACCTCCGCGAACTCGAGACTAGAGTCGTGAATGACCGACAGCAAAGTTTCTCGGGTGATGCCGGGTAGAATATCCTGAGATAATTCGCGCGTTCGAAGGACGCCGCGCCGATCAACGATCCAGGCATTGGTAGACCCGCCCTCGGTCACATAGCCTTGCCCGTCGACGAACCAGACCTCGCTGGCGCCTGCTTCCCGGGCGCTCTGTTTGCCAAGCACGTTGCCCAAGAGCCCGGTGGTCTTGATATCCCTCCGTGCCCAGCGAATGTCGGGAGAGGTGTGAACCGAAATGCCTGTGGCCGCTCTCGCATCCAAGTGCTCCATATTCATGGGCCGAGCGAATATCACCAGGGTTGGCGACACGGCGGGGTCTGGGAACGCATGCTCACGCTCGGCAACACCACGCGAGACCTGCAAATAGAGCAAACCATCGCGAACAAGATTGCGTTGAACAACCTCACGCAAGACATGGCGCAGGGGCTGCGGCCCTAAAGGTGGCGCAATGCGCAGAGCGGCCAACGACCTATCGAGCCGAGCGAGATGCGCATCCAGATCCAGAAGCCGCCCGGCCCTGATCGCGCAGACCTCGTAAACCGCATCGCCAAACTGAAAGCCGCGATCCTCAACATGGACGCGGGCGGCGCCGTAATGCACATAGCGCCCATTGACATAGACGCAGCGTGGGATCACGCAGCCCCCTCTTCCGCCTTGGTCCCTGCATTCACGCCGAGTGATTTGAGCTTGCGGTGCAGTGCTGAGCGCTCCATGCCAATGAACGAGGCTGTGCGCGAGATATTGCCGCCAAAGCGATTGATCTGAGCGATCAGGTATTCCCGTTCAAACAATTCGCGCGCCTCACGCAATGGCAGAGAGATGATCACCTCGCTGCCAGCACCCTGGGTCACCGCGGGTGTCGAGGCGCTAACCTCAGAAGGCAGCATGTCGGCCGTGATGACAGTTTCAGGATCATCGGCAGCAAGGATCATGAGGCGTTCGATGTTATTGCGCAGCTGCCGGATATTGCCTGGCCATGCATGCGCCTGCAGCGCAGCCATTGCGTCATCGCCGATCTTGCGCGGTTGCAAACCGGTGCCGGAGGCAATGCGCTTCATAAAGTAGTCGACCAAGGCAGGAATATCATCGCGACGCTCTGTGAGAGGCGGCACACGGATCGGCATGACGTTTAGACGGTGATAGAGATCCTCCCGCAAGCGGCCTTCCTGGATTTCGTGGCGAGGATCGCGGGAGCATGATGAGATGACGCGCACATCGACCTGAACCTTTTGCGAGCCGCCTACGCGGGCGAAGTTTTGCTCAACCAGCACTCGCAAGATTTTGCTCTGTGTCTCCAACGGCATGTCGGCGATTTCATCGAGGAACAATGTGCCGTTATGCGCCTGCTCAAAAAGACCGACTTTGCGGCCACCGTCAGTGCCGGCACCTTCCACGCCAAAGAGCTCCAGCTCCATGCGTTCCGGCGCGATGGTCGCGCAATTGATGGCCACGAAGGCCCCGCGCTGGCGGCGCGATTTGGCGTGCAGCAGCCGAGCAACAACCTCTTTACCAGAGCCCGGCGGGCCCTGGATCAAGACCCGGCTGTTTGTTGGCGCCGTGCGTTCCAGCGTTTGGCGGAGCTGACTGACAGACTGACTGCTACCCATCAGCTCCATTTCGTCCCAAACGCGCTCTTTCAGGGTTTCGTTCTCCCGTCGAAGGCGTTGCGCCTCCAGCGCCCGTTCGATGGTGAGGATGAGGCGGTCGGCTTTGAAGGGTTTCTCGACAAAGTCGTAAGCCCCTTTCTTGATTGCAGACACTGCGGTTTCAATATTGCCGTGACCTGAGATGATGAGGACCGGCAAGTCAGGGTGATCCTTGCGTAGCTCATCAAGGACTTGCAGACCGTCCAGGCGGCTGCCTTGCAGCCAGATATCCAGAATGACCAGCGCCGGCCGGCGCAGTTTGACCTCCTTCAAGGCAGAGTCGCTGTCACCCGCCGTGCGGGTGGCATAGCCCTCATCCGACAAGATGCCAGCAATCAGTTCCCGGATGTCCGCCTCGTCATCGACGATCAGGACATCAAAGGGCGTGTGGGGCCCGCTTTTGCTCATCGTCGTTACCTGTTCCGCTTGTTAGAGTTTGTTCGGAGGCCGTCGCCGGCTTGGTGGATTTCGGGAAACGCAAGCACACCCGCGCGCCTGTGCCGCGCTCATGACCATTTGCGTCATGGGTGGGTGCGTCTTCGAGGATCAGCTCGCCCTCGTGGTCTTCCATGATCTTCTTGACGATCGCAAGCCCCAGACCGGTACCCTTCGCGCGCTTGGTCACATAGGGTTCGGTCAGACGATGGCGGTCTTCCTTGGGAAGGCCAATGCCATTGTCGGACACTTGAATGGTCATGTCCGCGGCCGACTCGGCGATCGCGATTTCGATGCGGCCGCCTTCGGCGACCTGGTCGCTTTCGGGGTCGCGTGCATCCTTGCCGAACCGCGCGCGGACCGCTTCGCCCGCGTTCTTCAAGACATTGGTCAGCGCCTGGCTGACCAGCCGGCCATCGCAGACCAGTGACACGGCGCCTTCCGGCAAATGCATGGTGAAGTCGATCTGCGGCTGTGCCACCCTCTGCAAGAACGTCGCATGGCGCACGAGATCGCCGAGGTCCTCGACGCGCATGACCGGTTGCGGCATGCGTGCAAAGGATGAGAATTCGTCGACCATCCGGCCAATGTCCGACACCTGGCGGATGATCGTCTGCGTGCATTGTTCAAAGACCTCAGGGTCGGTCTCGATTTCCTTCTTGTATTTGCGCCGCAGACGTTCGGCCGACAATTGGATGGGCGTCAGCGGGTTCTTGATCTCATGCGCGATGCGGCGGGCAACGTCCGCCCAAGCGGATGAGCGCTGTGCGGTGATCAGATCGGTGATATCGTCAAAGGTCACAACATAGCCTCGCTCGCCTTCGACCGGTATTTCACTCGTTACGCGGACGGTGAGATTGCGGACCTTGTCGTTGCGCGCGATATCGACCTGCCCTTGCGAGCGGCCTTCCGGTGCCGCAATCGCAGCCTGCACCAAGGGGGCAAGTTCGGTGGCAACCTCACCTATCGCCAGGCCAATGACCGGGTCTCGGCTGAGGCCCAGCATGGCTTGTGCCGAGCGATTGAGAATGTTGATACGGCCGTCACCATCCAGGCCAATGACGCCCGCACTGACCCCCGACAGAACTGCCTCGGTGAAGCGGCGACGCACTTCGGTCTGACGGTGGCTTTCGATGAGCTCTTCCCGCTGACTTTCCAATTCGCCTGTCATGCGGTTGAAGGCGAGGCTGAGGGTCGCAAGCTCATCGTCCGAGCGGTCGACAGGCACACGTGCCGTAAGGTCGCCGCGCGACACCCGGTCCGAAGCGCCGACCAAACGGCCGATCGGCGCCACGATCCGGCTCGCCGCCCACATGCCTGCGAAGACTGACGCAATCAAGAGAACCAACGCAACACTCGCATAGACAAGGCCGAGCGTGATCTGGGCGCCTGTCCGGCTTGCCTCGAGGCGCCGGAAGTCATCAATCACGCGCTGTGTTTCCTGCTGATAGCCTATGACCTTGCTGTCAACATTGCGGACGACCATCAGGTACAAGTCGGGCAGTGCGGACAGCTGCACGAAGGCGCGCACCTGGCTGCCATTTTCTTCCGTGGTCAGAGACACCTCCCCCCGCCGCGCAGTGTCGTAGTCCTGGTCATCGGGGCGGTCGACCGCCAAGACAAAGCCAGGCGTCACGGATACGAGGGGCAATTTCTTGGCATTGTAGATTGCCACGCCGTCGATGGCGCGCTGTCCGGCATTCTTGAACAGGTACGAGGCAAGGCCCGCAGGGTCCGTCTGCAAGAGATTGAGGACCTCCGACGCCCGCAGATTGAGGTCATTACCCAAAGCCAGCGCGTCGGCGCGAATATTGCGGCGGTGTTCGCCCAGATAGCCCTGCGCGACTGCAAGCGAATTGTCGAGCGCCGTCCGGACCCCCTTAGAAAACCAGGCTTCCATCCCTAAGGTGATCGTGAACGCCGCAAAGGCTGCGGTCAGGGCGGCTGGAATGATCGCAATTGCGCTGAAGATGGCCACGAGACGGGCGTGGAGGCGCGACTGCATAACGCCTGCGCGCCGCTGATTCCATATATCGGCCATGCGCACGGCCGTGAGCGCCGCTAGGATAAGCACCAAGATAAAGTTTGCGACCACCAAACCGACCACGATCGCAGGCGTCGGCGCGAAGGGCATATACCCATAGATTGTGAGATAGGTCAGCGTGATCGTGGCCAAAGCCAACATGCCCAAGCCAATCGCGGAGGCAGGCGCCTTTAGGGCAGCCCACACAGTCGTCGTCAATCGCTCGCGTCCGGGCTGCTCGGCGACTGTGGCCAACATGCTGCTTTCCACGCAAAGGATGTAGACGGAGGCACACACCGACCGCCGTCTTGGCAACCGCCCACGAACCAGATGTACCCAGGGGACAACAACGCCGGTTCGCCCGTTGCCAATTTACATCACTTGAGCCCTCGAATGACCGGGATGTCAAGGTCTCTAATCTTTTTTCGTAGAGTATTGCGGTTCAACCCTAAGACTTCTGCGGCCTTTATCTGGTTGCCGCGTGTAGCAGTCAGACACATGGTTAGCAAAGGCCGCTCCAACTCTTTCAGGATCCGGTCATAGAGTCCGGGTGGCGGCAGTGCTCCGCCATTCTGGGTGAAGATAGCGCCAACATGGCGTTCAATGGCATCGGAAAGCGTTTCAGCACCATTGGATGTGATCGCCATTTCGGCGGAAGCAGCGTCTTGAAGTTCTGAACTGATAACAGCGCCAGTGATCACATCATCGGTGTACAAGGCCGCCAGGCGGCGTGTCAGATTCTCAAGTTCCCGCACATTGCCTGGCCATTGGTACCGCTTGAGGACGTCGATTGCGTCCGCATCGAGCACCTTTCGGGGGAGGCCGTCGCGCGAGGCCTGCTGAAAGAAGTGGCTCGCCAGATCGGGAATGTCGTCGGCCCGGTTGCGCAAGGGCGGCAGGCGGATGGGAACAACATTCAGCCTAAAATACAGGTCTTCGCGGAACAGGCCCTGGTGAATCTGCTGGCGCAGGTCGCGATTCGTCGCGGCAATGATCCGGACATTGGTCTTGAGCGCGGTGCGGCCACCGACAGCGGTATACTCCCCCTGCTGGAGCACCCGAAGCAGGCGGGTCTGCGCCTCCATAGGCATATCGCCAATCTCATCAAGGAACAGCGTGCCGCCTTCGGCCTGCTCGAACCGTCCCACACCTCGCGCGGTTGCGCCGGTGAAGGCGCCTTTCTCGTGACCGAACAATTCGCTCTCAATGAGTTCGCGAGGGATCGCAGCCATATTGATGGCGACGAAGGGGCCTGCGCGCCTGCGGCCAAAGTCATGCAGGGCGCGCGCCACCAGCTCCTTTCCGGTGCCGGATTCGCCCGAAATCATGACAGTCAGATCGGTCGGCATCAAACGGGCCAGCACGCGATAAATCTCCTGCATCGGCGGCGAGCGGCCAATCAGGAGGTCTGGTTGTGCGTCCGTGTCATTGGCCACGGCCGCAGACTTGGCCGGTTTGGCTGACAAGGCGCGCTGAACGACGTGGGTCAGTTCGTTGAGATCAAAGGGCTTGGGCAAGTATTCGTAGGCCCCCTGCTCTGCTGCTGTGATCGCAGTCGACAAAGTGTTCTGAGCACTCATCACGACGATTGGCAATGTTGGCCGCACTTGCTTGAGGCGCGGTATGAAATCGAAGGCATTCTCATCCGGCATGACAACATCGGTGATGACCAGGTCGCCCTCGCCCGCGCTTGCCCACCGCCACAGGGTCGCGGCATTGCCTGTTGTTCGCACCAGGTAGCCCAAACGGCCGAGGGCTTGATGCAGCACCGTGCGGATGGCGGCATCATCGTCAGCAATCAGTATCGTCGCGGAGGCATGGGGCATCAAGGTCTTTCCAGTGCATTGACAGGAGGGCCGTCATTGGCTGCCTTGCCGATGGGCAGGCGCATGCGGAATATCGTGCGGCGGGGTTCGCTTTCGCACTCAATAATGCCACCATGATCCGCGATAATCTTTGCAACGAGCGCCAGTCCAAGCCCAGTTCCTGCAGCCTTGGAGGTTACAAAGGGTTCGAAAATCTCAGGCAGGATCTCTTTGGGAACGCCGGCACCGTTATCTTTGATGCAGACCTCAAGGGGCAAAGCAATCTTGGTTTTTGCAACGCCGCTTGTCACATAAACGCCAGGCCTGAAGGCGGTGACGAGGTGTATTTCAGGTTCAGCCTGTCCCTCGGCCGCATCAGCCGCGTTTTTCACCAGATTGAGCATCACTTGGATGAGTCGATCGCGGTCGCCCATCACGGGCGGAAGGGATGGGTCGTAATACTCAGCAATACGGATGGCTTTGGCGAAGCTCGCGACGGCCAGCCGACGCACATGGTCAAGCACTTCGTGTATATTGACCGGAGCAAGGGAAGGTTTTCGGTTATCGCTTAACACTTCCATCCGGTCGACGAGTGCACGCACGCGGTCAGTCTCAGCGCAAATGAGGCGGGTAAGAAGCCGGTCATCGTCATTTGCGTTCTGCTCGATCAGTTGAGCGGCACCGCGTATGCCGGCAAGGGGGTTCTTGATCTCATGCGCCAGAATGGCCGCCATCGCCATGGTTGAGCGGGTATTCTGCCGTCCGAGCAAGTGCCGGTCCATCTTTTCCGCAATCGACCGCTCCTGGAGCAGCAGAAGGATATCGCCTTCCGGAGTGCCAAGCGGGCTAATATGGACATCCACGCGCTTTAGCCCGAACCGCGGCGACGCAAGTTCTAGCCCATACTCGCTGAGCGACTGCTGACGCCGTTGCGCTTGTTCAAGAAGTGTCAGCAGCGGTGTACCAAAAGGGAGGAGCTGCACAACGCGCTCCCGCCGCAGCAGAGGCAGGCTCAATTCAAAAAATTGCTCGGCCGCCGGATTAGCGAACAATATTTTTGAGGTTAAGTCCAAGACCACGGCCGCATGGGGTATGGCCGCGACAATCACCTCGGCCGGAACAGTGCGCGACGTTTGCGCTGGTTTGCGTGGGAGGGATTTGGTGGTCATGCGGCCTGCTGCTGGAATTGCTCAATCGTCAGCCGCTTTAGAACCAAATCTGGATCGTCACATTCCAGGACCGATGAGCGTTGCTCTGCCGTCCAGCCGAGGGACGACGCGTAAGCCGCAAGGTGCTTGCGCACCATCTTTGCCCCGACCTCACGGCCATAATGCGCGAGTGAGCCTTCGTAATGGGCCTCAATGCCCTGGAGAATCCGATCGGTATTAGGGCGCGTATAGGGTTGGCCAAGCAATGCGCTAGCAATTTCGGCCAGGAGCCAAGGTTGGCCCATGGCGCCTCTGCCAATCATAACACCGTCCGCACCGGAGGCATCGAGGGCCTGCTTCGCAGTCGCCGAGCAGGTAATGTCGCCGTTGACAATCACTGGTACATCAACAGCCGCTTTGACCTGGCGCACGAAGGCCCAATCAGCCTGACCCTTGTAGAATTGCGCGCGTGTACGGCCATGCACAGTGACTATCTGCGCGCCCTCACCTGCTGCGATCCTGGCCACCTCCGGGGCATTTCGGGCGCCGGCGTCCCAGCCGGTGCGCATCTTTACGGTCACGGGTATCTTGACCGCATGCGCAACAGACGCCACCAACTGACCGATCAGTTGTGGCGTGCGCATCAGTGCAGAGCCACACTGGAAGCCCACAACGAATTTGGAAGGACAGCCGAAATTGAGGTCAATCAGTTCCGCGCCCTCATCCTCGGCCAGCGCCGCTGCTTGCGCGACAACGTGGGGATCATAACCCGCCAATTGGACTGCGTAGATCCCGTCCTCCTTTACCGCCCGAAGACGGCGGGCTTCCTTCCGGCGCTCCCGCAGGAGTTCGGCCGAGGCAATCATCTCCGTAAAGCACAGACCCGCCCCATAGCGCATGACGGCGCGCCGGAACGGCCTGTCGGTCACGCCCGTCATGGGCGCTAAGAAGACAGCGCTGGACGTCGTGACGGGACCAATTGCGATGCTCATTCTTTAGGCAGACCATGAGGTTGCACAAATCATCGCCAGCGTATGCTGCATTGCAGCGAAACTCAAGCGCTTGACGCAAGCGCCATGCAACGGCAGGCCTATTCTCATGACCATGCTAAACGCCTTTGCGCTGATCGTGGCTGCAGGACGGGGAAGCCGCGCTGGCGGGCCCTTGCCGAAGCAATTTCAATGTCTGGGCGGGCGTCCGGTCTTGCGGCATACGGTTGAGACTTTCACAGCCCATCCCAGGATTAGATGCACTTTTGTTGTCATCCACCCGGACGATCTGGACCATTACAGCCTGGCCTTAGAGGGTTTGGCGCTGCCTCCACCTATTTTAGGCGGCGCCTCGCGGCAGGACAGTGTTCGGCTCGGGCTTGAGGCCCTTGCTGAGCCAGCGCCGGATCTTGTCCTGATTCACGATGGCGCGAGACCTTTGGTCCAGGCAGCGGAGATTGATGCAGTTCTTGATGCGCTGGCTGAGGCTGACGGTGCGATTGCGGCCTTACGTGTCCATGACACGCTGAAACGTGTTGCAGACGAAAATGGAAATCAGATCAAAGATACCGTTGACCGCAAGGGCCTTTGGCGGGCGCTGACGCCGCAAGGATTTCGCTATGGGGCAATCCTCAACGCGCATCGCCAATTCAAGGATCATCCGGCTACTGATGATGCTGCGCTGGCTGAACTGGGCGGTTTGCACGTGGCCGTCGTTCAGGGGCATACGGACAATATCAAGATCACAATGAGTGAGGACCTTGTGTTGGCAGAGCGGCTCCTAGCGTCTCGACTGGCTGATGTTAGAGTTGGTACGGGCTTTGATGTGCATAGGTTAGGACCAGGCGATCATGTTTGGCTCTGCGGGATTAAGGTCCCGCATTCGGCCGCTCTGATTGGCCATTCGGACGCCGATGTGGGCTTGCACGCGCTGACCGATGCGATTCTCGGAGCGCTTGGTGATGGCGATATCGGGCAGCATTTCCCGCCGGGCGACCCGCGCTGGCGCGGTGCGGACTCTAGTCAGTTCTTGCGCCACGCCGTGGAGCGCGTGCAGGCCCGCGGCGGCCTTGTTGCCCATTTGGATGTGACGCTGATTTGCGAAGCCCCAAAGATTAGTCCTCTGCGGGATCAAATGGGAGCTAGAATCGCAGAGATCGTTCAGATTTCGCGGGACCGGGTCAGCGTCAAGGCGACAACGACCGAAAAGTTGGGGTTCACCGGACGCCATGAAGGGATTGCCGCCCAAGCGGCCGCAACCATCCGGTTGCCTGGATGAGAAACATCTTCGGAGAATTACCTGAGACCTTACCGTTTTGGCATCCGGCTGTGCTGATCGCAACATGGTTTGGCGCGGGATTGTTACCCATAGGACCGGGCACGTGGGGGTCGGCCGCGGCACTACCCTTTGGGTGGGCGCTCATGGTGCTCGGCGGGCCGATGCTTCTGGCGGTTGCCATCGCTGTCGTGTTTGCGGCTGGCTGGTGGGCCGCAGATGTGTTCGTCCGTGAACTGAAAGCTGACGACCCGCCAGAAGTTGTAGTCGATGAGGTCGTTGCACAATGGCTGGTGTTGACCATCACGCCGTTGACCATCGAGGGCTATCTGTCGGCTTTCTTGCTGTTCAGGTTTTTCGATACGTTCAAAATTTGGCCCGCAAGTTGGATTGATGAGCAGGTCTCCGGCGCAGCGGGAGTCATGCTCGATGATTTCGTCGCCGGCCTGTTCGCCTTTGCAGGGATGGCGGCTGTGCTGTACGTTCAGAGCTTATGAGCACACTATTTTCTGCGACGATCGATGATCTCAGTCGGCAAGTGCTGGCCGAGGCCCGCGCGCGCGGGATCAAGGTTGTCACCGCTGAAAGCTGCACGGGTGGTCTTGTTGGGGGCGCCCTGACGGACATTGCCGGGTCATCCGATGTCTTTGAGCGCGGTTACATCACCTATTCCAATGTTGCTAAGATGCAAGTGTTGGGGGTCCCGGACGACATTCTCAAGGACCACGGTGCCGTTAGCATGCAGTGCGCGTCTGCCATGGCGCACGGCGCCTTGCGGGCGGCCGCTGCTGGCGCTTCTGTGGCGATTACGGGGATCGCGGGACCCGGCGGTGGTAGTGCTGCAAAACCTGTTGGCCTCGTTCACTTTGCGGCAGCAACACCATCCCACAAGGTGATCACCCTTGAGAAGCGGTTCGGGGATGCAGGCCGCACTATGGTCCGCCTGCTGAGTGTCGAAACTGCACTTGGCTTGCTGCTTAGCGCCATTCGTCAGACCTGACCGCGTCCACAGACCTTCCAAATAGGACGCGCGCGCGCTGCTCAAAGGCATTGGCCATGCGCGCAACCGCACTGCCAAAGACCATGGTCATAACCGCCTGCAGCGACCGGCTTTTGAGAGAGAAGTCCACATTGCATTCGATGAGCGAGGCGCCAGGGCCCCGAGGCGTGATCCGCCATCGCGTGTTCAAATGCGAGAACGGCCCTTTGACGTGAACGGCCTCGATCAAGCTTTGAGCCGGGTCGATCGTCACCCGGCTGGTGTAGGGCTCACGGATAGCAGCAAAAACGACAGTGAGCTCTGCGTTCACCACCGTGATGCCATCGATGGTTTGCGGCTCGCCAAGCTTGGCGTTGGCGCACCAAGGCAGGAATTCCGGATAGCGCTCAATATCGGCAATAAGGCCGAACATTTGTTGCGCGGGGTACGGAACAATCCGCCTCTCACTGTGCTGCGGCATGGTTTTGCCTCTGCCGGGCAGCTTTGAGCCGGGCAAAGTCCTCTCCAGCGTGGTGCGAGGACCGAGTCAATGGCGACGCCGAGACCATCAAGAACCCTTTGGCATAGGCAATCTCTTCCAAAGCCTTGAATTCCTCTGGCGTCCAGAACCGGTCGAGGGCGGCGTGACGGCGCGAGGGCTGCAAGTACTGGCCAATTGTTAAGAAATCGACGTTTGCAGCGCGCAGATCGTCCATAACCTGCATGATTTCTTCGCGGGTTTCGCCCAAACCCACCATCAGCCCGGATTTGGTGAAAGTCTCCGGGTCGATCTCCTTTGCCTGTTGCAAAAGACGGAGCGAGACGAAATAGCGGGCACCGGGCCTGATCTTCAAATAAAGGCGGGGGACAGTTTCGAGATTGTGATTGAAGACATCGGGCTTGGCCGCGATGACCGCTTCCAAGGCATTGGTCTTGCGCAAGAAATCGGGGGTCAGTACCTCAATGGTCGTTTGCGGGCTTCCGGCGCGCACCGCGCGAATGACGGCGGCAAAGTGCGCGGCGCCGCCATCGGCTAGATCATCCCGGTCGACGGACGTGATCACCGCATGAGACAGGCCCAACTTTGCGATTGCATCGGCAATCTTGTCGGGTTCGGCGGGATCGAGTGGTCCAGGCATGCCCGTCTTTACGTCGCAAAAGCTGCAGGCGCGCGTGCAGGTATCGCCCATGATCATGAACGTCGCATGCTTCTGGGCCCAGCATTCGCCAACATTGGGGCAGCCTGCCTCTTCACAGACCGTATGCAGGCCGTGCTCGCGCACGATCGCTTTGGTGTCGGCATAGGCCTTGGAGGTTGGCGCCTTTACCCTGATCCAGTCGGGCTTGCGAGGGATATCATTTTGCGGCCGGTCCCGTTTCTCAGGGTGCCTCAGGGCGCGCAGGTCTCTGCTGGATTGGTCAAACACGGTTGCCATTGTGCAGATATAGGCGATTTGCAGGACGAGGGCGAGAGGGCGGCCCTCCTTACGTTGCGCGCTCCAACAGGACGTTTAGCCGCGTCTGTCCGCCTACCTTGTACCCCTTGCTGCAAACATGGGCCGTCAAATCAAGGGTCCAACGGGGGTTCCCGTGCTCCATGACGATCAGTTGGGGCCACTGAGCGCGCGGCGCCATTTCAAAAAAGGGAACAAGAACGGACGGTTCGGCCCCTTCAACGTCGATTTTGAGTGCTCTTACAGCGGCGATTCCACGCTCGTCCAGAAGCTGGGCCAGAGGTGCTATTGGCACGGTGACGACGCCGTCGTGCGCCCCGGCTTCCGCAATCCTCCCCTCCCCTTGATTGCCGGTCCCAAGCTGAAATTCAACCGTCCCGGCGTGGGCACCAACAGCCTTTGCGATGATCTCGATTGGCAATTCCGGATTGAGCTGGACGTTTACCCTAAGGCGTTCGAGCACCTGCGGTTGGGGTTCACAGGCGAGCACTCGGCCCTCAGTGCCGACATACCGCGCCATAAACAGACTATAGGCCCCGACATTTGCACCCACATCAACCGCGACGTCACCGGGACGCAACACCTCCGCAAGCGCCGCCCGCTCTTGCGGGTCGAAGTGCTGTGGCTGGATGAGAAGCCGCCGCTCGGCAATATTGCGCTGACCATCCAGGCGCATCCGCAAGCCAAAGACCTCCGTGTCGATAGGCCGGCCCATTGCGCCTTTCACAAGTTTGCGCAGCCAAAGGGCCAATCTTTTGCCGATGGCGCCCGAGGGCATCGCGCGAGTCAGAGCGATAATGCGTGCCTCGCCCGGCGTTAGGGCAAAGGTGCCAAAGGGCGGTGTTACCAAAATTTCATCCATAGGCGCGCTGTCGACCTCGCTTTTGGCTGCAGGATCATAGGGATAGCCCAACGGACGCAAGAGTATTGCAAAATCATGCCCTTGTCTTGAACGGGCTTTGGGATAGCTTTGCTACCACAAGGCATCAGCCTAACGCTTCTGCCGCAGAACAATTGCGCCACATAGGGAGTGTCCACCCTTGAACGTCCCCGCCCGCCACCTGCCCTTCAATCAAAAGAATGCCGAAAAGAATGTCGTGTCGGCGCTACTTGATGCGCGCAACACCTATGGCGGCAAACGCCAGATCATGATCGACGGCGATGAGCGCGTCATGACTTATGACGATATCTTGCGGGCAGCCTTCGCACTCGGCTCTGCAATCCGTAAGCATACAAAACGTGGCGAGAATGTCGGCGTGCTTCTGCCGACAGGTGTGGGTGCGGTCATCACGTTCTTCGCCCTGCATGCCTATGGGCGCGTGCCCGCGATGCTCAATTTCACCGCAGGGGAAAAAGGCCTGAAGGCCGCATGTGCGGCGGCCGAGATTTCCGTTGTGCTCACCGCGCATAAATTTGTCGAGATCGGGAAGTTTGAAGACCTTATTGAGCAAATGAAGTCCACTGTGAAGTTCGTCTATCTGGAAGAGGTGCGAGAGAAACTGAGCCTTGTCGACAAGCTGCATGGCGCCGCCGGGCCCATTGCGCCATGGCTGATTCAATCGCGCCGCGGCCCATCGGATGTTGGCGTTGTTCTCTTCACTTCGGGCACAGAGGGCGAGCCAAAGGGTGTCGTTCTGAGCCACCGCAATTTGCTGGCTAATGTCGAGCAGGTGCGCAGTCACATCCAACTCTATGACAGCGACATTGTTTTCAATCCCCTGCCGACATTCCATTGTTTTGGGCTGACGGTCGGATCGCTGATGCCATTGTTACTGGGCCTCAAGGCGGTGCAGCACCCCTCCCCTTTACAAGCGCGCACGATTGCAACGCGCGTTCGCGATACCGGCGCCACCATCCTGTTGTCGACCGATACGTTTATCTCGCAATATGCGCGCGCAGGCGATCAAGGAGACCTGAACTCCGTGCGCCTCGCGGTGTGCGGTGCCGAGCGCGTCCGTGACGAGACCCGCCAATTGGTCAGGCGCAAATACAACATCGAGATTTTGGAAGGTTACGGTGTTACCGAGGCCGCGCCCGTCGTTGCCGCCAACCAAATCGGTGCAAACAAGTTAGGCACTGTGGGGCGGCTGTTGTCGGGCATGGACTATAAATTGGAGCCGGTTGAGGGCATTCCCGACGCCGGCCGCCTGCATATTCGTGGGCCCAATATCATGATGGGCTATCTCAAAAGCGACAAACCAGGCGTGCTGCAACCCTTGCCGGAAGGCTGGCACGATACCGGCGATGTGGTGAGTGTGGACCCTGAGGGCTACATCGCCATTCGGGGCCGGGTGAAGCGCTTTGCCAAGATTGGCGGCGAGATGGTTTCACTGGCGGTTGTCGAGAATTGCGCCTCCGCGCTTTGGCCCGACCACATGCATGCAGCGGTCTCCGTTCCTGACGACCGCAAGGGTGAGCAGATCCTGTTGGTCACCGATGCGCCGCAGGCCAACCGGGGTGAACTGATTGCCTGGGCGCGTAATCATGGGGTGCCGGAGCTGGCGGTCCCGCGGCACATTGTGCATACCGAGGCTGTTCCTGTGCTGGGAACCGGCAAGACGGACTATGTGCGCGTCAAGCAGTTGGCGCTAGAAGGCGACACTCATAAGGCACCTTCCTTGGTGCAGGAGGTGCCGTTGCAGCAGGCTGCCCAAACGCCAAGGACGGAAGGGCAAAGCGACGCCGCAGGACCTGCAGCAGAATAGCTCTTCCCGTTGATCATTGGCGGCGCGACAAGAGCGCCTCAACCCGCGCGGCCATACGGCGGCGGGTGAGCGCCACTTCAATGGTCTCCAGATTGTTCAAAAACTCTGGCGTCGTTTCGGCGCACAAAGCTTGCGTCGCCATCGTAATCGCCTGCCAGAGAGGTTGCAGGTCATGAGCCAGCTGACGGCATTTGGGCGTCAATAACAGCCTCTGACGGCGCATATCCTTAGGATCGGTTTCGAGCGTCACCAGGCCCTCGCTATGCAGCCTCGCCTTAATCTGGGAGATGGTTGAGACGCCGATGCCTGTCTGGGCGGACAATTCACTGGCGGTGAGCGGCCCATGATCCAGAAGTGCAATTACAACAGGGTACCAGCACGGATCGAAATAGTGCCCGTGGCTTTGATAGATTTCCCGCACCTCACGGTCCAAACGTTCGGACAGCCGCCTGATGCGGCAGCCAAACGCGCCAAAGCCCTTTTTGTTGATCAATTCCCCCGACATGGGCGCAGAATATGTCTCTCCGCATCCGGAGCAATTTAAAGCGATGACAGAGATTTCACAGCTGCGTGAGAAGTCTGTGAAGGGTGTCAGATATGCAGCGCCTTGCCATAAGCGTCCAGCACCGCCTCATGCATCATTTCGCTGAGCGTGGGATGCGGGAAAATCGTGGCCATGAGGTCGGCCTCGGTTGCCTCTAGCGTACGCGCGATGCCATAGCCTTGGATCAGCTCGGTCACCTCCGCGCCAATCATATGGGCGCCCAGAAGCTCCCCTGTATCGGCATCGAACACGGTTTTGACCAAGCCCTCAGAATCGCCGAGCGCAATCGCTTTGCCATTGCCGATGAAGGGAAAGCGGCCGACCTTAACTTTGTGCCCTGCGGCTTTTGCTTTCGCTTCGGTGAGGCCGACGCTGGCCACTTGCGGCCAGCAATAGGTGCAGCCAGGGATCTTGGACACGTCCATCGGATGCAGGCCTTTGACGCCCGCGATGCGCTCCGCCGCCAGCACGCCCTCATGCATGGCCTTATGCGCAAGCCAGGGCGCGCCCGCGACATCGCCGATGGCATAATGGCCGGGCACACCCGTCTCGCACCATTCATTGATGACGATGTGGCCGCGGTCTGTCTTGATGCCGGCCTTGTCCAGAGCCAGAGTTTCCGTGTTCCCCGTAATGCCGATGGCGAGGATGGCGCGGTCGAACTCTTGGTTTTCGATCTTGCCGTCTTTGAGCTTGATCCGCGCGCTGACGGTTTGGCCTTTGGGCTCCAGCGCCTCGACCGAGGCGCCAAGCATCAGCGTCATGCCCTGCTTGATGAAGGCCTTGGCGGCGAGTTGGCTGATCTCCTCATCCTCGACCGGGAGCACGCGGTCCATGACCTCAACGACGGTCACCTCGGAGCCCAGCGTGCGGTAAAAGCTCGCAAATTCGATGCCGATGGCACCGGAGCCGATGACCAGGAGCCGCTTGGGCAGAGCCTCGGCCACCATGGCCTCGCGATAGGTCCAGATAAGCGTGCCATCGGCTTTCAGATGCGGCAGTTCACGCGCCCGCGCGCCGGTGGCGATGATGATGGATTTGGCGGTGGCCTGGGCCGTGGCGCCCTTGTGCGTCACCGTCAATTGTCCGGGGGCGGAGAATTTGGCCTCCCCGTCGATCACCGTGACTTTATGCTTCTTCATCAGGAATTTGACGCCATTCGACAATTGCGCGGCGACCTTGCGGCTGCGCTGAATGATGGCGCCGAAGTTAAAGCGGGGATTGTCGGCCTCGAAGCCGAATTCCTTGAGGCGGTGCAGCAAGTGCCAGATTTCGGAGGAGCGCAACAGCGCCTTGGTCGGGATGCAGCCCCAATTGAGGCAGATGCCGCCCATGTTCTCGCGCTCAATAACTGCGGTCTTGAGACCAAGCTGTGTGCAGCGGATCGCGGCCACATAGCCGCCTGGCCCGCCACCGATCACGATGGTGTCGAAGGATTGGGTCATGGCGCCCTCACAACATCATCGTCAGCGGGTCTTCGATGAAGCCTTTGAAGGCCTGTAGCCAGCGGGCGCCAGTGGCGCCGTCGAACACGCGGTGATCGCAGGACAGCCGCACGGTCATAATCGTGGCTTGTGCGACCGCGCCATTCTTGACCACCGGCCGTTGCTCGCCCGCGCCAACCGCCAGGATCGCCGCATGGGGCGGGTTGATCACGGCGGTGAAGTCCTTGATCCCGAACATGCCGAGATTGGAGATGGCAAAAGTGCCACCCTCAAACTCAGACGGTTTCAGCTTCTTGGCCTTCGCGCGGTCGGCCAAATCCTTCACCTCGCGGCTGATATCGGCGAGGCCCTTGCCCTCGGCCTTGGCAACAATGGGCGTGATGAGCCCGAAGTCGAGCGCGACGGCCACACCTACATCCGCATGTTTGTGCCGCAGAAGCGCTGTCTCCGTCCACGAACTATTGACTTCGGGCACACGAATGAGCGCGAGCGCGCAGGCCTTTACGATAAAATCATTGACCGAGAGCTTGAAGGCAGCCGGGCCATCCTTCGGCGCCTTAGCATTCAGATCGGCGCGCAGCTTCATCAGCGCGTCTAGCTCACAATCAATTTGCAGATAGTAATGCGGGATATCGCGCTTGGACGCCGTCAGGCGCTTGGCGATCGATTTGCGCATGCTGTCATGTGGGATTTCCGTATACGCCTCTTTCGTGAAATAGAGCCGCGCGTCAGGGCCTGGGGCGGCGGCAGATTCAGCAGCCTTGGGTGCAGGAGCGGTTGCAGCAGGCAATGACCCCTCCGTCATGCCCGCCTCCTTCGGATGCGGACGCGACACCTCCCCCGCCTTCGGCAAAGGAGGAATGGCATTCTCCACATCAAGCTTGACAACACGGCCGCCGGGACCGGAGCCCGTAACCTGGGCAATGTCAAGGCCCCTTTGCGCCGCGATGCGGCGCGCCAAGGGAGAGGCAAAGACCCGGCCGGTGCTTATGGCATTCATCGCATCCCTCCTCCGCAATTCAGTTCAACCGGCCAATCGCGCCTTTGTGGCTGATGCCCTTGCTCTCAAGCCGTGCGCGGTAGGCGCGTTCAATCATGGCGCGAAGGTCGTCCGGGTTACGCGACGTATCGTCCTGACACAGGGCCGCAATGACGTGCACGGAAATGTCGGCCAGAATCATGCCCCATTGCTCAACCTCCCGCTCGCCCATGGCGCCAATGTTGAGCGCGACATGCTCCTCCCCGGCAGATATCCAAAAGCGCAGAAGCTCAACTCCCGCGCGGGCATCCAACACGGCCTCAGGAATCTCCAATTCTTGAGCGGACGCCTCAAGCTGCTGATCGTCGGCATCATCCGCGTCGCTCATGCATAGGTGACCTTTTTGACAGCATCCAAAATGTCAGTCACGGATGGCAGCGCCAGTTTCTCCAAGTTCGCCGCATAGGGCATGGGCACATCTTTGCCCGTGACGCGCAAGACGGGCGCATCAAGCCAGTCAAAGGCCCGCTCCATCACCTGTGCCGAAATTTCAGCGCCTATGCCGCAAATGGGCCACCCTTCCTCCACGATAACGAGGCGGTTGGTCTTCTGGACCGAGGCGATAATGGTCTCGGTATCGAGTGGCCGCAAGGAACGCAAATCGATTAGTTCCGCCTCGACCCCGGCCTTGGCCAATTCGTCCGCCGCCTGAAGGATCAGGCCAACAGTGATCGAGAAGGACACCAAGGTTACATGCCGCCCAGCGCGGATCACACGCGCCTTGCCAATCGGGACGATGTGGTCGTCAGTCTTTGGCACTGGGAATGACCGGCCGTAGCAAATCTCATTCTCCAGAACGAGAACGGGATTGGGGTCGCGGATCGCGCTTTTGAGAAGGCCCTTGGCATCCGCGGCGAAGTATGGCGCGACAACTTTCAGGCCTGGGATATGGGCATACCAGGCCGAGAAATTCTGGCTGTGCTGCGCGGCGACGCGCGCTGCCGCACCATTGGGTCCGCGAAAGACGATCGGGCACCCCATCTGGCCGCCAGACATATAGAGCGTCTTTGCAGCCGAATTGATGATTTGGTCAATGGCCTGCATCGCAAAGTTCCACGTCATGAACTCTACGATCGGCTTCAGGCCGCCAAAGGCCGCACCCACGCCGAGACCCGCAAAACCATGCTCAGTGATCGGCGTGTCGATCACGCGGTTCGGGCCGAACTCGTCCAGAAGACCTTGGCTGACCTTGTAGGCGCCTTGATATTGTCCGACCTCTTCGCCCATGAGAAAGACCGTGCCGTCGCGGCGCATTTCTTCGGCCATAGCATCGCGCAAGGCCTCCCGCACTGTCTGAGTCACAAACTCCGTTCCCGGAGCGGATTCGTCCTGTGTTGTCACTGGAGGCGCTTGATGGACCACAGGCGCAGGTCTTGGCGGCTCAGCGGCGATTGGCGCCGGAGCTGGTTGCGGTGGCAGAGGAGCGGATGTTCCATTCACCTTTGGAGCAGGCGCCTCCGCCTCACCATCACCCTTTAGGCGCGCGATGACTGCGTTGACCTTGACGCCCTCAGCACCTTCGTCGACGAGGATGTCCGTGACCGTGCCCTCATCAACCGCCTCGACCTCCATGGTCGCCTTGTCGGTTTCGATTTCGGCGATCACGTCGCCGGACTTGATCCTGTCGCCCTGCTTGATGTGCCATTTGGCAAGCTTGCCCTCTTCCATGGTGGGCGACAGCGCGGGCATGAGAATGTCGGTGGGCACGGACGGTTCGCCTTTAATCTAGAAGGGGAATTTGAGGGCAGGCACCAAGGCAACAAAAATCATGACCGTACCGATGATCCCAACAAGCCAAGCAACCGGTCTGACCCATGGCCAGCCCGCGAGATAGATGACGGCATGAGCAACGCGGGAAAAAAAGAACAGCTGTGCGCCAAGCACCGTCCACGTCGTAGAAATCTGGCTCACCGCCGCAATCAGCACCAGCGGCGCGAACAGCGCCAAGCCTTCCCGATGATTATCAACGAGACGTTTGGTCCGCGCCTGCCAGGGGGTCATTGGCTTCATGTTGTCGCGATGGCCAGCCATCACATCGACACCTTGCGCCGCAGTACCGGCAGAGGACTGGATTAAGATCAGCACGAACAGGAGCGCCACGGACAGCGCCAGCATTGTGAGTTCGATAGTCATTGTTACGAGGCGTCCTTCAAGATGTCTGTCCAAAGCTCAGAGGAATCAGGTTCGGGCGATGATTGGGCAAACTCCGCCGCATGGGTCACGATCGCGCGGATATCCTTGTCGATCGTCTTGAGGTCGTCTTCCGTCGCCAAACCGCCATTGAGAAGGTGAGCTTTCAGGTTCTCAATCGGGTCGCGGTGCTCGCGCACCTGATCGACCTCTTCGCGGGTCCGGTATTTCGCCGGATCGGACATTGAGTGGCCGCGATAGCGATAGGTTTTCATCTCCAGGATGATTGGCCCATTGCCAGACCGGCACCAAGATACCGCCTTATCACCAGCCGCTCTGACGGCCAGCACGTCCATGCCATCCACTTCTTCGCCCGGAATGTTGAAAGACAAACCGCGACGGTAGAGATGACGCTCTGACGAGGAGCGCTCGACACTCGTACCCATCGCGTACTGATTATTCTCGATAATGTAGATCACTGGCAGCTTCCAGAGGGCCGCCATGTTGAAGCTTTCGTAGACTTGCCCCTGATTGGCCGCGCCATCACCAAAGTAAGTCAGGCACACCCGGTTGTTGTTGCGGTAGCGGTTGGCGAAGGCAAGGCCCGTGCCGATCGGCACTTGCGCGCCCACGATCCCGTGACCACCGAAGAAGTTCTTCTCACGGCTGAACATGTGCATTGAGCCGCCCTTGCCCTTGGACAGGCCACCGGACCGCCCAGTCAGCTCAGCCATAACACCGGCGGGGTCCATGCCACAGGCAAGCATATGCCCATGATCTCTGTAGGCCGTGATCACTTGGTCGCCCGGCTCAATCGCGGCCTGCATGCCCACGACAACCGCTTCCTGACCGATGTATAGGTGGCAGAACCCACCGATAAATCCCATGCCGTAGAGTTGCCCAGCCCGCTCCTCAAACCTGCGAATGAGCAGCATTTCACGGTAATAGGTCAGCATGACCTCGCGAGAGGCGGCGGGGGGCGACATGATCGGCGTACCTTGAGACATGGAAACGCGCCAGACCTGGCGCAATCGTCACTGCACAGCTTGCAATAGTCGGTCTTTGCGGCAGTTACAACACGCTCATCATGCAGTGCAGCAATGTGCATCAGGGCGTTGGCGAGGCGGCCTTGGAAGGCCGGGGCAGGATCAGTTCGTGCTGCTGCGACAGCCCCAAAGTAAGGCGCGCCTGCTCATCCAACAGGTCAGGGTCAAGGGAGGCGTCTTTCATTTGGTTGACGCGCCGCTCGAGCGCCATCCGCTCGCCCTCAATTGTTCGCAATTCAGCCCGCGCAAGGGCCAGCTCATCCGACAAATTCACCCACCGCACCATGCCGTGGCTGCCATAAAGGCCATAGAAGCCGAAATAGGCAATCAATGCGGCGCAGAGCACAAACACGGCCAAGCCAATCTTCATCCGCACACCCTATTGCAAAGCGTCTTTACACTTGAATCGAATCATACCGGACTCTGCCGGGTCAACATGAAATTGGTAAACGCTGGTGCTTACCAATGTTCCGCCGAGCGATACCATTTGGAGGCCAGCCACTTCACGCCTTGGGTGACCGGCAGGCCTGCATGAAGGGACATTGGGTCTGGCGCTCCGTCCGGGGTTACGTTGTCAAAGATCAACGCATCCCCCTTTGCGCCACGCCATTGTGCCTTGGCCCTTATGAAACTGGTTTCACCGCCGATATAGTCATCGTTCAGCGCAACGAGCAAAGTCCGCACCCTTTGCCCGCCTTCCGCCAGGAACTGAGCAGAGCCTGCCTTTGCCGGGTCGACGACATCGAAATGGGGCTTGTATTCCTGGCCAGGCTGATAGCGTAGAACATTGAGCATCTCGCCATTGCGCATTGGTAGTCCGGCCGCCAAAGCCATTCTCGCATCAAGATGGGTCATCACTAGGTCGCTGGCTGTTGGCCAAAATACGGCTGTTGATGAGGTGCGGTCCGTTGCCAGTTTCGGCTTTCCAGTTCCCTCGTCAATCATTTGCGATGGCGCCAGCATCGGCTCTGCCCGCGCGATGATGTAGTCGCACTCCCATGCCTTCAGGAGACCGGGAATCGTTACAACTTTCGGAGCGCTTAACATCGGTCTTGGCGCTTTCAGGGGTACGTCAACAGGCACGCGCAGATGAGGCTCAACTTGATGCCTCGGAGGGGGAGTCCCTGGCTCATTTGGATCCCCGAATCCAAAGCGCCCGGCAAAGGCCTGCGCGATACTGTCCCCCTTCGACGCTGCTGCGTGAACAAGCCTCACCGCAGCCTCATCGCCTGGATTGTTGAGCAGCCACAAGAGCCCGGCTTCGCGAAGAGCGCCAGGATCGCCTGCCTCGCAGGCGTCCATGAGTAACTGGCACGCCAGTTCCCAATTGGCCGCGCCTTTGAGGCCCCACGCCTCAACGACGCTCAAAAGACGTTTGGCTTGATGGACACCAGCGGAGGCCGATTTTCGGAGTAAGTCGATCGAAGCTTGGGCTTGTTTTAAAGGTGTCGCGCCACTCAGCTCTCTGGCGGCCCATGTGTATTGTGCGTGAAGGTGACCACTATGCGCGGCGCGCTCCAGCCATTGCATGGCTTCAGCTGTCTGACCGTCACGGTGGAGCGATGCAGCGAGCGCATATTGTGCGCCGCTGTCTCCGCCGTTTGCTGCACTGATCAGAGCGTGTCTGTCCAGCGGCAACGTCATGGACTACCCGGGCACGCGCAAGATATTGCGGCCTGGATAATGGGATTGTCCGCCCAAATGTTCTTCGATCCGCAGCAGCTGATTATACTTGGCGGTGCGGTCCGAGCGGGCCAGCGAGCCAGTCTTGATCTGCCCGCAATTGGTGGCAACGGCCAAGTCGGCAATCGTTGCGTCTTCGGTTTCTCCCGACCGATGAGACATGACCGCGCTATAGCCCGCACGATGGGCCATTTCGACAGCATCGAGGGTTTCCGTCAGCGTACCAATCTGATTGACCTTGACCAGGATGGCGTTCGCTGTCTTGCGGGAAATGCCATCAGACAGACGCCGCGGATTGGTCACAAAGAGATCATCGCCGACCAACTGCACCCGCGGACCAAGAGCGCGGGTCAACATCGCCCATCCGTCCCAATCATCTTCCGCCATGCCATCTTCGATCGAGACGATCGGATAGCGTGCGCATAGCTCTTCGTAATAGCGGACCATAGCCTCGGAGGACAGGCTTTTGCCCTCGCCGGATAGCTCGTAAGTGCCAGCTTTGTAGAACTCGGTCGAGGCAGCATCTAAGGCCAGGACAACATCCGTCCCCGGACGGTAGCCCGCCTTTTCGGCTGCGCGCATGATGAACCCGCAGGCCTCATCCGCAGAACGCAAATTGGGCGCGAAACCGCCCTCGTCGCCGACATTTGTGTTGTGCCCGGCCTCTTTAAGGGCCTTCTTGAGGCTGTGGAAGACCTCGGCGCCCATCCGCAAAGCCTCGCTGAAAGACAGCGCGCCAACCGGCATGATCATGAATTCTTGCAGATCAATGGGATTGTCCGCATGCGCACCACCGTTGACGATGTTCATCATGGGCACGGGCAGTGTCGAGGCGTTCACCCCGCCTACATAGCGATAAAGAGGCTGCCCGCGCGCGTCCGCCGCTGCATGAGCAACCGCCAGGGAAACGCCGAGAATGGCATTCGCGCCGAGCCGGGCCTTGTTCGGTGTTCCATCCAGCTTGATCAAGGTATGATCCAAATGCCGCTGATCTTCGGCGTCCATGCCGGCGACGGCGTCATAGATCTCAGTGACGACCGATTCGACGGCCTTGCGAACACCCTTGCCGCCGTAACGCGAACCTGCATCACGCTTTTCTGCTGCTTCGTGAGCGCCAGTCGAAGCACCGGATGGGACCGCCGCCCTACCCTTCGATCCATCCTCAAGCTTGACGTCGACCTCAAGAGTTGGGTTTCCGCGGCTGTCGAGAATTTCGCGGGCACGCACATCAACGATTGCGGTCATCGACACATTTCCTTGCACAGATCAATAAGCATGACTCTGTGGGGCTTTTAGCGAATTGAAATCCATCCGCCTAGTGGGGAATCCGGCGCCCCGATGGCATCTCATGCAGGTCGGTTAGACTTGCTCAGGGTGCACGCGCTTCGCCAACTGGTCGAATGCCTTCAGCTCGGACAACAGCGCCGCCATGTCTTTGAGATGGACCATGTTTGGACCGTCCGAGGGCGCGTTGTCCGGGTC
The DNA here is from genome assembly GCA_003451645.1 of Alphaproteobacteria bacterium. Taxonomy (GTDB): domain Bacteria; phylum Pseudomonadota; class Alphaproteobacteria; order Micropepsales; family Micropepsaceae; genus DMER01. Next base: position 19,864 of record DMER01000036.1, on the reverse strand, counting down.
CTGGTGCGTTTCAATGAACACGGCGGCAACACCAATGGCAACCGCCGCACGCGCAAGGATGGGAACCATCTCACGCTGCCCGCCGGACTTGGTCCCCTGCCCGCCTGGCTGTTGCACCGAGTGCGTTGCATCGAAAACAACTGGACAGCCAATGTCCTTCAAGACCGGAATTGCGCGCATGTCGGAGACAAGCGTGTTATAGCCGAAGCTGACGCCGCGCTCCGTTGCCATGACATTGCCATTGCCAGCCGCCGTCACTTTTTCCACTACGTTCTTCATGTCCCAAGGCGCCAAGAATTGACCCTTCTTGACGTTGACCGCCTTTCCAGTTTTGGCAGCCGCTTCGAGCAGATCGGTCTGCCTGCAGAGGAAGGCTGGAATTTGCAAGACGTCAACCGCTTGCGCCGCCGTGGCGCACTGCTCGCGTTCATGCACATCGGTCAGAACCGGCAGATCAAACTTGCGGCGGATGTCTTCAAAGATTGGGAGCGCCAAATCCAAACCGATGCCTCGCGCACTGTTCGCGCTGGTGCGGTTGGCCTTGTCGAACGAGGTCTTGTAGATCAGACCGATCCCCGCCTTCGAGGTAATCTCCTTCAACGCATGCGCCATTTCGAACGCATGATCGCGGCTTTCCAGCGCGCACGGACCGGCAATGAGCGTAAGGGGCAAATGGTTCGCGACCCGAATGGGGCCAATCTCGACAACGGAGTTGGGTTTCATACCATCGACATTAGCCCAAAATGCTGCTGCCGCGAGCGAAAAATTCCGGAACCCTCGAAGTAGACCTAAAACTGAACCAAGGTATTTGGCGTGACGGTCAAACCAGTGACCCGTGTCCCTGGCTCCCCCTGCCCCGGCCGGTGTTCCCGCAAGTGCATAACGGCGTGAGCGAAAATCTCTCCGTCTTGAGTTAACGCAGGCCAGATCTCAGTAAAGATGAACTGTGTGCCGGTCGCAAATCCGAGCTCGCAGGTGAAGCTTATTGACATGAGCCGCCCATCAAAGAGCCCTGCCCGAGCGGCCATTTCGACAGTGCCCGGCCGGGGAAGTGGCAGGAGCTCATCAAGGTGCAACCCCTCAATCTCACGAGAAGAGTCTCTATTGATTGCGCTCGCGACCGCACTGCTGGCTGCCACAACGACCGCATTTGAGTTCAGCAGGAGGTTGCAGCCGGATGATTGCCTCACCCGCTCAATCAATAATTTTTTTGATCCAAAATCTGCTTCCCCTAAGACTTGCTTGAGAACCGCTTGGCTGGTCGCGTCCGGCACTTGCTGACCCGCTTCCCAGCGCGAGACCGTCTGCTGGCTGACATTCAAACGCGCCGCCAAATCCTCCTGTGTGAGGTTGTGAAGCTTGCGATAGCTTGAAACAAAAGATGCCCAGTAGGACTCAGGATTAGGCGACATTTGTCCAGGTCTAATCCTTGTTGAGCCGTACGTTGACGTCTTCTATTTTTAGCAGCCTGTTTGCGGGAGGCTCATTTTTGTTCTTAGGGTAGCCCTGCACATATCCTAAAATCGCTTGTTCCGTGGTGACTATTGGCCAAATGTCCAATCGTCCAGCCGCTGCCGCATGTTCAGCTGACCAAAACACCGACATGGTCACGGAACGAATCAAGCCATCAAAAAAACCAAGCTCAACGAGGTTTGCGAGCTCCTCTGAATCTGAACTCGAACGCACTGCTTGGGGGGGGAGCAAATCCCGCAGGTCTTTTCCAACGATTTGATCGTTATTCAGCCCCATCTGTGCAGCAGCGCTTGCACTGACCGCAAGGATCGTCAGTCCACGGTCGATCAATAACTCCTGCCCATAGGCATGCGAGACGCGGTACATCCAATAGGCGGTTGATGACAGAGCCATGATGGATAAGTGCTGGCGTAGCTTATGCTGGATAGCCAAGTCAGGGATCTGCGAACCGGCTTCCCACCGAGAGATTGTCTGTTGCGCCACTCCCATAGCAGCGGCGAAGGCGCCTTGTGTCTCGTTCCGAGATAGGCGCAATGCACGGACAAGATTGGGCCAAGAGGCTCTTTCGGTCATCCCGGCAACATACTCAACTGTGCGAGGGACACGATTGGCCGGCCGATCCCATGCCGTGTGAGGCCGCAGAATTCAGGTCTCAAGATCCGCAGAAATCATACAAGAACCGGGCGACCCAATCAACCCCTGGGAGAATCGGGTTAAGCTGTTGATAGAGTTCTAGACCAATCGGCTCTGCTCCACTGCCGCCTGGATAAAGGACGCAAAAAGCGGGTGCGGTGCGAAAGGTTTGGACTTGAGTTCAGGATGAAACTGGACACCAACAAACCACGGATGATCTTGGATTTCTACAATCTCCGGCAGCAAACCATCTGGCGACATGCCAGAGAACGACATGCCGCGCTGCTCGAGGAGATCGACATACTCAAGATTGACTTCGTAGCGATGCCGATGGCGTTCCTCGATTGTTTCGTTGACATAAATGCCTGCAACTTTGCTGCCGGGCTTGAGGACCGCTGGATACTTGCCCAACCTCATGGTTCCTCCAAGATCGCCGCCTGCGCGCCGCCGTTCAAGGACGTTCCCGCGCGTCCATTCGGTCATTAAGCCGACGACAGGAGTTTTGCATGGACCGAACTCAGTGGAGCTTGCACCTTCAAGGTTGGCCAGATTGCGTGCAGCCTCAATCACCGCCATTTGCATCCCAAAGCAAATGCCGAAATAGGGAACCTTACGTGTGCGCGCAAAACGCACGGCTTCGATCTTGCCCTTTGAACCACGCTCCCCAAAGCCGCCCGGGACCAGAATGCCATGGACATCCTCAAGCTCATGCACGTGACCTGGTTGTTCAAAGATTTCGGCATCAAGCCAGCGCAGGCTGACCCGGACCTTGTTTGCCAGTCCGCCATGCGCCAAGGCTTCGGTGAGCGACTTGTAAGCGTCCTTGAGCTCAGTGTATTTTCCAACCACGCCGATCTTCACCTCGCCTTCAGGCTCGGTGACCCGTTTGGCGATCTTGCGCCAGCGTGTCAGATCGGGAGCCGGCGCCTCGCTTAGCCCGAAATGCTCAAGGACTTGGGTATCAAATCCTTGCTCGTGATAGCTCAAAGGCGCCAGATAAATCGACGGCACATCAAGAGCTTGGATGACCCGGCGTTCACCAACATTGCAGAAAAGGGCAATCTTGCGCCGCTCCTCAACCGGGATCTCACGATCCGCGCGGCACAGGAGGATATCCGGTTGAATGCCGATTTGCCGCAGTTCCCTGACCGAATGCTGCGTCGGTTTGGTCTTGAGTTCGCCCGCGGCCGCGATGAATGGGACCAACGTGACGTGCAAATAAAGCACCCGGCTCTTGCCCAACTCAAAGCCCAGTTGCCGGATTGCTTCGAAGAACGGCAACCCTTCGATATCGCCGACAGTGCCACCAATTTCGCAGAGAACGAAATCGGTGTCCGACGTGCCATTGAGGATAAAGCCTTTGATCGCATCGGTTACATGCGGAATGACCTGGATGGTGGCACCCAAATAGTCACCGCGCCGCTCCCGGGTCAGAATATCCATATAGATGCGGCCAGTCGTGACATTGTCGTCTTTCGTGGCCGCGACACCGGTAAAGCGCTCGTAATGGCCCAAGTCGAGGTCGGTCTCGGCGCCATCATCCGTGACGAAAACCTCACCATGCTGGTAGGGGCTCATCGTTCCCGGATCGACATTAAGGTAAGGGTCAAGCTTCCTGAGACGCACCCGATAGCCGCGCGCTTGCAATAGCGCACCCAGTGCCGCTGAAGCTAAACCCTTGCCAAGCGAGGAGACCACGCCGCCGGTGATGAAAATGAACCGCGTCATGGACTTAGACCCTAAACAAGGACCGGGCTCGCGGGCAAGCCCAGTATGTGCCGATCAGTTGAGCTGTACCCAGATTTTCAATTGTTTGCCGGGGGCGGTGTCGCTGGCTGGGGCGCAGGCGTTACGGCTGCGGGAGCTGCTGGTGCCACTGGTTGAGCCGCATCTCCCGCTGCTGGCGCAGGAGCGCTTGTTGCCGCAGGTGCCGGAGAACCGGCCGTCGATTCGGGCGCTGAGGGTGCCGGCGCACTCAGTAACCCGCCTTCTGGAACAGGGATCGAAGATGGTGCAGACGGCAAAAGTGGCCCCGAGGCGGGCGCCGTTGGGCTCAATGGGCTCGTTTGCTTGGAGGCCTTGGCCAGTAAGGTCAGCGAGATGGATGTCGCAAAAAAAGCAGCGGCCAGCCAGACAGTCGCGCGGGTCAATGCGCTCGCCGGGCCGCGGCCACTCATCATGCCTGCTAAGCCACCAGGGCCCTGCCCCATGCCCAACCCGCCGCCCTCAGACGGTTGCAGAAGCACGATGCCGATTAAGGACGCTGCAATCAAAAGGTGCAGCACCAGGAGTACGGTTTCCATTCGTTCTCGCTCACTTGCCAATCAGTAGGCGGCCAGCGCCAAACCAAGTCGCATACCTGAGAGGACGAGTAAACGGAAGCCCGATTTTTTGGCGGTTCCCCGGTGCCTTGCCAGTCCGGCCGACTATGATGCCTTTACCGAGCGATTCTGGATCATCAAAACCGTCTGTGTCACGTCGTACTCGATCTCTTCGGTCGACCGGCCAGAGCACAGCGTAGAATATAGCGTCGTCGCAAGTTGCCCAATGAGCTTGAGATGGTGCGCGACCTCCTCGCCGCGTCTAGCCGCTTGTGTGGCCATAACAATCGGCTCGCACATTTGAAACGCCATAGAAAATTCAGAATTCTGGGTCCTCGTTACTGTCTCTTGGGCCAGCGTTTCGATCTTAACTAGATCGGCAGTGATCATTTCTGCTGGTGCAGCATTATCCAGCGCGGCAGAAGTCAGACGCGCTTGAATGATCATCTGAAAAGCGTTGCGGCGAGATTTTTCGGCGTTAACCCCGTCTCTCGAGCGCGCCACTTGCGAGGCAATCTCGGTTTCGATGGCGATTGTATCGTTACCGCCTGTGGCCTTCAGCTTCAGACTGTTGGGCACAGTGAAAGTGGCGGCACTGCTCGTGCGCCCCGGGTCTCTGCGCCGGTCCGGGCCAACATAATCGGACGTAACAACAAAACCTTTGCGCCCATCCAGCAGATTGCGAATCCGCTGGCCCAAAAAGCCAATCGAAAATGGGCGCCCCATCAGATCGTCCGCGCCGGACTGAACGACCTTCTTGACGATGTCATCGTCCAGCGTCCAGGCGGTGGCAATGATGATAACAAAGGGGTTTAAACCCAACCGTCCCTGACGAATATCCTGAATAATCCCCAAGATGGGTGCTGGGTCTGGCCGCATCTCGAGCAGCAGCAAATCGGCCGTTTGACCCTTCATGCGCTGTTGAAGAGCGCTTGGGTCATAGGGCGTCTGGACCTTACGGAAGCCAAGCGTCGCGAGAGCGCCGCGGGACGCGGAACGGTTGGTCGAGACCGGGTCGAACACGACAACATCGGCGTTTTCAAACCGCAACTTGGTTGTCGCCGTGGCAGAAAGCGCGGCACTCATGGTTAAATTTCCACCCCTCACCCCACCCAATGGGCAAAGTGAGTATCCCGGACAAAAGTTGCGCCCCGCTTTACGCCTTTGGGACTAATTGATTGAATAGACGATCGCTGCAAAGTCGGTTGCCTTGAGACTTGCGCCGCCAACAAGTGCGCCGTCAACTTCTGCGAGATTAAGGATTGCGCGAGCATTGGACGCCTTCACCGAGCCGCCATAAATCACGCGAGATTTTGCAGCCTGCAGCCCCAATCGCTTCTGCAACGCACGGCGTATCTCCCCATGAATTTCCTCTATTTGCGCCGGGCTAGGGATGCGGCCCGTGCCTATCGCCCAAACCGGCTCATAGGCGATGGTAAATGCCGCGTGCTCAGTTGCATCCAAAAGATCGGGCAGAGATCGTTCTAATTGGCGAGTGAGGACATCAAGTGTATGTCCGGCCTCATTCTGCTCCGCTGTTTCACCAATGCACACTATGGGATGCAACCCGGCGCGCAGTGCCGCCTGTGCCTTTTGCGCGACCATTTGATCAGTCTCGCGGTAAGCTTCTCGCCGCTCAGAATGCCCGACGATGACATATCCGGCGCCTGCGTCCTTCAGCATCTCAGCTGAAATATCCCCGGTATGCGCGCCCTGTGTTAAGGGATGGCAATCCTGACCACCCAATTTCAACCTCGATCCGCGATTGATCTGCCTAAAGGGTGGAAGAAGAACTGCGGGCGGGCAGATCACGACCTCGCAGTGCGGACGCTTTAAGCCTAACAAGCGCACCAATGTTCGCACCTCAGCGCTGGACCGGCGCGTCCCAAACATTTTCCAGTTGCCAACGACGAGTTTCGGCGGCCTGCGAGCCGGGATGGCTGTTTCATTCATCGCGGATTTGTTTTTTCTCTTGGTCTTTAATTGAGGAGCAGGTGTTTAGTGCGCAATCCGTCTCTGATGCAATCGGCTTGCTCTCCTGGGCCGCGGATGGATATGTTGCGCCCATGCCACCCGGCCAGGCCCGGGAAAACCAGACCCTTCATGAGGCGCTAAGTCCGACATGCTCGATTCCTTGCGTGATGCCACAAAGTCTTGGGTCGCGACTATTTTCATAGCCCTATTGGTAATGAGTTTCGCGGTTTGGGGAATCCAGGACTTCCTGGGTGCCGCGCCGACAACCGATATTGCCAAAGTGGCCGGGACCCCTATCTCGCGGGAGCGCTTTGAGCGTCATTATCGCGACGAATTGCGCCGGATTGAGCAGCGCACTGGCCAATCTATCGCCGACCGGCAAGCCCGGGAGCTTGGTCTAGACCGCCAAGCCCTGACCAATCTCATCGACCAAATCGCCATGGAGCGCGTGGCAGTCGATCTGGGTCTAAACGTCTCTCAACGATCTGTGCTCGGTTATTTGAAATCCATTCCCAATGCGACCGATGCCACTGGCCGCATCAACACGCAGTGGCTGCAATTTGTGCTGCAGGAAAGCCAGATGACGGAGGCGCAACTCCTAGACACCATTCGGGGCGGCCTCCTGCGTGACCAAGTAACGAACACTATCTTAACGGGCCTCAATCTGCCAGACGGACTGGCCTCGGCGCTGAATTACGCGCGGCGTGAACGCCGCACAGTTGAATATCTCAAACTCGATCCCGCAATCTTGGGGAACGTGCCTGATCTCGACGAGGCGGGCCTCAAGAAATACTATGCGGATAACGGCATCCGGTTTCGCAGGCCGGAATATCGCGCAGTCAGTTTGCTGGTGCTGTCGCCTACCGAACTTGCCAAGACCGCAACCGTCAGCGAGGACGAGATCAAACGGATTTATGAGGCCGCGAAAGCCACTTATGTGGTCCCAGAGGAGCGCAAATTCGAGCAAATTCGCTTCAAGGACGAGGCGGCTGCCCGCGACGGCGCTGAACGCCTTGCCCGTGGCGAGGACTTTGAGGCCGTGGCGTTGCTTCAAGGCATGAAGACCGGCGAGACCAAAATCGGTACGGCGAAGGCTGGCGATAGCACGATCCCTAGGCAAGCCTTCGAGACGGCGGTGAATGTGCCGACGGCACCGATTAAGGGGCCTTTTGGCTGGATCATCCTGCGTGCCACGGAAATCACCCCGGGCAGCAGCAAGACGCTTGAGGATGTGCGTACAGAGATCAGAGACCGGCTTGCACAGGATCAGGCCAAGACAAGAATCATCGAGTTAACCCGCGAGATTGAAGAGGCGCTGGGCGCTGGCACGAGTCTCGAAGAGGCTGCGGGCAAAGCAAAGCTCACGCTGCGCTCAATTCCTGCGATCAATGCGCAGGGCAAAGGTCTCCAAGACGAGGTCATTGATGGACTGCCGCAAGACTCGGAATTCCTGAGGCTCGTCCAAGAAGGTGAGACGGGCCGCGATAGCGAGTTTCTCTTCGCGAAAGACGGATCATATTATCTTTACCGCGTCGACAAAGTGATACCTGCTTC
>DMER01000036.1:7312-11700 GCA_003451645.1 Alphaproteobacteria bacterium | reverse complement strand
GTGATACCTGCTTCGCAGCCGGCTCTCGAGGACATCAAGGACAAGGTTTTGCTGACATGGCGGCAAGAAACCTTGGCGGCCAAACTTCAGGAACGTGCGAATGAAATTCTCGATCGGGCCAAAAAGGGTGAAAGCCTCAAGACGATCGGCGAGTCCATGGGGATCGCTCCTTTGATCAGCAATCCTCCACTGGCGCGCGGCGGGGAGACGCCGGAGTTCTCGCGCTTGCTGACGCAGTCCGTGTTTGCCGCGAAGGCAGGCGGCATAGTGAGTGGTCCGGTCAGCTTTGGTCAGAGCGTCATTGTCGCCCAGGTCAAGGCGATCACAACCAATGAGGACCCGAGCGAGGCGCAAATTGCGCCTCTTTATACGCAACGCATTCGCCAAAGCGTTGCCGGCGACATCGCGGGCAGCTTCACGAACTGGGTCAGGACTGCGCATCCAGCAAGCATCTATGAGGATCGCATTCAGTCGTCAGGAAGTGGCGCTGCCGAAATTCGCTGACAGAGTCAGCATGATTCATCGAGCGTGAATTGGTTCAACCATGACAAGCTGCTCACCGAGTGCCGCAGACTTCGCGCGAGCCTATGACGAAGGCCATGGGCAAATCGTCTGGACACGCATTGTTGCCGATCTGGAGACGCCTGTCTCGGCTTGGTTGAAAATCGCCAGCGCCCGTCCCTATTCGCTCTTGCTTGAAAGCGTGCAAGGCGGGGAGGCGCGCGGCCGGTACTCCATAATTGGGCTCGATCCAGACTTTGCCTGGCGATGCCAGGAGGGGCACGCTCAGATCTGCCGCAATTTGGGCAGTGGTCAGGATCATTGGGAGCCCGTCACGGGTGATGCTCTCGCCTCGCTGCGGCAGGTTTTGGCCTCACTGCACATGGCCTTCCCGAGCGAGCTTCCGCCTATGGCGGCGGGGCTTTTTGGCTATCTCAGTTATGACATGGTGCGCGGCATGGAGAGGCTGCCGCCTGCAAAGCCGGATCCGATCGGCTTGCATGACGCGTTCCTAATCCGCCCAGGGATTATCGCGATTTTCGATTCGGTCCGGGCAGACGTTACCCTTGCGGCCCCCGTTTGGCCGGAGAGTGGCATCCCGTCAGAAGCCGCCTATGCAAAGGCGCAAGACCGGATTGCCCGCATCATGAGCGCTTTCGGTGAACCCTTGCCTCACGGGCATCGGCGCCCTCAGCCGGAACCTGCCACCGTCACGAGCAATACAAAGCACGCGGACTATCTGCGCGCAGTTGAACGCGCAAGGGAGTACATTGCGGCAGGTGACGCCTTTCAGATCGTGCCAAGCCAGCGCTTTCAACGGCCATTCACCCTACCCAGCTTTTCGCTCTACCGCAGTTTGCGCCGCCTCAACCCCTCACCGTTCCTGTATTTTTTGCGCTTCCCTGAAGCTGACATTGTGGGATCCAGTCCGGAGATCCTGGTCCGCTTGCGAGACGGAGTGGTCACCATCAGGCCGATCGCCGGAACAGCGCCCAGAGGGGCGACGCCCGCCGACGACGAGGCGCGCGCGGCCAACCTCATCGCTGACCCAAAGGAGCGGGCTGAACATCTGATGCTCCTCGATCTGGGCCGGAATGATGTGGGCCGCGTGGCGGTCCCCGGCACTGTCAAGGTCACGCAAAGTTTCGCCATCGAACGCTATAGCCACGTGATGCATATTGTTTCCAATGTTGAGGGCACTCTGCGGGACGGGCTCAGCGCAATTGATGCCCTGGTTGCAGGATTCCCAGCGGGCACGCTGAGCGGCGCTCCCAAGGTCCGCGCCATGGAAATCATCAATGAATTGGAACCAGAAAAGCGCGGGCTCTATGGCGGTGCTATTGGTTATTTCTCTGCCAACGGATCAATGGATACCTGTATCGTTCTCAGGACTGCGATTATCCGCGATGGCATGATGTATGTACAGGCCGGCGGCGGCGTGGTGGCCGACAGCGATCCAGAGGCGGAATATCAGGAGACCGTGAACAAGGCGAAAGCTCTGTTCAAGGCGGCGGAAGATGCTGCAATCTTTGCCTGCGAAGGAAATGCGCCACTTTGACATCGGCTGCCTAGGACGCCCACACCCATCAAATGATAATCCTGATCGACAATTATGACAGCTTCACGTGGAACCTGGTTCACTATCTGGGTGAGCTGGGCCAGGACGTCCGTGTGCATCGCAATGACCAGATTGGCGTCGGCGAGGTCCTGGCGGCCGAGCCTCGGGCAATTGTGATCTCCCCCGGTCCCTGCGATCCGGATCGCGCCGGAATTTGTCTCGACCTTATTGCGGCCTGCGCGGCGGCAGTTCCGCTTCTAGGAGTGTGCCTCGGTCATCAGGCAATAGGACAGGCCTTTGGCGGCCGTGTCGTGCGCGCCCCGCAGCCAATGCACGGAAAAGTCTCGGCCATCCGCCATGATGGCGAGGGCGTCTTTGCTGGATTGCCGGACGGGTTTCAGACAACCCGGTATCACAGCCTTGCCGTCGAGCGGGAGAGCCTGCCGCCGGTACTGCGTGTCACCGCGCATTCGGATGACGGCGTGATCATGGGGTTTCAGCATACGCAGCACAGGGTGCACGGCGTACAATTTCATCCTGAGAGCATCGCGACACAGCATGGCCATCGCTTGCTCCGCAATTTCCTCGACCTCGCAGGCATACCATGAGCGGCGTGTTGAAACCATTGCTGCCGGGCCTGGTCGATAAGCGTCCTTTGTTGGCGGCAGAGGCCGCTGAAGCGTTTGAGGCTATTATGGATGGCCGCGAAGAGGCGGCAGCAGTTGCGGCCTTTCTTGTCGCTCTGCGGATGCGCGGCGAGACTGTCGAGGAGATCACGGCCGCCGCCCAAGCCATGCGCGCACGCGCGATCCCGGTCCGGGCGCCCATCGATGCTGTCGATATGTGCGGGACTGGCGGCGACGCGCGAGGCACCTTCAACATTTCCACCTGTGCAAGCTTCGTCGTGGCGGCATTGGGCGTGGCGGTGGCCAAGCACGGCAATCGGGCGGTGACCTCGCGAAGCGGCGCGGCTGATGTTCTGGCTGCTCTCGGGGTACGGCTTGATTTAGGCCCTGAGGCTTTGGCGCGATGTCTTGACGAGGTTGGCATCGCGTTTCTGTTCGCGCCCAATCATCATCCTGCGATGCGGCATGTGGCGCCAATTCGGGCGGCGCTCGGCATACGGACCATCTTCAACGTTCTGGGGCCATTGACCTCCCCGGCAGGTGTCCGTCATCCGCTTCTCGGCGTTTACGGCCATGATCGCGTGGTTCCATTGGCGCAGGTGCTCAAGGCCCTTGGTTGCGATCGCGCGCTGGTGGTTCATGGCGCAGACGGCTTGGACGAGATCACCACGACCGGCGTGACCCATGCCGCCCTGCTCAACCGCGGTGATATCAAGAGCCTTGAGATCTCGGTTGAGGAGCTGGGGCTTACTCGCGCACACCCATCGGACTTGGTGGGCGGCTCGGCCGACGAAAACGCGCAGACTTTGCGGGCCATCTTGAACGGACAGCCAGGACCACTGCGTGACATTGTCTGTGCCAATGCGGCTGGCGCCCTGTTTGCTTCGGGGCGGACGGCTTCTCTTGCCCAAGGTGTGGCACTCGCCCAAACGGCCATTGATGACGGACGTGCTATCGGCAAGCTTGATGCGTTGATTGCGCTCAGTCAATCTTTGGCACCGGGTAGGCCATGACAATTCTGGATCAGATCACCCGGTACAAGCGGGCCGAAATTGCGTCAGCAAAGGCGGCGCGCGCTTACTGCGACGTGTCGCATGCCGCTGCCACGGCTCAGCCGGTGCGTCCCTTCGCAGGGTCACTGCGTGCGAAGCGAGCGGTATCAGGCAAGCCGGCCCTTATCGCCGAGATCAAGAAGGCCTCCCCCTCCAAAGGCTTGATCCGCGCGGATTTCGATCCGCCAACATTGGCCAAGGCGTATGAAAGTGCTGGCGCCGCGTGCTTGTCCATTCTAACCGATGGGCCATCATTTCAGGGTTCGGCCGAGGACCTGGTGCGCGCACGGGCGGCGGTCTCACTCCCGGTTTTGCGCAAGGATTTCATGTTTGAGCCCTATCAGGTCGCGGAAGCCCGTGCCATGGGTGCGGACTGCATCTTGATCATCATGGCAGCTGTCAGCGACACAGAGGCTGCGGGCTTGTCAGCGGAGGCCCGACGCTGGGGAATGGATGTTCTGATCGAGGTCCATAACGAGCGCGAACTTGACCGTGCTAGCCTCATTTCCGGAGCAATGATCGGCGTCAACAATAGGGACTTGCACAGTTTTGAAACATCGCTCTCAACGAGCGAACGGTTGATCCCACACATCCCGACCGAACGCTTGGCCGTTGCCGAAAGTGGCATTGCCTCGCCGGCTGACGTTCACC
>DMER01000036.1:6133-7109 GCA_003451645.1 Alphaproteobacteria bacterium | reverse complement strand
TCGCCGGCTGACGTTCACCGGCTATCCGCTGTTGGCGCACAAGCAATTCTGGTCGGAGAGAGCCTGATGCGGAAGTCAGATGTGGAGGCGGCGACGCGCGCGCTGTTAAGCCATTGACCACAGACCCTGCAGGCGGTCTCAGCCATGTGGATGCACAAGGGGCAGCGCGCATGGTGGATGTGGGCGGCAAGGACATCACACAGCGCATGGCCCGCGCGGAAGCGCGTATCAGCTTGCGGCCTGAAACCCTTGCCCTCATTCTGTCAGGCGGGGTGCCCAAGGGCGATGTTTTGGCCGTAGCCAGGGTTGCCGGGATCATAGCCGCGAAGCGCACGCATGACCTGATCCCCCTTTGTCACGCCTTGCCAATCAGCGGTGTTACAGTCGATTTCGTGCCGGATGATCAGCAAGGGCAACTCGGCATCACCGCCACCGTGACTGTTTCGGGCCGCACTGGCGTTGAGATGGAAGCACTAACAGCGGTAAGCGTCGCAGCCCTCACTGTCTACGACATGGTCAAAGCGGTGGACCGCGGCGCTGTGATCCAAACCATACGGTTATTGAGCAAGACCGGCGGCAAGAGCGGTGACTATTCTGTGGACTGATTGAACTTATGCACCGTTGTCCCAATACCTTTTAAGAGCGCTCATGCCCCCTCTTATGCCCGTAGCTGAAGCTCGCGAACGCATCCTGGAGGGTTTCACGCTCGGTCCCGTCGAGAATGTTCCGCTCGCCCGCGGTCTTGGACGTTCCCTGGCCCGGCCGGTCTCCGCCAAACGCAGCCAGCCTCCTGCCGATGTGTCTGCCATGGATGGTTACGCGGTTCGCAGCGCGGATCTCGGCGTTCTGCCAAAGGCGTTGCGCGTAATTGACGAAATCGCGGCGGGACAAAGCGCTTCCATTGTTCTTGGTCAATACGAGGCTGTCCGCATTTTCACAGGCGCCCTGATGCCGGCGGGCGCCGATATGGTCGCCC
>DMER01000036.1:0-5923 GCA_003451645.1 Alphaproteobacteria bacterium | reverse complement strand
GCCGATATGGTCGCCCTGCAAGAAAACGCAACGCGCATCGGCAGCGAAGTTGTCATTGAGCGCGGCGAAGTCTCCATAGGGAAACATGTCCGTAAAGCGGGTGGCGATTTCAAGGCCGGCGACGTGACCCTGAGCGAGGGACTATGTCTCAGTGCCCGCGACATTGCGCTTCTATCTGCGATGAACCATGCCAATGTCGAGGTTGTTCGCAAACCCCGCATTGGCGTGCTCGCGACAGGCGATGAACTGGTGCGGCCAGGTGGCATTCTCGGTCCGGCGCAAATTGTGGCGGCGTCTCTCGACGGGCTTCTCGCTCAGATCGAGGCATGGGGCAGCGAGGCCATTGATCTTGGTATCGCACCGGACAATCGAGCCGCCATTCTGGCGGCTGCCGTCCGCGATGATCTCGACGCACTTGTGACCCTTGGAGGAGCCTCGGTTGGCGACCATGACCTCGTCAAACAGGCCCTCAGTGAAGGGGGACTGGACGTTGGCTTTTGGAAGATCGCCATGCGGCCTGGTAAGCCGCTCATCTCTGGTACCTTTCGGGGCCGGCCGTTCCTCGGCCTGCCAGGCAATCCAGTCTCGGCGATGATTTGTGCCCTCTTGTTTTTGAAGCCCGCAATATTCAAGGCCTTGGGCCGATGCGGACCGGTCTGGACCTTCGGGCAGCGGCCCTTGGCTGTCGCATTGCCACCCAACGATGAGCGGGAAGATTATCTAAGGGCGCGCCTGGTCGAGGGTTTGGTCGTGCCTCATCCGGTCCAAGATTCAGGTCAACTCTTGCCACTTGCTCTGGCCGATGTCCTGGCCCTGCGCCCGCCGCGCGACCCGGCCAAGGCCGCTGGCTCACTGATTGATGTAATTTTCTTGGATCGGGATTGAGAAGCCAGTTGACGGCGGCTCTGGAACTAAAATAGAACACCGTCGTTGTTGATTTGTTCTGAATTTGGGTTTCCCGATCATGCTCACGCACAAGCAGCGCGAATTGTTGATGTTCATCCATGAGCGCCTGCGAGAGGCGGGTGTTCCGCCATCATTTGACGAAATGAAGGAGGCGCTCGATTTGCGATCCAAATCCGGGATCCATCGATTGATTACAGCTCTGGAGGAGCGCGGATTTTTAAAGCGCCTGCCGCACCGCGCACGCGCGCTTGAGGTTGTGAAGTTGCCGGAGAACGTGATGGCGCCGCCCAGCAGGCCGCGCAGCGTGAGCACAAGCACCCCCAACCGGCCTTCATTGGGCGTCGTTGCGCCTGCACATCGTGCAAGTGTGAGCAATGCAAGCCCCTCGCGTGCCGCAGTTGGTTCAGCATCATCCCGCAGGACTCGCGATGTTCCGGTTCTAGGCAGGATTGCGGCCGGTACCCCAATCGAGGCCCTTCAGCATGCGCAAGATAGCGTCACGTTGCCCGAAGGTCTTGCGGGAACGGGGGAACTGTTTGCGCTCGAGGTAACTGGCGATTCGATGATCCACGCGGGCATTCTCGATGGCGATACGGTAGTGATCCATCGCACACCTGATGCGGCCTCCGGCGACATCGTTGTGGCACTGATCGACAATCAAGAGGCGACACTTAAGCGGTTGCGCAAACGAGGCGATTCCGTGGCTCTTGAGGCCGCTAATCCAGCTTACGAGACGCGGATTTTCGGCCCCGACAGGGTCAAGGTGCAAGGGCGGCTTGTGGCGCTTCTGCGCCGGTATTGAGCGGTACCCACGGCCTGTGACCGCGCGTTTGGGCTACCGAAGTCCATTGCCAGCCGGAGGTCGTCCTCCACAGTGTGATCGCGCCTTCTTTCTCCAGGAGTTTGGGTCCAAAGACTAAGGCGTCCGGAGCGCAGGCCTTTTGCAGGGTACGGGCGCTGATCAGAATGTCAGCCGCTATACAGCTGCCATTTGCATCCGCCGCGTAAGAAACAATCAGCAGGTCGCCACCGCTTAATTGAGCACTGCATTTTAGATCGTCGCACCGCATGGTGTTCTGGTCTTGCGCTTCCCGAAGTGTCCTTTCATCGCCATCAATGCGTAGCCACGATTCGGCCTGAAAACGGCCGCGCCGCACGGTCGACAAGGTTAGGCGTCCGCTGGCGTCGCGCACGGCGAAAACCTTTGCTCCCTCGGCAATAAGCACCTCAGGCGGCCGCTCCAGCAGAGCCACAACAATTCCGCATGCGATGGGCAGGAGCCCAAGAAGGCGCCATTGCGCCGACCAAATGCACAGCCACAAGCCTCCAGCAACCGTGAGCACCAAACTTGTCAGAGGCATTGCGGGTACGACGTTCGCCGCCCCCGGCCAGCTTGCGACCATGCGGCCAATCTCGGTGATCCAGTGCAGGCCAAACTCCATGACCCGAAGCGGCAGCGCGTCCAGACCAAATGGCATCAGAATGAGCGCTAACATACCAGCAGGCATCACCACGATACCGACGACCGGCACTGCCAACACATTGGCAACAACGCCATAATTGGAAACGCGCTGAAAATAGAAGACGGCAAAGGGCATGGTCGCGAGACCCGCAATGACGCTGGTCGCAGCGCTCGACGTCGCCCAAGCCCATGCTTTGTCTTGCCACTCTGACAAGACATATTCCTTTGGCCGCGCCTGCCACCACTCGTAAGCGGCAACGAGCGCAGCCACAGCTGCAAATGACATCTGAAAGCTGACATCAATCAAGCTTTCGGGCAAAACGAGAAGGATCACCAACGCCGCCAGAGCCACTTGCCGCAAGGCAAGGGCCGGCCGGTCCAGCATCATGGCCAGGAACACCATCGCGATCATGATGAAGGAGCGTTGGGTCGGGGGCGATGCCCCTGCAATCAGCATGTACACGAAAGACACCGCGAGGGCCCCCGCCGCTGCGGCTTTCTTCACCGGAAAGCGTTGTACGATGGACGGGATCATAGCGAAGGCCAAGCGCAGCGCTGCGAAAAAGCCAAAGCCCGCCATAACCATGTGAAGTCCGGAAATTGAGAGCATGTGGGCAAGGCTGCTGTCCCGATAGACCTCCAGCAGCTCCTCATCAATCGCTGAGCGTTCTCCAGTCAAAAATGCGGTCGCGAGTGGCCCATACTCCTCGGAAAGCTGCGCACGAATGCGAACAGACAAGTCCTTGCGCACTTGGCCGACGATCGTCTGCAATTCCTCGGAAAAGGACAGTGCCCTTTGCGCCTCGATCCTCTTGGCAGTGCTGAGCGCATAGCCCACAGCTGTGATACCGCGAAACCAGAGAGCGCGGCCAAAGTCATGCGCATGCGGAGCAACTGGACCGGACGGGTGGCGCAAGGCAGCCCTAATGCTGATCCAGTCCCCAGGGTCCATGTCGTTTGGTTTGGTCCGGATCAGGATACGAACCCGTAATTGCGCGGGCTGCTCGTTGATTGAGGTGACGTCAATGACTGCCCGGACGGCACCTCCGCTCAAGGGTTGAACCTCTGCGACGCGGCCTTTCACCTGTGCATTGTCGATAGCGCGCATCAAAGGATGTGCAGGTACCCAAGTTTGGCGCACGATACAGGCGCCAAATCCCAATGATGCCCAGAACATGAGACCCACAAGGCTGGAGACGATGACCCCGTCCGCACGCAAGCTCCATAGCCACAGCATGAGCGCTGGACCCGTAACGGCGGCGTACCACCAGGGCGGCTCAGTGGGGAGGCCAAAATAAAGTCCGATACCGGTGCCCACGAAAACCGGCGCCCATAATGGAGCGCGAGCCCGGTCGCGATCCCAGCATTCCGAGAGCCAAAGGAGGCATTTTTGTCCCAACTGAGCGAGAGGTCCGGTCCGCAGGGTCATGGTTTGACGGGCTCAGCCTGTCCGGATTATGTGTTCTGGATCAACCTTAGGCGTGTGCGCGGACGAAAGTCGCGCACGCGAATGCCGCAGCCCGAGAGCTAATTCCCCTCATGAAGATTGTCACCCGCTTTGCGCCCTCGCCCACCGGCTTTCTGCATATTGGCGGCGCGCGCACGGCGCTGTTCAATTGGCTCTTTGCAAGGCGCCATGGCGGGCAATTCCGTCTGCGGATTGAAGACACCGACCGGCAGCGCTCGACGCAAGAGGCCATCGACGCGATCCTGCAAGGAATGCAATGGCTGGAGCTCGGCCATGACGACGAGATTGTTTATCAGTTCGCGCGGGCCAGCCGGCATGCCGAGGTCGCCCAGGACCTCCTGGCAAGGGGCCGCGCCTATCATTGCTATGCCACTGCCGAAGAGCTTGAGGATATGCGCACAAAGCAGCGCGAAGCGGGGTTGCCAGTGCGCTATGATGGCCGTTGGCGCGACCGCCCAGTCTCTGGCCCCGCGCCCAATACGCCGCCAGTCGTAAGGCTCAAGGCGCCGCAAACTGGCGAGACCATTGTACGGGACCATGTCCAGGGTGACGTCCGCTTCTCGAACGAGGTCCTGGATGACATGGTCCTTCTGCGGTCTGACGGTACGCCCACCTACATGCTCGCTGTCGTCGTCGACGACTTCGATATGGGCGTCACCCATGTCATTCGCGGAGACGATCACCTGACCAATGCCGCGCGGCAGATGCAGATCATTGAGGCGATGGACTGGCCGGTCCCGTATTATGCACATTTGCCGCTATTGCACGGCGAAGACGGCGCCAAGCTCTCAAAGCGTCATGGCGCACTGGGCATCCATGAATATGAGAATTTGGGCTACCTGCCCGAGGCCATGCGCAATTATCTGCTGCGCTTGGGTTGGAGCCATGGCGATGACGAGCTCATTACGACAGAGCAAGCGATCGCTTGGTTCAATCTTGAGAGCATTGGACAATCGCCGGCCCGGGTGGACTTCAAAAAGCTCGATAACATCAATGGCAATTACATGCGCGAGGCCAATGACGCGCGCCTTACGCGCGAAGTTATTCGCGTTCTCCATGGCCGGGGTACAGTGGTGCCTGCGTCGGCCGAAGACCGATTGACAGCCGCGATGCCGGGCCTGAAAGAGCGTGCGAAGACCCTCGTCGAATTGGCGGATGCCGTCTATTACTTGGTGACGGAACGTCCCCTAACTCTGGATGACAAGGCCAAAACTCTTATCACCCCGGAAGCCCGCGCCCACCTCGCCGCAGCATTACCGGTGCTAACCAATACGAACTGGACAGCACCCGAATTAGAACAAGCCCTCAAGACGTTTGCAGGCGAGCGAGGTGTAAAGCTGGGCAATTTGGCTCAACCTTTGCGCGCAGCATTGACCGGCCGCAGCACGTCGCCTGGCATTTTTGATGTTTTGGCTGTTCTGGGCCGAGAGGACTCTCTAGCGCGCATTCAAGATCAGCTGACGGCCTAGCCACATATTGCGCCAATACGGACACGTCATCACAAGATTGGGTAGCACGGGATTGTGCAGTGCAAGGTGTGGCGTCGCCTGCACATCCTTAATATATTGGAGGTGAGAATCTTGTTATGCCGCGTGACCGCGCATAATCCACCTTCGCGTTTTGGCGCCGCACAAAAGGAGACGCACTGCCATGGACACAAAGCCAACCAGCACCATTGGAGCAAGTAAGCCATCCGGCAAGGCGACGTTGACCTTCAAAGAGAAGTCGTTTGACCTGCCGGTTTATTCGGGCGTGACCGGACCGGATGTCGTGGATGTGCGCAAGCTCTACGCGCAGTCCGGCATGTTCACCTATGACCCTGGGTTTACCTCGACGGCCTCATGCGAAAGCGCGATCACCTATATCGATGGCGATGCGGGCATCCTCGAGTACCGGGGCTATCCGATCGACCATCTGGCAGAGAAGTCCAACTTCGTGGAAGTCTGTTACCTGCTGCTGCATGGCGATCTGCCATCACCGGAGCAATTCAAGACTTTCGAGCGGCAGATCACGCTGCACACGATGGTGCACGAGCAGATCAGCCAGTTCTTCCGTGGCTTCCGCCGCGACGCGCATCCGATGGCGGT
>DMER01000178.1:2156-5654 GCA_003451645.1 Alphaproteobacteria bacterium | reverse complement strand
AAGAAATGGGCGCGCGACTGGGACAATGTCCGCTACTGCTCGGACCGGTGCCGCCGCGCAATTGATCCTAAAGCGCGCCAAACGCGTAAGAGTTGAGACACAGCGCTCCTGAGAGGTGACAATGGCTTCGCCCCACCGCGTGCGGCATGCGCCGCCGCCGCCGCGCGACCGAGAGCTGCGTCCGCCGTCATTGCGCCGCTTCCTCGGCGAAGGGTTGGGCGTGACCGTCGTTCCGCGCTTGCTGTTGGCGTTGCCACGCCTGTCGCGATTTCCGCGCGGGCATGGCGAACCGGTTCTTTTGTTACCCGGCTTTGGCGCGGGCGACGCATCGAACGCGGTCCTGAACGCGATGCTTCGCTACATTGGGTATCGCGTTTACGGTTGGGGGTTGGGCGTGAACCGGGGCAATGTCGAGGCTCTATTGCCCTAGGTCGAAGCGCGGGTCCGCGCGATCCATGACCAAACGGGGCTGCCGGTCCGCCTCGTCGGGTGGAGCCTGGGCGGCGTGCTGGCGCGTGAGGTGGCCCGCGACGCGCCGGAGCTGGTCGACCGCGTCGTCACGATGGGAACGCCCGTCGTCGGCGGCCCGAAATACACACGCGTCGGCGTAGCCTATCGCGCGGCGGGATACGACGTCGACGAAATCGAACGCAAGATCGAGGTCCGGCACGAGGTCCCGATCCGCGTGCCGGTGACGGCGATCTACTGCAAAGCCGACGGCATCGTCGATTGGCGCGCCTGCATCGACCACAAGACGCCAGGCATCGAGCATGTCGAAGTGCGCGCAACGCATTTCAGCCTGGGGTTCGATCCCAAGGTCTTGGAGATCGTGGCCGGGAGGCTGGCGGTGCAACCGGTCAAAACGGTATCGTCTGGCCGTCCCAAGCGATGATGCCATCTTGGGACGGTCTGCACGCCTAGGATACCGCGCCATCGACGACCGTGATCGTCCGGTCGCAATAGGACGCCACGTGGGCGTCATGCGTCGAGATCACGAAGGTCGTCCTCTCGGTCCGGTTAATCTCGCGCATGAGGTCCAGGACTTGAGATGCCGACGCGCGGTCGAGATTTCCCGTAGGTTCATCCGCCAAGATAAGCTCAGGCTGGTTCATGAGGGATCGTGCGATCGCTACCCGCTGCTTCTGTCCTCCAGACAACTCGCTGGGCCGGAAGGTCCGACGGTGCGCCAACCCAACCCGGTCAAGCAATGCCGCCGCCCTCTCGCGGATCGGCTTTGAACCGAACCTCGACATTGCTGCGGCTGGAAACGCTACGTTTTCTTCCGCGCTGAAGTCTGGCAAGAGGTGATGGAACTGGAAGACAAATCCGATATGGGCGCTCCGGAATTTCGAGAGACCTGTCTCGTCCAAGCTGAGCAGATTTTGCCCCAGCATCTCTAACTCGCCCGATGTCGGAGAAAGCAATGTCCCGAGAATGGTGAGCAGCGTGCTTTTTCCCGACCCGCTGGGACCGGACATCGCGATGAACTCCCCTTCTCCGATATCGAGATTTACGCTTTTGAGGACCTGGGTGCGCAGCTCGCCTGTCCCATAATCCTTGACCAGATTGCGAACGCGATACAATAGCGCCGTCATTGGTTGAGCACCGCAACTGGATCGATACCCGCCGCCGCGCGCGCCGGCAACACTGCCGCCAACACGCTGCCCGCGATGGTCAGCAGAATGACGGCGAGATAGCCGCCTTGCTCCGGCGCGATGGGGAATCCCGATCCATCCGGCCTCGATGCGACAGTCGCCAAAAACACGCAAAGCCAGTACCCCAATGCTGCGCCGGCGAGGCTCCCCAGCGCGCCGATGAATAAGCCTTGCATCAAGAACGCCGTCACGATGAAGCGCTTGGTGACGCCCATGGATCGCATGATCGCGATCTCGGCGCGCCGCCGGTAGGTGGTCAGCAGAAGCGCGCTCGATACGCCGATGACGATGGTGATCAAGCTGAATATCTGAATCAGCATTCCCGTTTGCGCCTGGCTATGGAGCGCAACGAAGAGTTGGGCGTTGCGCTCAATCCAGCTCGTCGCCTTCAGCCCCGTCGCACGCGCCAATGTCTGAGCTACGGCGGAGGCCGTGTTCACATCGGCCAGCTTGATCTCGATCTGCGTGACGCCTTGCGGCAGGTCCGCTAACCGGCGCGCCGCCTGGATGTTGACGAAGGCGACGCGTTCATCGAGCGAGCCGATCCCAGATTTGAAAATTCCCCGCACCGTCAGCGATCGTTCGCCGCCGCGATCCGACCGCATCGTCACCGGTTGGCCCACGCCTAACCCTAGGGTGCTCGCCAATTTGACCCCGATCAGAAGTCCGTTCAAATCCAAATTGGCTTCGCCCTGCAGAATATTGCCGCCGATATCCGTGATGGCGTTCAGGCGGTCCGGCACGACGCCATTCACCGCGACAGTGGCGACGGCCTGACCCTTGATTAGAAAAGCGCTGCTGTTGATCTGAGGCGAGACCCCGACGACGCCGGGTGCGGCTTCCGCGATCCTGAGATAGACGGGCCAGTCCAGAATTTGAGCTCGCTTTTCGATGGCGGCAACCCGGGCAACCAACTGTGTTGCGCCGTCTGCGCCTGGTAAAGCCCTTGACGTCCGCTCCAAGGGCTCCAACGAGACATGCGCAATGTTGCCGGTCGTCTGCTTGGTCAAGAATGTGGCAAGACCAGCGATGAGAGCTGTCATGAAAACGAATACGATCACCCCGATGGCGACGCCCGCAATCAACAACGCCGATTGCGTCCAGTTGCTGGTGACGTAACGCCATGCGACCACCGCGACGAAGGGCATGTCACTCCGGCGCCTCGGTCAACTTCGGTCGGATGGTCTGTCCTTCGGCCACTTTTGCGGGATCGAGGACGACCACGTCGCGGGCGGACAGGCCTTGCGTTACGATAACGCTGGAGGCGGGCCAGTCCTGAAACGCGATCTCCCGGAAGGTGACTTGATTTCCCTCGACGACCGCCACGGTTGGCTGCGCCCCAGACGTCAATATGGCGCTGCGCGGAATGGCGATGGCGGCGACACGCCTCTCGACAATAATGTTGACGTCGACCGTCTGGCCTGACGGAACGTCGCCTGGGTTGGCCGAGAATGAGATGCGGACCGTTTGCCCGCCAGTCGCCGGATCGACCCGAGGCGCGACGAACGTCACTTGTCCCGGAACGATCGTAGAGGGGCTGCGGGCGAGCGCCAAACGCGCGGGCATGCCCAGCCGGATTTTTCCGGCCAAGGTCTCATCGATCTCGCATTCGACATCCGGGGGGCCCGACGATCCCAACTGGAAAATCTCGGTCCTGGCGTCGACGACTTGGCCCGGATCGACAGGCCGGATCAGAACGCGCCCCGCCATCGGCGCACGGATTTCATAGTCCCGCAATCGCAACTGGGCTTCGTCGATCGCCGACATGAGCCTTTTCAGATCGGTCGCGGCGGCGTCCGAAGCCGAACGATCACGTTCCGCCGTCGCGCGCGTCGCATAACCT
>DMER01000178.1:0-1947 GCA_003451645.1 Alphaproteobacteria bacterium | reverse complement strand
CCCTTCTTGAGCAAGGTTTGCGTTCGGGCGAGGTCGCGCCGGAGTTGGGTCCATCGTCGCCTCTGACTTTCCGCACTCGCCGTCGCTTGGGCGAGCACGGCCCGCGCCTGGCGATCGTCCAATCGCCCTAGGATGTCGCCCGCCTGGACAGTGTCGCCTTCGCGCTTCGAGAGTGCCACGACCTGGCCGGGGACCCGTGAGAAGACCGAGACGGTTTCTTGCGCCCGCACTCGCCCGACGGCAGCGAGCACCCGCTCAATCGGGCGCGCATCGACTTGGATTGCCGGTACCTCCTTCGGCGCCGAAAACGTCCGCAACACAATCCAAGAGACGCCCAAGACCGCGACCGCCGCCAGCGCCCAAATTGCGATAGACCGCGTGGCCCATTTCATAGAGCGTCAAATTCCGTTGTCCGGCGGTTATGATTTAAGCTCAAGTTTTGCCGGTTAATGCAAGACTCAGACAGGAACGGACGGCTAGCGTCAAGCGCAGCGACAGTTTCGAGCCCAACACAACCGTCGACACGATGACGAATGGTATACCGGCTTTTTCGACCTTCTACCCAAGCCTATACTCGTTCGCTAGAACGCGATCGTCTGGCCTTCCCAAGCGATGAGCGTGCCCGTTCGCTCAGCCGTCGCGGCATCCAACACGTAGAGCATGGCGGCGGCGCTGTGGTCGGGCGTAAAGAGCTTATCCGCTGCGACACCCGCCTGAAATGGTTTGGACAGCGCCGTGTCGACCGTTCCGGGATGCAGAGCGACGCAGAGGGCATGCTTGTTCCGGGTAGCCTGTTCGATGGCGAAATTCCGGATCAGCATGTTGAGCGCCGCCTTCGACGCCCGATAGGCATGCCAGCCGCCAAGCCGGTTATCCGAGATGGAACCGACGCGCGCGGAGATCGCCGCAAAGATCGCCTTCCGGTCGCGCGCCAGCAACGGCAGCATGTGCTTGGCGATCAGGGCTGGCCCTATGGCGTTGACGGCGAAGGCCGCCGCCATCGTGTCTGCATCTAGAGACCGATAGGTCTTTTCCGGCTTGAGCCCCTCGCGATGAAGCACGCCTGTCGCGACGATAACCAGATCAAGGGGCCCGCCCTCGCTCATCATCTGCGCCGCCATGGCGATGGAGGTTTCGTCGCGCAGATCGAAGGCAAAGGGTTGGACTTTCGGCACAGGTGCGAGCGTTATTCGCGCACCGGCATAAACCACGCCACAGCGCGGATCGGAGGACAGGTGATCGACGAATGCGCTGCCAATGCCGCCGCTCGCGCCGAAAACAACGGCACGATAGTTCGCGGGCAGGCTGGTCATGCTGATGTCAGACATCGTCGGTTCCATGCGCCTTGATCTGGTCCAGAAAAGCTGCCGACCGCGCCGCCATCGCCGCGCGCGTTTCAGGCTTTATCTTGTCATAGGTGCGGTACATCTGGGCCATGCGTGGATTGCCCTGGAACCGTTCGCGGTGGCGGATCAGGAAGTCCCAGTAGAGCGAGTTGAACGGGCACGAGTTCGGCCCCGACTTTTCCGCGACCTTGTACCGGCAGCCGCCGCAATAGTCGCTCATCCGGTCGATATAGGCGCCGCTGGCCGCGTAGGGCTTGGACGCCAGCAATCCCCCGTCGGCGAATTGGCTCATGCCGATGGTGTTCGGCGCCTCGACCCACTCGAACGCGTCGGCATAGACGGCCAAATACCACTCATGCAGCTCGTGCGGATCGATCCCGGCAAGCAGCGCGAAATTGCCGGTGACCATCAAGCGCTGAATATGGTGGGCGTAGGCGTCCGTCTTGGTCTGGCCGATGGCCGCCGCCATGCAGGCCATGCGCGTCTTGCCGGTCCAATACATCGACGGCAAGGCGCGCGTTGCATTCAGCGCGTTGCTGCGCAGATAGTCTGGCCCGCGCCACCAATAGATGCCGCGAACATATTCGCGCCAGCCGATGAT
>DMER01000001.1 GCA_003451645.1 Alphaproteobacteria bacterium | reverse complement strand
AAACCGCTCAAGGTCTGGGTGACGGGCGCGCCGGTCACCCAGACCTTGAGCGGTTTCTCCAAGAGGTCGGTCGCGGTGGCGTAGTTGCCCGCAAGTTCGGAGCCGAGGATCACATGTTTGGCCTGTGAGATGTTCAGCGAGTGCGCCAAGGCCCGGTCACGCTGGTTTGTGTTGATCAGGGCGGAGATGGCGCCGATCTTGGCCAAGCCGCACCAGGCGAACAGGAACTCCGGGCGGTTTTCCATAAGCAAGGCGACCGCGTCGCCCTTTTGGACCCCAATGCTGCGCGCCCAGAGCGCATAGCGGTTCGCCTCCTCATTATATTGCTTGTAGGTGTAGACCCGCCCCTCGAAAAAGATCGCCTTGTTGTTGGGCCGTTTGGCTGCCCAGCCCTCGATAATGTCGGCGACGTTGATGTTTGCATCAGGCTTCAGCTTCTCGGTCAGCTGAGCAATCGCGCGTGCTTTGAGAAAAAAATCCACTTCGCGCCCAATCGCGCCAAATATGCTCACTGGTCCCGCTCCCTGATGCTCTCTTTTTACGCTTTAACAAAAGCGTAGTTGAGCAAGGCTCAGGGTCAAGCCATTAGGGTGAGGAATGGTGCAAGATTCTTCGGATCAGGCAGAAATATTGGACTTGCGCGGCTTGAAATGCCCGATGCCCGCCCTGCTGCTGCGGCGGCGGCTAACCCGCGCGCAGTCAGGCGAAGAGTTCCGTGTGTTGGCGAATGACGGTATGGCTCATATCGACCTGCCCCACGCAGCCATGCAGGCGGGGGCCGAGATTGTGTGGCAGGGCGGTGAGGATGGGGGAATAGCGCTGCACCTGCGCGCCGGGGGCGGACTTCCGCTTGGAAACGAAAAATGAGCGGAGGACGCCATGTCCAAGCCGCTCATCCTCTGGTTCGGTACCCGTTTGGTATCTGGACGTCTTTTTGGTCTACCACCCCTGAGGGGCAGGCTTGCTTCCCCCTCATTTCGCGTAGTTGCTTACGACGCGATCACGAGGGTCAAAAGGGACAAGGTCACCAAAGCGATGGCCGAGATTTCCATAAAGTAAAACGTAGTGCGCATCTGAATTCTCCGTATCTTGCTATCTGTGTTGTAATGTTCGTTTGTCTTTCGACACGCTTAACCTAAGCGCGCGGATGGCATTTACCAAGCTTGCTTTCTGCAGAGCTGGGATGCACCACATGCCAGCGCATGGCTGGCATGCATCACTTGTTTCTCAACATTACGTGCCTGCGTAACCCTTCCTTCACATTGGTGTAACGCCGCTCACGAATTTGCGATGCAAAACGCCGTTGAATATGCTAATAACTGACTGGTCAGTAATTAGTGAGGCTGTGAATGACCCTGACAGCTGAGGCGCCCGTCCGGTGGCGGCGGCGCAAGGAGGCGAGACCCCAAGAGCTCCTGGATGCGGCGCTCGAGGTCTTTGTGGAGAAAGGCTTTGCGGATGCGCGGCTCGACGACATCGCTAAACGCGCGGGCGTGAGCAAAGGCACGATCTATCTCTATTTCGAAAGCAAGCAGGACGTCTTTGAGGCCATGGTCCGCCGCCTGGCGGAGGCGCGCTTTGAAGTGGCGTCAGCCCTGATCCACGCGCATCAAGGAAGCGCTCAGCAGCTTCTGACCGACCTTATCCGGTTGGCGGGGCAGTTCGTACGTGAGCCGCCCTACTCTCACTTTCCGCGGCTGATCATCGCCGAGAGCAGACGTTTTCCAGAGCTCGCTGCCTTTTGCCTGCGGGAACTCATCCATAAGGGCATGACCCTGTTCGGCCTAGTGATCGCCAAGGGTCAGGAGACAGGTGAGTTCCGCGCCCTGCCGTCCTTACATATGGTGCGTCTGGCCATGGCGCCCATCGTGTTCATGGCCATCTTCCGGTCGGCCTTTGAGCCCCATGACGATCAGCCATTCGATGTCGATGGCCATATCGCTACGCATCTCGACATCTTTATCCGTGGTCTGCGCGCTGAAGGGGGACCCGCATGAGTTGGGGACGGTTGCTGACGCTATGCCTTGGGCTTGCATTGGTTGGCTGCGCCGAGCCGCCAAAGCGCACTTATGCAGGGTATGCAGAGGCGGAAACGATCATCGTGGCCGCACCCCAGGGCGGGTGGATCGAAAGGCTCTCGGTTTCAAAGGGTCAAGTGGTGAAGACGGGCGATGCCCTGTTCACCTTGGATGGCGAGGCACAGCGCGCAGAGCGCGAAAGGGCGGCTGCCGCACTGTCCCAGGCAGAGGCGCAAGCCGCCGATCTGCGTAAAGGGCGCAGACGGGACGAGATTGCCGTTTTTGAGGCCTCGGTCCGCGAGGCGGTGGCACAGCAGACCTTGGCGGATGCCGAACTGCAGAGGGCGCGCTCCCTCTTAGCGCGCGGGTTTTCCACCACCAAGGCGGTGCAGACCGCACAGTCAGCCGCAGACGCCGCGCGGGCGCGTGTTGCCAATGCGCGTTCGCAACTGAGCACGGCCAAGCTGGGCGGACGGGAGGACTTGCTGGCTGCGGCCGATGCGCAAGTCAAAGCGGCGCGTGCGCAAGTCGCCATGGCCGACTACGCGGTGGCTCAACGCGAAATCCGAGCGCGCAACGGCGGGCGCATCGACGATGTCTTACGTGAGACCGGTGAGTATGTCCCGGCGCAAGGCGCAGTCCTGCAGCTGCTGCCCGAGAACAGCATGAAGGTGCGGTTCTTTGTGCCGCAAGCGGCGCGGGCACAAATCTCCATCGGGCAAATAGTCTCCATTCTGTGCGATGGGTGCCAGCAGCGTATCAGCGCCAAAGTGACCTTCATTGCGGCAACGGCGGAGTTTACGCCGCCGATCATCTACTCGGAGAGTGCGCGGGAGAAGCTGGTTTGGCGCATTGAAGCGCAACCCCTGCCTGGCCAGAAGACGCTAACCGCTGGGCAGCCGGTTGATGTGGACATTCAGCCTCAGGCGCCGCCTCAGTCATGACGACGGTTTACGCAATCGATGTCAAAGGACTGACCAAACGGTTTGGCAACAAGACCGTGGTGGATCAGTTCGCTCTGCAAGTCCCCAAAGGTCAGGTCTGGGGATTTCTCGGCCCAAATGGCAGCGGCAAGACCACCACCATTCGCATGTTGTGCGGCCTGTTGCGGCCCGATGCCGGTGAGGGCACGTGTTTGGGCCTCGACATCCTGCACGAGGGCGGCCTGATCAAGCGCCAGGTCGGCTATATGACCCAGAAGTTCTCGTTTTATGAGGACTTGTCGATCCGCGAAAATCTTGAGTTTGTCGCAAGGCTCTATGAGCTCAAGGACCAGCGGATCGCGGTCGATCAGTCGCTGGCGGAACTGGGCCTGACGCAGCGCCAACGGCAACTTGCGGGCCAATTGTCCGGCGGCTGGAAGCAGCGCTTAGCACTGGCCGCCTGCGTTTTGCACAAACCGGCGCTTCTGCTTCTGGATGAGCCAACCGCCGGAGTTGATCCGCAAGCCAGGCGCGATTTTTGGGAGAAGATCCATCTGCTGGCGGGCGACGGGATCACTGTCCTGGTGTCGACGCACTATATGGATGAGGCGGAGCGCTGCGACAGGATCGTCTATCTCGCCTATGGGCAGATCTTGGCCCAAGGAACCATAGCCGAGGTGATCAAGGCCTCTGGCCTGCACACATATATAGTGAGTGGTGGCGACATCCGCGGTCTGGCCCGCGCGCTTCATGGCCAGGAGGGCGTCACGCAAGTCTCGGTCTTTGGGACAACGCTGCATGTCTGCGGCGTTGACAGGGAGGCGCTTGATCGTGCCGTGGCGCCCTATCGCGCCTGGCCTGGCACCACATGGACAGTGGCGGAGGCAAGCCTTGAGGATGTCTTCATCCATCTGATGGCCCCCTTTCGCGATCGCATACAGGGGTGATCGGCCATGTTCTCAAGCCTCAGACGCATCCTTGCGGTCTTCCTCAAAGAACTCATCCAGATGCGCCGCGACCGCATGACGATCGGGATGATCCTCGCCATCCCAATCATGCAGCTGGTCATGTTCGGTTATGCGATCAATGGCGATCCGCGCAATCTGCCCACAGTGTTGAGGGTTCATGAGCATTCGGTCTTCTCGCGCAGTCTCATAACAGCACTGGAGAATACCCGGTATTTCAGGATCGTTGCCTCCACAACTTCGGAGGCCCGAGCCTCAACCATGCTCGCTAATGGCGAGGCGGCGTTTGTTCTGACCGTCCCTGCCGGGTTTTCGCGCGCCATTTTGCGGGGCGAGCGGCCCTCGGTCCTATTAGAGGCGGATGCCTCAGACCCTGCGGCCTCTGCCAATGCAGTGTCAGCCCTCCAGCAATTGCCGGCAAGCGTATTTCAACAGGATCTCAAAGACGCAGGCATCACCCTGCCACCAAGTGCGCCGCCGTTCGATATCGTGGTCCAACGCCGCTACAACCCCGAGGGCGTTACCGCTCTTAACATTGTGCCAGGTCTCATCGGCGTCATTCTCACCATGACGATGACGCTGGTGACCAGCATGGCCGTCGTGAAGGAGTTCGAGCGGGGCACCATGGAGAACCTGCTCGCCATGCCCGCAAAGCCGCATGAGGTGATGTTTGGGAAGATCCTGCCTTATGTGCTGTTGGGCTATGCGCAGGTCGTGATCATTTTTGCAGCGGCGCGCTTTCTGTTCGATGTGCCCATGGCCGGCTCTTATTCAGGGCTTCTGTTGATTGTGGGCATTTTCATTGCCGCGAACCTGTCGGTGGGCTTCACGCTTTCGACGCTGGCGACGAACCAGGCGCAAGCAATGCAAATGACGATGTTTTTCTTCCTGCCGTCGATCCTGCTGTCCGGCTTCATGTTCCCCTTCAGAGGCATGCCCAACTGGGCGCAATGGATCGGCGAGGTACTGCCCATCACCCATTTCCTGAGGCTGGTTCGAGCCATCATGTTGAAAGGGACCCCGATTGCCGAGATGGCGGACGAGCTGTGGGCGCTTCTGGCATTTACCGCTGTCATGTGGGTTGTGGCGATGCTGCGCTACCGGCGAACGCTGGATTGATCGCCACCGATTAACCTGCCCGTAACCAAGCTTGCCGATCTTAACCATGGTTTCGGCACGGAAAGAATTGGTGAGCGGGCGGGCTCGGACAGCATGGATGAGGGGTTGGTGATCCTGAAGCAGACAGTGGCAGCCTTGGGCGTGGCCGCGATGCTCAGTGCCTGTGCCTCAAGCTTCAAGGATCCCGGTTCGATCGGCCAGCACGCGCGCGGCGCGCAGCCTCGCTTTGACCCCTCAGTTCCTCCGATGCAATGCGTGCCCTATGCCCGCAAAAAATCGGGTGTGAAGATTTTCGGCGACGCCTACACCTGGTGGGGAAAAGCCGCGAGCCTTTACGAGACGGACGATGAACCCCAAAAGGGCTCAGTCATGGTCATCAAAGGCTATCAAAACGAAGAGCGCGCCCATGTTGCGGTGGTGCGCAAGATTCTAGGCGACCGCGAGATCACGGTCGATCACGCCAATTGGGGCAATGACCTCAAGACGCAACTCGACACGCCCGTGATGGATGTCTCTCGCAGCAACGACTGGAGCCGCGTGCGGGTCTGGCACATGGACAGCCAACGCTATGGCGGGCGCGTCTATGAGGTCAGCGGCTTTATCGGGCCCGATGCCCGTTCGAGCAGAGGGCTGCTATGGTGAAATCCACACAACTAGGGCTTTTGTGCGGCTGGATGACGCAATACCGATCCAATATCTGGGGACGAAGGGGCGGCACGTAGCTAAATATTGAAAGTCAAGAGGCGGAGGTCAAATGAAACGTTTGACAACACGATTTTTAGGCGGCAGTTACCGGCCCGCGTTAACGGATAGGTCAATGTTTAAGACGACCGCTAATAACGGGGTAACGGCTGTGATGAAAGACCTCAGCGCTTCTATTACGACGCTCTTTATAGCTGGCGTTGCCTTGGCGGGCTGCGCAACTATGCCTCAAGATGCTTCGTATAATGAGCCGCGTCTGCGTTCGACTGTCAGCGCCGAGACCGTGCATTCGGCCGACATGGTGGTCCCAAAGACGACCCATACGCGTTTTGCCGTGTTGCCAGCCGGGATAGACGTGGGCGGCCCGCTGCTCAATTCGGATGACCTGCGCCGTGGCCAAGACCTGTACACCCGTCGCGATGACGCGAACATCGCTCTCCTGCCCTATGAGCCACGCAAGCAAGCCGAGAAGCGCGGCCGCAAGAAATCGCGTGGGCATGGCTTTGTGGCCGATGTCCCGCTTTCAGACCCTGTCAATCTGGCGGCCATTGGCGAGCCGCGCGTGGTGCGCGCTGGGCGTTATCTGCAATGCGTCCCCTTTGCCCGGCAAGCGTCGGGTGTGAACATCTTTGGCAACGCCAATCGCTGGTGGGACTTGGCGGCGGGCAAGTATATCCGTTCCAGGTCTCCGCAAGTCGGCGCCGTGCTGGTCATGAATGGCTACCGGACCACGCGCCGCGGGCATGTCGCCGTTGTCCGCAAGATCGTTGATTCCCGGACCATGGTGATCGATCACTCCAACTGGCTCAATGATGGGAAGATCTATCTGAGCGCGCCGGTCAAGGACGTCTCACCGAACAATGATTGGAGCATGCTGAAGGTCTGGTACACGCCGGGCCGCCAATGGGGCTCGCGCACCTATACGGCCAAAGGGTTCATCCACCCGCGCACGAACCTCGCCTCGGCCCGTTAGGCCGCCAACTTGGTCTTGATTGCTTTGCAGCTTTCCGCGAAGCAGGCGGCGATTTCCGCGATCTTGGCTGACAGCGCGTCAGGCGCGGCGTCTGTCGCCTCCGCCTCCAGTGCTTCCGCCAAATCGCCCAGGCGCGAGGCCCCAAACAGGCGCGCGGAACTCTTGAGAGAGTGCGCCATGCGCCTCAAGCTTGAGCGCTCCGCCGTGGCCATCACTGCGATCTCTGAGCCTTGCTCCTTGACAAAGGTCGTGAACAACCGCGCGGCGCCCGCTTGGCCAAAGTCCTCAACGAGTTCACTCAGCGCGCCGGTCCCAAGCGGCTCAGCGGGGGGGGCGTCTTCTGCCGCAGTCTTTTGCGGAACGTGTTTCAGGAGCGCTGCCTGAAGGGCGGCCTTGCGGATCGGTTTGGTGAGGTGGTCGTTCATGCCCGCGGCCCGGCAACGTTCCCCATCCTCGGCAAAGGCGTTGGCCGTAAGGGCCAAGATAGGGACATGTTGATTGGGGCC
>DMER01000019.1:8950-10460 GCA_003451645.1 Alphaproteobacteria bacterium | reverse complement strand
ATGGAGGAGATGTTCTCGCCGCCAGAGATGATGATGTCCTTGGAGCGGTCCTTGAGTTGGATATAGCCATCAGGATGGCACACCCCCAAATCGCCGGAATGGAACCAACCGCCCTTGAAAGCCGCCTTTGTCGCTTTGGGATTTTTGAGGTAGCCCTTCATCACAACATTGCCGCGGAACATCACCTCGCCCATGGTTTGACCGTCTTGCGGCACAGGCTTCATGGTCTCAGGGTCCATGATCTTGAGGTCTTCGAGGACCGCATAGCGGACACCCTGGCGCGCCTTGGTTTTGGCTCGCTCATCAAGCGGCATCCGATCCCATTCGGCGTGCCAGGCGTTGACGACCGCCGGACCATAGGTCTCGGTCAGGCCATAGACGTGGTTGACCGCAAAGCCCGCAGCCTCCATCCGGGCCAGCGTTGCAGCGGGAGGCGGCGCTGCAGCAGTCATGAATTCAATGCGGTTGCTGAGATCGCGGCGTTCCGCCTCCGTCGCATTGACGAGCATGCTCATGACAATCGGCGCGCCGCACATATGCGTAACGCCATACCGCGCTGCCGCCTCATACATGTTGGCGGCGGTCACGCGCCGCAAACAGACATGCGTGCCGGCCACAACCGATAGTGACCAGGTAAAACACCAACCATTGCAATGGAACATCGGCACCGACCACAAATAGACAGGGTGGCGCGCAATCGCTGCTGAGATGATATTGCCGAGCGCCAAAAGATAGGCGCCCCGGTGGTGATAGACGACGCCCTTGGGATTGCCCGTTGTCCCTGAGGTGTAGTTCAGCGCGATGGCATCCCACTCATCCGCTGGCGGGGACCACACGAAGTCCGCGTCGCCAGTCTCAATGAAGGCCTCATATTCGATCTCGCCGATCAGCATGCCGCCATCAAAGCCATCGTCAATCCCGATGACATAGGGCTTAGCCTTACAGAGCTGCAGCGCTTGGGCCGCCAGTTCGCCAAACTCCCGGTCGACGATGAAGACCTTGGCCTCACCATGGTCGAGGATGAAGGCGACTTCCGCGGGGCTGAGGCGGTAATTGATGGTGTTGATCACCGCACCCGCCATGGGCACACCGTAATGCGCCTCCAGCATGGCCGGGATGTTTGGCGCCAAAAGTGCCACCGTGTCGAATTTCTTGATCCCTCGCCTGGTTAGCGCGGAGGCCAATTTCCTGGTGCGTTGATAGAACTGAGTATAGGTGCGCCGGAGGTCTCCATGGATGACGGCGACATGATCAGGAAAGGTACGCGCAGAGCGCTCAAGGAAGGTGATGGGGGATAGCGGTACATAGTTGGCCGGCGTTTTGTCGAGGTCTGTGGCGTAAGGGGTGATCCGGCTTTTGGCCCGGGCGGGTTTCTTGGCCGTCTTCGCTAGTTTGGCCGTGCGCGCGGCCGGTGCAGACTTTGCTTTGGCCTTGGCCGTGGGCGGCTTGGCGGGTTTGCTCTTGTTGGCCTTTGGCTTGACTTTGGTTTTCTTGGCCATTGGCATGCTCC
>DMER01000019.1:8215-8770 GCA_003451645.1 Alphaproteobacteria bacterium | reverse complement strand
TGGCCATTGGCATGCTCCCTGTCATGGCGGTGTTGGGCGGGACGATAGTAAGGTCTCGTTAAGCAGACAAGGTGTCCGGGCGACCTCCTCGCGCAACGCCGCCTTAAGGGTCAGCGTGGTGCAATTGGGGCCTTCTGATGAGGTGTCCCATGACCCATTTCCTGTCGTCCGATTCCAATCCCAACGGCTACCGGCTGGAGGATATTCTCGGCGCCGTCCGCCGCGACCTGATCTTGCGGTCGGTCAAGATCGCTGATGATCAGCGCGTGGAAGCGCGGTCAGTCCTGGACAACAACATCCGCATTCTGCAGCTTCTGTCCGAAGCGATGCATTTGGCAGAGCGTTCAACGCATGTGCTGGACAAGGCCTATGGGCCTTCGCAGTCGGCGCATGGCGGGCCGCCGCGTATTGGTGTCGCGTAAGATTGAAGTGTAAGTGCCCGGGTTCCTGGGTTAGATGCTCTTTGCAACGCAAAGTCTCCTAGTGGAGCTTTTGAACCTGACATTTGCGTCGGTCGCTGTATCAACGGGATGCAAATGTCAGATTCGGACCACT
>DMER01000019.1:6553-8014 GCA_003451645.1 Alphaproteobacteria bacterium | reverse complement strand
ATGTCAGATTCGGACCACTAGGCCAATGGCAAGTTTCTCTCTCGCTGACCTCTCCAAAATTGCGGCTCTCTTGAGTTGTGCGGTTCTGTTGCTGCTCGCCAATGGCCTGCAAGCGACGTTGGTTCCCGCGCGCGCGGAGCTCGATGGTTTCAGCGTGCGCGAGATCGGCTGGATAGGCACGACCTTCTTTGCGGGATTTGTTCTGGGCAGCGCGATGACGCCCACCTTTCTGCGCAGGGTCGGGCATGTGCGCGGATTTTCAGTTTTGGCATCCCTCACCGCGACCCTCGTTCTTGTTCATCCCTTGCTAGTTGAGCCTTGGCTTTGGAGCCTCTTGCGGGCGGGGATCGGGTTTGCAGCGGCCGGCATGTACGCCATCATTGAGAGCTGGCTCAATAGTCAGGCCAACAATGCCAATCGCGGCCGGGTGTTCACGACCTATGCGACACTGAATTCGCTGGCGCTTGTTGGTGGCAACTACTTGTTCACATTGGCGCACCCCTCAGGGGCTTGGCTCTTCACACTGACAGCAATCCTGACCATGCTGTGTTTGATGCCGGTTTGTTTGACCGTGCAAAGCGAACCGCAACGGCCAGGCCGGGTCCGATTGCCCGTCTTGAGGCTTTACACCCTTTCGCCTGCGGGTTTTTTCGGCGCGATCGTCGTCGGGCTGGCAGGGGGCGCGTTCTGGACCTTGGCGATCAGTTTTGCGCAGGCCCGCGGCCTTGATCAGAACGGTGTGGCGCTTTTCATGTCCGCAGTGATCTTTGGCGGCGCGCTCGCGCAATGGCCGTTAGGGCGTATGTCAGATTTCGTGGACCGCAGGATCGTCATTCTTGCAGCGGCGGTCATTGCTGTTGGCGCAAGCCTGACCTTGGCCTTGGCGCCGTTTCTGGGGGCCGTCGCACAGGCCGTGATGTTCGCGGGCGCGTTCGCATATGGTGCATCCGCCTTCCCGATCGGGTCATTGGCCAATGCGCATCTCAATGATCGTGCCTCACCAACAGAGCTGACAGAGATGGCGAGCGGGATCTTGTTCACCTATGGCGTGGCGGCGACGATTGGCCCCTTTGTGGCAGCAGAGATCGTAGCCCGTATCGGCGTTGAGGGATTGTTCTACTTCGCTGGCGTCGTCCATGCGCTCTACGCGGTGTTCATTGCCGTGCGCATGGCGCAGCGCGGCCCAGCAGAGCACGAGCCGCGTCCACAGCCTGCTGGCGTGCCTGGGCCGCCGCGCCTTGGTTAGGTGCGGCCCTTGAATTTCTGCATCGAGGAATAGACAGAGGCCGGATCATACTTCATCGAAGGATTCGATGCCGCCTCTTGTGCTGCTTTGACGCTGTCCTGCGCCGGTTTGAGCTTGGCCCCGTCGCCGCCGGACGTTTTAACTTTCAGGGCTTGCGCGCGCTCAACTGCCAAATCGAGGTCCAACTGGGTGCACAAGCCTAAGGTCACCGGATC
>DMER01000019.1:6141-6264 GCA_003451645.1 Alphaproteobacteria bacterium | reverse complement strand
TTGGTGGTGCCGACCAGCTTGCCGATCTCGGAATCGGGCATCTCGGGGTGGTTGCGCAGGATCCAGTAGATCGCATCGGGCCGGTCCTGACGCCGCGAAACAGGCACATAACGCTGCCGGCGC
>DMER01000019.1:798-5955 GCA_003451645.1 Alphaproteobacteria bacterium | reverse complement strand
CAGGCACATAACGCTGCCGGCGCTTGCCTTTGCTCTTGCTTTCCGGGACCTCGTAGCGCGATTTGGACTGCACAAGGCGCTTGCGCGGGTCCTTCTCGGCCGCTTCGATCTCCTGGCGGGTCAATTGGCCGGTCATCACGGGGTCCAGCGGAATGATCCGCTCTGGGTGCGTTTCGTCCGCCATCGCCTTTACTTCAAGCTGATGAAGGGTACAGAACTCGGCAATCTGCTCGAAGGTTAACGCTGTATTGTTGATCAGCCACATGGCGGTCGCCTTGGGCATCAGGGGCTGGGTCATTCGGTCAAACCTTTCTTGTGCGCCGGGGCTCCTTTGCCACCGGACCTGGCGCTCACTCACTAAGCTGCCTGGGAATACCCTCTCTTAGCCCGAAGTCGTGCTTGCGGCAAGGGTGATGCCATCCTACTAAATTGTAAGGATAATCTTCCCAACATGGGCGCTGGCGGCCATGCGCTCCAGGGCTGCCTTTGCGTCCTCCAGCGGGTAGGTGCGGTCAACCACGGGTTTGATTTTGCCCCCGTTCAACAGCGGCCAGACCTCCCGCTCAAGCGCGCGGCCAATGGCGGCCTTTTCAGCCGGGCTGCGCACTCGCAAGGTCGAGGCGGTGATGGTCAAGCGCTTGAGCAGAACCTGCAGGAAATTGATTTTGACCTCTGCGCCCATTTGGTAAGCGATATTGACCAGGCGGCCCTCGGTTTTCAGAAGCTGAATGTTCTTGGCGATATAGTCGCCGCCAACCATGTCGAGGATGACGTCAACACCTTTGCCTTGGGTCGCGGTTTTGATGGTTTCAACGAAATCTTGGGTTCTGTAGTTGATGGCGAGCGTGGCGCCGAGCTGTGTGCAGGCGTGGCATTTGTCTGGCGTGCCTGCGGTTGTAAAGACCGGATGGCCGCGTTGCGCGAAGAGCTGAATCGCAGCGGTGCCAATCCCGCTCGAGCCGCCATGCACGAGAAACGCCTCACCAGGCTGGAGCCGGCAACGGTCCATCACATTTGTCCAGACCGTGAAGTAGGCCTCGGGTAGGGACGCGGCCTCAACCAGGCTGATGCCTTTGGGGACCGGCAGAGCCGAGCCTTCATCGGCCACGCAATATTCCGCATAGCCACCGCCGGGCAGCAGCACCCAAACGGCGTCACCCAATTTCCAGCGGGTCACGCCGGGGCCTGTGTCCACGACTGTCCCCGAGGCCTCCAGCCCCAAGGTCGCTGGCGCGCCAGGTGGCGGGGGATAGAGCCCCGAGACCTGCAACAAGTCGGCGCGGTTCAAGGCGGTCGCGGCCACCTTGAGCAGGATTTGTCCGGGGCCAGGCTCCGGCACCGGCCGTTCGTGCAAAACGGGGGCAGGCTTGCCGTCCACGGTTCCCGCCTCGACGGCGCGCATGGTTTTTGGTGTTTGGGACATCGCTTTGTCTCCTTGCGGAAGTTTTGTGTGATTACGGGCTTGCGCTGACCATTGTCGGGGAGACACACTATCCCTGGATGCCTTTGTGGAATGCAACGGTGATCGCGATGAGCCTTGATGACAATGAGCCTCGACCGAAGCCCCAGGCCCTTGGCAGCCTCGATTTGTCGCGGTTGTCAGTCGCTGAGCTCGAGATGCGGATCGTTGAGTTGGAGGGCGAGATCGTCCGCGTTCGCGCCGCACTTGAGAGCAAACAGAAGCACCTCGCAGCCGCCGACACTTTGTTCGGGCGGAAATCCTAAACCCAAATCGCCATCGGCAGGCCCTGTGCGTTGATGAGCGGTTCATCGGGCAGACAGCGGGCCCGTCCAGTCGCGATGCGCTGAGCGGTCAAAAGCAGCACCGCGGCATCGACAAGATCGTCCGGTTTCAGGCCGCCCTTTGGCATTTGCGCGAGGTGCCGATCAAGGCCTGCGATGCCATGATCCTCCAAGAGTTTCAGCCGCTCGCTCAGACCCAGTGTGCTGCGTTTCGGTGGGAGAGGGGTGCCGTTGTTGATGCGCGCAAAGGCCAACTCAGGGTGGGCTTCAAAAATCGAAGGATGCTGCCCGCTAAGTGCGGCTGCTTCCAGCTCCAGCACCTTTGGCCCCAAATGCCACGCTTGCTTTACAACGCCGCCATGGCCATTGGCTTTGGACCAGACGTTGGCTTGCGCATATTCCTCAAACGCAAAGACCTCCCTCACTGGCATCGGAAAGACGCTGGACGCTTTGCGGCCAAGGTCCTTGCGGGCGGCCTCGTCGCAGCCGCGCTTGCCGCGCGCGGCAAGTCCTATCGGCATGTCGACTGCGATGACCTCGTCCGTGAGTGTCAAGCCATTCCAGCTTCGCGCCAGGCGCCATTCAATGTTCGAAAGATTGATCTCACAAAGAAGCGCGATCCAGCCGTATTTGCAGCCGTCAACGCCGCAAAGGCGTGCTATTCGAGGACGTCCGTCTTGGCGTGAGGCCTGCATCAGGGGATCGCGAATGCCGCTTGTGGCTTTCATGCAAAGTTAACGCAGGTTCGGGTTAGTAGGCGAACTTAATCTTGATCTGAACGCTGCTCTGCAGTGTCGTTGCGATCAAGAGACCCCCGGCGTGCTGCAACAAAGGTGAAGTTAGTTGATGTCGCACAATTCGCAGCCCCAGAGTTTCCCCTTCGGTAACGCGCGTGCGTTTGCCGGCTCAGAGATGTTCCAAAAGATCTTCGCCGACGGCATGGCGATGGTGGAAGAAACGGCGACCTATCTTGATGGGCGCGGCCGGCAAGAATCCCGCGCGCTGCCGTCCAAGGCCGCCTTGGCTTACGCAGGCGAGAGCATGCGGCTGACGACCCGTTTGATGCAAATCGCGTCTTGGCTGCTTGTTCAGCGAGCGGTCTCGGAAGGCGAGATGTCCGAGGAGGAGGCGGGCCGCGAGAAGTACCGTTTGGGTGCGAAAGAGATTTGCCTGGGCCGCAGGCCGGAAGCCGCAGACGTGCTTCCCGTTAAGCTCGTCGACTTGTTGGATCGCAGTGCGCAGCTTTATGAGCGTGTTGAGCGGCTTGATGTCTCGCTCTATGCGAATGCAGCGCCAGTGCCAGGCGCCATTAGCCAGATCAACAAGCTGCACGCCTTTTTCGGCGGCAAGGAAGCTTAGCCTTTCTTGGTAAGGCCGATCCCTTCGAACTTCTTGTTGAATTTGGACACGCGGCCCGCGCGGTCCAGGATTTGCTGACCGCCGCCTGTCCACGCTGGATGGGTGGTGGGATCGATGTCGAGTGTCAGCACATCGCCTTCGCTGCCCCAGGTCGAGCGCGTTAGATACTTCGTACCGTCGTTCAGGACCACGGTAATGAAATGGTAGTCGGGGTGGCCTTCGCTCTTCATGTCGATCAGTTCCTGGCGCGATGTCTGGTCGTCTGTAAATGACCGCCTCTCCATGGCCCGCTTGGCCAAAGGAAGAACGGGATGCAGTGGAAGGGCGGTCGTATAGCGGCAATGTGCCATCAGTGCAAGGGCGTTCAAACACCTTTCCAGCGCCACTTTGCAATTGCGGCAATTGGGGCTCCGTGCGAAGGGCATAGGGCGACTTGCTTCATGGATGATGGTATTTGACGGACACGCGGAACGATCAGGCGGTGATTGCAACGGCTGCGACGGCAAAGAAGGCCGAATTGCGCGCGTTGTGGGTCCTGTTGCCGTTTCTGACGCCATATTGGCGGGTCATGATTGCGGCCATGGTCGCGCTCGGCGCGGCCGCGGGGGCATCTCTGGCGCTGCCGGTTGCCGTTAAGCATCTCATCGATCAAGGGTTTTCCCGGGAGAACGCGGGCCACATCGATAATGTGTTCCTTGCCCTTCTGGGTGTTGCGGGCGTTTTGGCGGTTGCCACTGCCTTTCGCTTCTACTTTGTGACATGGGTGGGCGAGCGTGTTGTTGCTGATTTGCGCAAGGCGGTGTTTTCACACCTGTTGACGCTATCTCCTGCCTTCTTTGAAGTGACCAAGACGGGGGAACTCATCTCCCGCCTGACCAGTGATACAACGCTTATCCAGACCGCTGTTGGGTCCAGTGTGTCGATTGCCTTGCGCAATTTGGTCATGCTCGCAGGCGGCCTGGTCATGCTCGCCATCACCAGTCCTGCGCTCACGGGCTTGGTTCTTGTTGCAATTCCGGCGGTCGTTTTACCTTTGTTGCTCATGGGACGGTCGGTCCGGCAATGGTCGCGTAAATCGCAAGACCGGGTCGCAGATACCGCGGCCTATGCAAGCGAGGCGTTAGGTGCCGTCCAGACGGTGCAGGCCTTCACGCATGAGGTTCACGACCGCGCACGATTTCATGAGGCGGTTGAGCTGTCCTTTAAAACCGCCGCCCGGCGGATACTGGTCCGCGCACTGCTGACATGTCTGGCCATTGTCTTGGTGTTCTCAGCTATTGTGGGCGTCTTGTGGTTCGGGGCGCATCAGGTCCTGGCCGGCAACATGACCTTTGGCGAACTAAGTCAGTTCATGCTCTACGCGATTCTCGTCGCTGGCAGCTTTGGTGCCTTGAGCGAGGTTTGGGCGGAGATCAACCAGGCTGCGGGCGCAAGTGAGCGGCTGGGCGAGATCTTGGCGATCAGGCCAGTCATTGAGGCGCCAGCCAATCCGGTGACCTTACCCAAGCCCGCTTTGGGTTCGGTTCAGTTCGATGCCGTGAGCTTTTCCTATCCCTCGCGGCCGGACACATTTGCCCTCCATGGCTTTAGTTTGGCGATCAATCCAGGTGAAACCGTGGCTTTGGTCGGGCCTAGCGGCGCGGGTAAGTCCACGGTCCTGCAACTGCTTCAGCGCTTCTATGATCCGCAAATCGGCCGTGTGCTGATTGATGGTGCCGATATCCGCTTAGCCAGTCCGCAGGCAGTTCGCGAACGCATTGCCGTCGTCTCCCAAGACCCGATCATCTTCGGCACCAGCGTTGCCGAGAATATTCGGTATGGCCGTCCGGATGCGAGCCTCGATGATATCAAGGCCGCGGCGGCGGCAGCCCAGGCGAGTGGTTTCATCGAGGCCTTGCCCCAGGGCATTGATACCCTGATTGGCGAGCGCGGCGTGACGCTCTCTGGCGGCCAACGGCAAAGGATTGCAATGGCGCGCGCGCTGCTGCGGAACGCACCAATCTTGCTCCTGGATGAGGCCACCAGCGCGCTGGACGCCGAAAGCGAGCGCATGGT
>DMER01000019.1:0-525 GCA_003451645.1 Alphaproteobacteria bacterium | reverse complement strand
CTTGCAACTGTTCAGCGGGCGGACCGTATTGTCGTGATCGAAGCCGGCCAAATCGTGTCGCAAGGAACCCATGCTGAATTATTGCAACGCGGCGGGCTTTATGCCCGGCTCGCCGCGCTGCAGTTCCATGGACTTGCGGCTGAGTAGCCAGCTGCCAGCGCGACTATTGCGGGGCCTGTAGCCCTAGCTTAGGCAATTGATCTGTCCTTACCAAGACGTCGACCCGTTCGGCGCTGCCCTCCAAAGCCCCCGCCATCGCCAGCACGTTGACCATCGCCCGGGGAACGCCTTGGGTACCTAGGAAGTTTCTGACCGCCAGTGTGCGCAGAAGCGACAGGCGGCGGCTGTCATTGGCGGTATTGCCTGCAGGACCGCTATAGCCTGCGAGCTGGACGCGCAGGTTCTGCGTCCGCAAGGATTGCGCTAGGGTGGTCAATGCTTCGGTCGCTTCCGGTGTCAGGTCGGACGAGGCGGGCGCGAACTGGACGACGCCCGCAATGGCTTGGCCTGCCAGAACGTCACGCC
>DMER01000096.1:8049-11776 GCA_003451645.1 Alphaproteobacteria bacterium | reverse complement strand
AAGCGCTGATCCGGCTCTATCTCGGCATCGCGCTCGCCGCCGAGGGGCATGAGGTGATCGAAGCCGACCGGGGCCGCACCGGGATCGACAAGGCGGCGACCGCTCTGCCCGATTGCGTCATTCTCGATCTGGGCCTGCCCGACATGGACGGCAAGGCGGTCATCGCCGCCATCCGGGACTGGTCGCGCGTGCCGATCCTCGTGCTGTCCGTGCGCGACGGCGAGGCCGAGAAAATCGCGGCGCTGGATGCCGGCGCTGACGACTACGTCACCAAGCCCTTCGGCACCGGTGAATTGACCGCCCGATTGCGCGCGCTGCTGCGCAAAGGCGCTGAGCGTGGGCGGGAACCGGCCAGCGTCTCTATCGGCCCCTTGACCGTCAACTTCGCGGCGCGGACCGTCGCTATGGCGGGCGCGGAGGTCAGCCTGACCCGCAAGGAGTTCGACGTCCTCGCTTTTTTGGCACGCAATCCCGGGCGATTGGTCAGCCACAAGCAATTGTTGACCGCCATCTGGGGGCCTGCGCATGCCGCCGACACGCATTACCTCCGCATCGCCGTCGGCCATATCCGCGATAAACTCGGCGACGACGCGGCGCAGCCCAAGCTGATCTTCACCGAACCGGGCGTGGGATACCGGATGGCGTCGGATCGTTAAGGCAGGGTACTGCGGACGCGCGTCATACGACTTGGTCTAAATCTTGAACCCGCGTGGTCAGCCCCCACGTAAAAAGTATGCCGACGCGAAGATCAATAACCCCGTTCCAGTGGCGCCATCGAGAACCCTTCCGATAGCCTCCAACGACGCGCCGTGCCGCTCGATCCAAGCCACAGCTTGCCCACGCAGCAAGACAACGCCGGCGGCAAGCGATCCCAACGTCAACGCCACCCCCAGCATCATCGCGGCGGCGAAGACGAGACCGGCGTACGGCACGCCCATCGCCATGGCCGCGATCATGACGAACAAGGTCAACGGGCAAGGGATCAAACCTGCAACGATGCCGACCGAATAGCCCTCCCGTTCTCCATGGTGATGGCCGGAATTGAGAACCGAACGAACCAAAAACCAAAACCCGATCAGCCCTAGAATCCCATAGCTGAGCAGTTCGAGCAGCGGCGCGCGGCCCGCGCCGACGAGCGATTTTTCGATCAAGGGCGCAGCGGTCAGCGCGAGGACCACCGACATGCCCACATGGGTCATGGACAAAACGCCTGCCACACCAACGCCTTTCAACAGCGCCAAGCGCGATCCGGCCAAATAGGTCGCGAGGATCGACTTGCCATGGCCGGGCGTCAGCGCGTGGACCGCGCCGAAAGCGACGCCGAAGGGCGCGACCGATAGCAACGCGGACCAGTCGCCCGTCTTGGCGAAACCAGTCAGAAAGGCGCGCAATTCAACATGTATCCACCCTTGCGCGGCGTAGAGCCATTGGAAAGGATCGGGCGCTCCCAACCCAGCCCAGCCGTGCGCGATCATGTAGACCGCAACGCCCAGCATCAACACGCCCGATAGATAGGGAGCGGCAAATGTGACGCGGGCGAACCAGAGTGACCGGCGAGTGGCCTCGCGCGTGCTCAGTGCGGCCACGACGCCGACCGCTACCAGCACCAACGCCAGACCGATAGAGAAACTTAAGACAAGCGTTGCGCCCAAGGCGATTTCCTTCAACTGCAAGCAAAGGATCAGCACGGTGACCGCCGCAGGGCATGGGATCAACCCACCGGTCAGACCGAAGAGCGCGATCTGCCAATTGGTGACCGGTTGTCCGTGGAATCGCTGCTTGATCGCTGCGGCATGCGCCCGGGAATGAGCGTCGTCCGCGTCTTGCGCCAGCGGGACGCCATCGGTCCACAACGTTTCATGGGTGTGCCCAGCCGGCCCATGATCGTGCGGATGGGCATGATCGTGAGGATGATCGTGGCCGTGATTGTGTTCGCGTGTTTCCGCGGGGCGCAGCCAGACGCCCGGGCGCCATAGCATCCATATCGCCAAGGCTCCGATGGCCGCACCCGACGCCAGTTGCAGATAGGGTTCCGCAGCCTCCGCCGTCAGGCCTTGCCATAGATACATCCCACCCAACGCGATCACCCATACGATGGCAGTGTGCGAGATCGTCGCCGCAACGCCCAGCAACATCGCTTGGCCGACCGTCCCGCGAATGGCGACGATGAAGGCCGCCATCATGGTCTTGGAGTGGCCAGGCTCCAAACCATGCAACACCCCCAGCACGATCGCGCTGGGGATAAAGAGCCAGGCGTGGGCCGATCCTTGCTGGAGCAGCGCAGCGAAATCGGCCATGGGGCTTAAATGTATTTCGTAATATCTTGGAACTGCTTCAAGGCTCGCTTTTGCTCAGGCGCCAGCGGCTCGCCCGCTTCGTCCAGGCAGTTCTGCAAATGATCCATGATCAAAGTTTTCTTCGCCTGAGACACCGCCTTCTCGACGGCGTGCAATTGCTGCGCAATGTCGAGGCAGGGACGTCCAGCCTCGATCATCTCCACGACGCTGCGAAGGTGACCCTCGGCCCGGCGGAGTCGTTTGGCGATGTCGGAATGCGTGGCGTGCACGTGTTTACTTGACATGTCGTATCCTATCCCCTAGGGGAGGATCGTGTCAAATCGCGAGCGCTGCTGCAGACTAGCGTCCGCGGTATGGTCCGGGAGGGTAAATGAGTTCTCGTCTTTGGCGGACCGCAGCGCTGTTCGCCGTCGCGCTGTTGTTGTCGAGTCAGGCTGCCGCACACGGCGTCGCCGATGGGGACAAGGGCTACATCCAAGAGATCACCGGCGTCCATCTGTTCCCCTTCGCCTATCTCGGCGCGAAGCACATGATCACCGGCTACGATCATCTACTGTTCTTGGCAGGCGTGATTTTCTTCCTGTACCGGCTTCGCGACATCACGATCTACGTCACCTTGTTCGCCATCGGGCATTCGACGACGATGTTGGCGGGCGTCTTCTTCAACGTCACGATGAGCGCCTATTTGATCGACGCGATC
Source organism: Alphaproteobacteria bacterium (assembly GCA_003451645.1). Lineage (GTDB taxonomy): Bacteria > Pseudomonadota > Alphaproteobacteria > Micropepsales > Micropepsaceae > DMER01. The sequence continues at coordinate 8,779 of DMER01000096.1, read as the reverse complement.
ATTGGCCTGTCGGTTGTCTATAAGGCGCTTGACAATCTAGGCGCCTACCAGACGTGGTTCGGATTTCAGCCGGACACCAAGGCGGCGACGTTGATCTTCGGGCTCTTCCATGGCTTCGGTCTGGCGACGAAGGTTCAGGATTATCAGATTTCGCCGGATGGGCTGTTGCCCAATCTCATCGCCTTCAACGTCGGCGTCGAGATCGGCCAGCTGCTGGCGCTGGGCGCGATCCTGATACTCATGGGCTTTTGGCGGCGCAGTCCGTCGTTTTGGCGCACCGCCTATACCGCAAACGTCGCCATGATGGCGGCGGGCTTCATTCTCATTGGCCTGCATATGACGGGCTATTTCATCGACCGCACCTAAGAGGCTCGTCATGTTCAACGCCAACAAACCTTCCGACGCCGATCTGCCCACCACCGCCCAACTCATCCGGTCCACTTTGATCGCGCTAGCCGCCGCTGTCGTCATCTTGGTGACGATCGTTCTACCGTCGGAATACGCCATCGACCCGACGGGCGTCGGCGGCGCGCTTGGCCTCAAGAAAATGGGCGAAATCAAGCAACAGCTCGCCGCCGAGGCGCATTCAGACGAGCAGAAAGCCCCGACAGCGACTGCACAGGCCGCTCTGCCAGGCGAAGTCACGCCAACTACAGAGTCCGTCGCTGAGCCGCCGGCCGAACCAACGATCGAAACGCCGCCCGTTGAAACTGCCCAGGCTGAGCAAGCC
>DMER01000096.1:7420-7858 GCA_003451645.1 Alphaproteobacteria bacterium | reverse complement strand
ATGCCCAGGCTGAGCAAGCCACATCGGAACCAGCCGCCGATGCGCCCGCCGCCCCTCCCACCGGAGAGTCAGACGATTTGAGCTTCACGCTCAAGCCGTCCGAGGGCACGGAGTACAAATTGACGATGCGCAAAGGCGCCAAAGCGACGTTTGTCTGGGAGGTCACCGGCGGCGTCGTGAATTACGACCTGCACGGCACTGCAACATCCGGCTCTGAGACCAGCTACCGCAAAGGACGCGAGGTTCAGACCGACAGCGGCGAACTGGTCGCCGCATTCGACGGCGCCCATGGCTGGTTCTGGCGGAACCGCGGAACGCAAGACGTGACCATCACGCTTAAGACATCGGGCGATTATGGCGAACTCAAGCGCGTCAAGTGACGCTTCGATCCATTAAATCCCGCTGAATCCGCACTTAGCCGAGGCGCGAGCCCTTCGG
>DMER01000096.1:6828-7237 GCA_003451645.1 Alphaproteobacteria bacterium | reverse complement strand
TAGCCGAGGCGCGAGCCCTTCGGTTTCTGCTTCGAAACTTTTCGGGTCCCCGCGGCATTGGCAAGGTCTTCGAGGATTGGGCAATGCGCGCGGCCATCGCCCAGGCAAGACTCGGAGAGGCGTTCGAGCGTTTTGACCACGCTGCGCAGCGCGGCGATCTCACGCTGAAGATCGCCGATATGACTTTCGGCCAGACGTTTGACCTGGCTATTGCTTCGGGTCTTATCGTCCCAAAGGCTCAAAAGTTCGACGATACGGGGAATCGAGAAACCCAACTCCCGGGCGCGATGGATGAAGCGCAGCCGGTGAATGTCCGTATCTTCAAAGTGCCGATAGCCTACTAGGGATCGGGCCGCCTTTGCGATCAGGCCCGCGTCCTCATAGTAGCGGATCATCTTCGCCGAGACGC
>DMER01000096.1:6298-6636 GCA_003451645.1 Alphaproteobacteria bacterium | reverse complement strand
CGGATCATCTTCGCCGAGACGCCCGACCGCTTCGCTGCTTCGCCTATGTTCATAGATTTCCTTTAGGCTTGAGGACGTGGACCTATCACGGCCGGCGTACCGCCATGGCTACGGCTAGCATCGCCAGCCATCCGCCCGACGCACCAGCGCGCATAGACTGGCGCGACCAGGTAACCCGCCAAGCGCCAAAAGCCGGACGGCGGCAAATCGTAATCGATCCAGACGCTGAGGGCCGAGCCCTGCCCGTCCGGCTTGATGTCGAAGCCCATACGGTAGCGCTCCATGATCAAGAGCTGCTGTGCGCCCTGCGTTTCCCAGACCTTGCGCCGTGGCGGCTC
>DMER01000096.1:5731-6092 GCA_003451645.1 Alphaproteobacteria bacterium | reverse complement strand
CAGACCTTGCGCCGTGGCGGCTCGCGCTCGACCACAGTCTCGCGGACCGACAGCCGGAGCCACAAAAAATTGCCACCCATGGTGATCACGGACCCCACTTCCCGGCCACCGCGTGCGTCGGTTTCGTAGGTCATGCTGCCGCCCATCATCATCATGGATGGCTTTTCCATATGACCGCCGGCCTTCGCGGGCGTGTCGAGAAACTCGAACACCGCATCCAGCTTGGCGGGCATGAAGGTCTTGGCTTCAAAGCCGGGCACAGCGATCCTCCTCACTTCATCATCAGAGAGACAAACCCCGCAATCGAAGGGCGTTCGCGATTACGCTGACGGACGACAAGGCCATCGCCGCCGCCGCGATG
>DMER01000096.1:3100-5470 GCA_003451645.1 Alphaproteobacteria bacterium | reverse complement strand
AGCCCGGCGGCCAGCGGCACGCCCAGCGCGTTGTAGACGAAGGCGAAGAACAGGTTCTGCCGGATGTTCCTCATGGTCGCTTGGCTAAGCCTCCGCGCCTTGACGATCCCCATGAGATCGCCCTTCAGCAGCGTCACGCCCGCGCTTTCGATGGCGACATCGGTTCCCGTCCCCATCGCAATCCCGACATCCGCAGCGGCCAAGGCCGGCGCATCGTTCACCCCGTCGCCCGCCATGGCGACTACGCGGCCTTCGTTCTTGAGGCGCAGCACGATCGCGCTTTTTTGGTCGGGCAGTACGTCCGCTTCGACGTCCGCAATGCCGAGCTGGCGCGCGACGGCCTGAGCGGTGACGCGATTGTCGCCGGTCAGCATAATCACGCGCACGCCCACTTTCGCCAGGCCAGCCAGCGCGGGACGCGTGCTGTCCTTCACCGGGTCCGCGATCCCGATGACGCCCGCCAGCGCGCCGTCGACGCCTACAAAAATCGCTGTGGCCCCATCGCGCCGGTAGCCGTCAGCCACGCCTTCGAGCGGCGTAGTCACGACGCCATGTTCGCGAAGGAAAGCGCTGTTGCCCAGGACGACGCGCCGCCCATCGACCAGCCCTAGGATGCCTCTGCCGACCGGGGACTCCACCTGCGCTGGGTTCGACAGGGTCAACTTGGCCGCGTCCGCTGCCGCGATGATCGCGTGAGCCAGCGGATGTTCGCTGGCGCGTTCGAGGCTCGCCGCCAGCCGGATGACATCGCTTTCGGTCCAACCCAACGACGGCGCGACGGCGACGACCTTAGGCTTGCCCTCTGTCAGGGTACCCGTTTTGTCGACGACAAGAGTATCGACCTTTTCTAGGCGCTCCAGCGCGGCGGCGTCCTTGATCAAGATGCCGGCCTGCGCGCCCTTGCCGACGCCCACCATGATCGACATCGGCGTCGCCAGGCCCAGCGCGCAGGGGCATGCAATAATCAAGACCGCGACCGCCGCGATCAGACCATAGCTCATCGCCGGCGCGGGGCCCCAAACCGCCCAGCCGATAAAGGCTATGATGGCGACCAAAATCACGGCGGGCACGAAGTATCCCGAGACGTCGTCGGCCAAACGCTGGATCGGCGCGCGGCTGCGCTGGGCGTCGGCCACCATTTGCACGATGCGGGCCAGCATCGTGTCGCGGCCCACTTTCTCCGCGCGCATGACGAGCGCGCCGGATGTGTTCATCGTGCCCCCGATGACCCGCGAACCGGGCTCTTTCGTGATGGGCATGGATTCGCCCGTCACCATAGATTCGTCGACGGCGCTTCGTCCCTCGAGCACGACGCCATCGACAGGGATTTGTTCGCCGGGGCGCACGCGGAGGCGATCGCCGGCGATCACCATTGCGAGGTCGATATCTTCGTCCTCGCCAGAGGCGGCGATGCGGCGCGCGCGTTTCGGCGTGAGGTCCATCAGCGCCTTGATCGCGCCGCTGGTGGTTTCGCGGGCGCGCAGTTCAAGCACCTGGCCCAACAGGACCAAAACGGTAATCACCGCCGCAGCTTCGAAATAGACCGCGACCGCGCCATCGCCCATGCGAAACGCGTCGGGGAACACGCCCGGCCACAGCGTCGCGATCACGCTGTAGACCCATGCGATGCCCGTCCCCATCGCGATCAGCGTGAACATGTTGAGATGGTGGTTCACCAGCGACTGCCACCCACGCACAAAGAATGGCCATCCTGCCCACAAGACCACGGGCGTCGCAAAGGCCATCTGCGCCAGGTTCGACGCCTGCGGACCGAGCCATTGATGCAAGCCAAAAAAGTGACCGCCCATCTCAAGCGCGACGACGGGCACGGCCAAGATCACACCCACGATGAAGCGGCGCGTCATATCGGCGAGCTCGGGGTTGGGCTCGTTTCCCGCGGCTGGGGTCATCGGCTCCAGCGCCATGCCGCACTTCGGGCACGCGCCCGGCGCATCGCGGACGATCTCCGGATGCATCGGACAGGTCCACTTGACGCCTTCGGGCACAGGTGCTTTGGCGGCGGGCGCCGGCGCGAGATATTTCCCAGGACCGGCAGCAAATTTGTCCCGGCACTTCTGGCCGCAAAAATAGTACGTGTGCCCCTCCCGCTCGAGGCGCAACGCCGCGGGCCGGATCGTCACCAACATGCCGCAAACCGGGTCTTTGGCCTTTGTGGGGCTCGTGTCGTCGTTAGCATGGCCGCCGCAGCAGGCGCCGCCGTGACGATGTTCAGTGCCGTGTTCGTGACCGCTAGGGTGTTGCATCGCGAGTACCTCTTGGAACTCACTTCAAGTGGGGTTTCCCACCATGGGAAGGTCAAGGCCCCATCCGCTATGCCGATGTCAGGTTGCGCCGGTTACGCGTTCGAAC
>DMER01000096.1:1861-2881 GCA_003451645.1 Alphaproteobacteria bacterium | reverse complement strand
TCGAACACTTGGGTCGCGCCATCTTTGCCAACCAAAAGAACATCATATGGGTCGTTAGGTTGGCCGGGCACCTCCATGCCGGGCGATCCCAGCGGCATACCAGGCACGGCAAGACCGAGGGCGGATGGCTGCTCCGTAAGCAATCGGCGTATCGCCGAGGCGGGCACGTGACCCTCAAGCACATAAGCCCCGAGGATCGACGTATGGCATGACGTCAGCGCGTCGGGGACGCCCAGCGAGCGCTTTTTCGCCGCCAGTGCATCATCGTCCAGGACCACGACCTGGGTACGGAACCCTTGGTCCTGTATGTGCTTCACCCATGCGGCGCAGCAATCGCATGTCGCGGACTTGAAGACCTCTATCGCCGGCGAGGCGGTCGCACCGCTAAACCACACAAAGCCGCCAGCGGCAAGAATGGCGACGCCCGCCCCACCGGCAAGCCACCGCCGCGTCACGCTCAACTGTCCGGTCATCGGCTATTGGCCTTAAGGTTTGGCTGGCTCAGGCGGTTTGCGGGACGAAGAGTGATGCTGAATGATTTTCCACCCCTCCGGCGTGCGCTTCAGCACGGCGGACGCAACGCCAAGGCGCGGGACTTTCGAGCCGTCCTTCTTCAGAACGAGATCGTACCGGTATCGTTCGGATGCCACGGCAAGATCGCCATGGATCGTAATATCGACCGTATAGCCGGAGAACTTAAAGGCCGAGAACTCGTCGAACTCCAGCTTGAGGTGATGGGTTAGGTAGTTGCTCCAGTCGCCCTCGTCGCCGCCTTGCTCCAAGATGCGCGAGTCGCGTGCGAAGAGCGGCGACGCCCCTTCTGCGTCCAAACGCTCGATCGCCTTTTGGTACTTCATCAAGACCGCCGCAACGTCGCTTCGGTCGTCCGCCGCCGCCGGAGCGGCAATCGTCGCCAACATGACGAGCGCCATGGAAACCCTTCTCATGCGTTCCTCCTCTGATGCACCTGTTACTGCCCAGCGGCCGGCGCTGGCGTCGTGGTTTTTATTTGACTGAGAT
>DMER01000096.1:1324-1641 GCA_003451645.1 Alphaproteobacteria bacterium | reverse complement strand
TATTTGACTGAGATAGCGCCTTTCATGCCGGCTTCCGAGTGGCCGATCATGTTGCAGGAGAACTCAAAGTTCCCGGGCTTAGAAAACGTCCAGACGACCTCCTTGGATTGTCCGGGTTGTGCGATAGCCGTGTTGCCGGCGCCGGCATGCATCGCCGCGTGTTCTGGAGAAGACGGGTCCATTCCCATCTCTGTCATCATCGTCATCATTTGACGTGCATTGTCATGATAGGCGGCATCGCCGACCGTCAATTCATGCGCCTGCTCGCCCTTGTTCACCAGGACGAACTTGATCGTCTCGCCCACCTTCACGTCGAT
>DMER01000096.1:721-1036 GCA_003451645.1 Alphaproteobacteria bacterium | reverse complement strand
TTTTTCGGATCGCCTTTGACCCCAAAGGCCGAGGTGTCGTTGAGCTTGACCTCCATCGCGTCGTGTTTTTTCTTCATTTCAGGCGACATCGCCTTCATATCGTGTCCGCCGTGACCGCCGGCATGGCCGCCCGCCGCAATCGCCGGCGACATGGTCAAGGCCAATCCAGCGGCGGCTAGCACCAGCATGGTGTTGATTGTCTTCATAGTTATCTCCATCAAAAATCGCCGGCGTCGTTGACATTTTGCGCTGCCGGGAGAGGACGCCTGCCCCTCCCGGAATGCGAAACCCCTATCCGGTCAGAACCAAACCCTT
>DMER01000096.1:0-534 GCA_003451645.1 Alphaproteobacteria bacterium | reverse complement strand
AGTCAGAACCAAACCCTTAGACCTACGCGCACGGTCGTGCTCTCGACGTCCTCGCCCGCCGCGCGCGCAATCGACGCCGTCTCGCCCAATTTCCGGTCCCAAACCAGGTCCACATAGGGCGCGAACTGCCGGTCGAACTCGTAGCGGACCTGAAGTCCAACTTCGACGTCGCTGATCCCGGCGCCGATGCCTCGATCGGGAACGTCTTGGGCGTAGGCGTTGACTTCGGCATACGGTTCGAGGATCAGCCGCTGCGTCACGAGAATGTCGAGCGATTGCTTGAACCGGGCGGAGACCTCCCCTTCGTCCGACAGAAACACGCTCGCTTCGGTCTCGAAAAAGTATGGCGCAAGACCGACGAGGCTAGCCGCCAAATAGGTTTTGCTGTCGGGCTCGAAATCTTGCCGTACGCCGATCAGCGCGTCCCAAAAGGGATCAACGTTCCAGCCATAGTAAATCTGCGCTTCTGCATCGTGGACGTCGCCATCCTCGATTTCGCCCTCACTGCGAAGCCAGACCCGCTCGCGATCCCCG
>DMER01000103.1:30812-52281 GCA_003451645.1 Alphaproteobacteria bacterium | reverse complement strand
CCCACAATGGCCCGACCGCCGCCAACAGAACCGCCACATTGAACAGGGCGTTTGACGCATTACCAGAGGCAATCGAGCCCGCGCTATCCAGAAAGAACCAGGACAGGATGCCGGCCAGGACCGTCCGGCGGACGGCCTCGGGCGCTGCATCATAGACCCAGACCGACAAGCACCAGATCGTTACACCCCACCCCAGAAGGAACCCTCCTGTCAGGGCGGAGAGAAATCGCGTGTCGGGATGTTCATACGTTGTGGCGCCATCAAGCGGCCAACTGAGCAGGTCAAGGGTGAAGCGGGCTGGCTCGGCCGTCTCCAGCATGGTGCCCAGAAAGAACACGGGACCGAATGAGCCAACGATAACCGCAGTGATCTTGAGCCAGAATTTGTGGAAAGAGCGGGACATTGGGGTTCACCGTTTTGAAGTCGTGATGTGTGAATGATGAGCGGCCATGCAATCTCAAGCAATGACGTCGAAGGTTATGGACTTGCTGCAATTATGGGCCAACGAGACGATTGATCAGTGCTTGATCCTGATCGTAAATCCAACACTCGCGCAGCAACCCGCTCTCAATGCGATAGACCAGGAGACGTTCGACCTCGACCCGGGCATTGGCCGGACCTAAAGCCTCGTGCGCGATGATGGCGCCGCGAGCCTGCCCGGCCATGACGTCCACGATGCGGATCAATTGACGCGACGTCCGCTTCCCGAATTCGGCCAGTGCGCCCAACGCCGCCGCCTTGCCTCGATGCTGGCCCGACAATGCGTGCTGTCCAGGGTAATGCAGCACAATGTCATCGTGATACGCAGCGACAATGCGCTCCAAATCATTGGCGGTCCAGGCATCGGCATAGTGTGTCAGGACCCTGAGAATGTCAGACGCGGCCATGGCTCAGAGCACCATCTGCGTCTGGGTGACCTGTGCGACCAGGCGGCCTTTCTCGTCGACGATCCGCGTGGTCCAGCATGAGGTGCGCTTGCCGATATGAACCGGCTCAGCCGTCGCGCGCACCAGACCTTCGGAAACGCCCGCAAAGAAATTGGTCTTGGACTCGATGGTCGTCGTGCCAGAGGCCCCCTCGGGCAGATTGAGGAATGCCCCCACGGCGCCCACCGTGTCGGCAAGCGCCATGATCGCCCCGCCATGCAAACGCCCGCCATTGGTGGTGACTTCTGGCCTGACCCGCAAGGAGGCCGTGACCCGCTCTTTGGTGACCTCCTCAAAGGCAATACCCAAATGCTCGGGCAAGATGCCTTTCATCGCGGCTTGGATTTGATCTTTCATCGTTGCTCCTCATTGTCGGGGTACATCATTGTCATCGAGGAACGCAGCCCCGCAATAACGTCAGAGGTCATTGATCTCATGACCACCGGGGCCCAAGATGAGCTCTATGAGCACCCAAACACTTTCCACCCCCTTTGCGGACGAATTGCGCGCCTGGCGCAAAGCCCGCCGTCTCAGCCAACTGGACCTGAGCCTGAGCGCCGGCGTCAGCCAGCGCCACATCAGCTTTCTGGAGAGCGGCAAATCAGCGCCAAGCCGGGAGATGGTAGCCTTGCTGGCGTCCACCTTGCAGATCCCGTCGTCAAGGCGGGACGCCTTTTTCATGGCGGCGGGTTATGCACCTGCGCGCCGGGCCAAAGGCATCGACGATCCCTTGTTGGCGCCTGCACGCGAGGCGATCGAGTTCATTCTTGAGCGCAACGAGCCCTACCCCTCGATGGCGCTAAGCCGCGATTGGCGCATCATGGCGGCCAACAGCGCGATGCAGCGGTTATCTGGCTGGCTAATTGCCGGTGATCCGAAGGCGGACATTCCGCTGACGGATCTGGACTATATGGACATGCTATCCGATCCGGAGGGTTTACGCGCGCTCATTGTGCAGGGAGAGGAGATCACAATTGCCCTGCTCGATACGATGATCGCAGAGGCTGCCGCCGCCCGTGAGGTCGAACGGGTACAACATTTGCGCAAATTGCGCGCTCGCTTTCCGGCCTATGCTCCAGCACTGGGGCCACTGCCGGTTTTGGAGTTGGCGCGCGACGGCTGGTCGCTAAAGTTCGTGACCATTCTGACGAGTTTCGCGCCCCCGAGCGATCCGAGCCTTGAGGGGGTGAAGGTGGAGCTCTTCTTCCCCGCGGATGCGGGAACCCGGACGATCCTGGAGGCATGGGCGCGCAAGGCAGGTTAGAATCGGGCGAAACACCATTGTTTCACGCTAAGAAGGAAAGTTGCGCAAAGACGCAAAGAAGAGTTTCTTGGTGCCCAAGCAATCACCTGCTTGGATCAAGTCGCATGAGCCGCGAGATCGAAGACATCATCCGCGAGGCGATAGACTGCGGATTTCGCATTCACAGAGCGGTTGGTCCGGGCCTGTTCGAATCCGTCTATGAGACGCTCTTGGCGGACTGTCTTGAGAGACGCGGACTGACGGCGAGGCGTCAGGTCGGCGTGCCGTTCGAATTTGAAGGCCGGACGTTTCCGGAGGCTTTCCGGGCGGACCTTCTCGTGGAGCACCGCTTGCTGATTGAAGTGAAATCAGTTGAACGGCAAGTGCCGGTTCATGCCAAGCAACTTCTAACATATCTACGCGTAGCAAGGTTTCCGCTGGGGCTTCTCATGAATTTTGGGCTTCCTACATTTAAGGAAGGCGTTCAAAGGATCGCGAATAACTACCAAGAGCTGAAATGTGACTGATCACAGACGTTCCTTCGCGTTCCTTTGCTTCCTTGGCGGCTTAGCGTGCAATGCTTGCTGTTTGCGCTTTGGCTAACCGCCGAAGAACATCCGCCACATCAACCGGCCGGGCGCAAAGGTGAAGGCACCGGCGATCAAGATCCCGCCCACAAACAGCCAGAACATGCTGCTGCCGTGGCGTTGCACATTGCCTGCTTTGATACCCGTAAGTGCCAAGTAGAGGCTCACGACGGTAACGACGGTGAATATATGCAAGAAATTGAACCCCGTCGTGAAATCGCGGATCATCATAATAGAGGCGCCTGCGGTCGTGATCATGGCCAGCACAAAGACCCAGCCGAGTGTACGGTGGAACGATGTCCCCTTTGGCGAGAGGAGAATAATCAGCCCACTGAAGAACGCGATGGCAATGGTAAACACGTGCAGCTGAACAGATAGCGGGTAGTCCAGGATCAGCCCGAAATTGGGCCTGAAGGCGGGCAATTGGAGATTGCTGAGCCGGTCGAAAAAGCGCTGCTGCTGCGTGGCGGATAGGGCGGTTAGAACATAAATCGCGGTGATGGCCGCGGTGATAGCAATCGTCGCCAAAAACCAGAAGAGCGTGCTCTTCAGATTGATCCCTGCATCGCGAAACGTTGGCAGAGGTTGATGTGGTGTCGTCATGCGGCCGTGCTCCCCCAAGTGGCCAAAGGTCGTCTCTCACAATAAAATCCGCAGGCGCCACCAAATGATGAGCGAATGCGGGACAATGTCGAGCGGCAAAATTACCACGCCTAGCGGTACTCGAGTGCGAGGCCTGCCATTGTGATCTCCATTTAGACAATATGTTTCAGCAGTTTTCTATAAGTTTTCGCGCCGCGGTGTCGAGGCTGGGTATGTCGGTCGTGGCAATACGCCAAACCCTTGAGAAATTGACTGAACTATAGCCATGAGCGATCCGATTTCTCAGCGCACGGACTTGATCCCATGGCGTGCCGGGAGCCATTGCCTTGGCTCGATCGCTGAGACGGTTCGCCGCCTCGCCTATCACGAGGAGTTGCATTGTCACGGCATCACGGGTTCGGGCGTCCACCAGAAAGCCTTGTTCGTCCAGCCCCGCAACGTAATTTTGGATGGCCTGGCAGGCGTCAATGATGTGAACCAATGCCAGTCTGTCAGCCAATTTAGGCATCAATCAAGTCTCGCACCACGCCTGGCCGGATAACCGGATGCAGGTCCTCGAACTCAAATAGCTCGACATTCTTGCCAAGTTGGCGTGACAGCTCGTTTTGGATGCCGAAGAACGCAAGGCCCAATGGCCTCGATGTTTCGACCAGCAAATCAACATCGCTATCTTGGCGGGCTTGATCGCGGGCATAGGAACCGAACAGCTGCACGCGCGAGATACCTTGCGCAGCAAGCCACGGCTTGAGTTCGCCAAGTCTGCTCAACAGTTCTAAGCGGGTCATGCCCAAAGCTTAGCACGTGACCCATACGTTCGTGTAGGCCCAGAAGGCTACTCCGCCGCCATCGCATGGCCAGGCGCTGCTGCCCGGACTTCTGGCGTCACGTGATCTTCGAACTTCTTGAAGTTCTCGATGAACATCGCGACGAGTTTCTTGGCCTGCGCGTCATAAGCAGACTTATCAGCCCATGTCTCGCGCGGATTTAGGATGCGGGCCTCAACGCCGGGCACGTCCGACGGCACTTGGAAGCCGAAGAAGGGATCTGTTCGCATTGGCGCCTTAACCAACGAGCCTGCAAGCGCCGCATTCAACAACGCGCGGGTGACCTTGATCGGCATACGGCTTCCAGTACCGAAAGCGCCGCCTGTCCAGCCCGTATTGACGAGCCAGCAATCAACCTTGTGCTCGGCGATGAGATCGCGCAGCAAATTGCCGTATTCCGCTGGATGGCGCGGCATGAACGGTGCGCCGAAGCACGTTGAGAAGGTCGGCTGCGGCTCCTTGCCCAGACCCTTCTCAGTGCCTGCCACCTTGGCGGTAAACCCAGACAGGAAGTGATACATGGCCTGCGCAGCCGTGAGCTTCGCGATTGGCGGCAGCACGCCGAACGCGTCTGCTGTCAGCATGATAATGTTCTTAGGGTGCCCCGCCCGGCCCTCAAGGCTGGCGTTCGGGATAAACGAGATCGGATAGGCGCCGCGCGAATTCTCAGCAAGCGTCGCGTCGTTGAGATCGAGCTCCCGCGTCACAGGGTCCATGACCACATTCTCAAGCACGGTCCCGAACCGCTTTGTCGTCGCATAGATTTCCGGCTCGGCCTCGGGCGACAAGCGGATCATCTTGGCATAGCAGCCGCCCTCGAAGTTGAAGGTGCCCGTGGCGCCCCAGCCATGCTCGTCATCGCCAATGAGCGTGCGGTGCGGATCGGCCGACAGCGTCGTCTTGCCCGTGCCGGACAGGCCAAAGAACACGGCCGCATCCCCATCCTTGCCCACATTCACGCTGCAATGCATCGGCATCACATGCTTGGGCGGCAGGAGGTAGTTTAGGATCGTGAAGACCGACTTTTTCATCTCGCCCGCATAGGAGGTGCCGCCGATCAAGACCAGCTTGCGCTCAAATGAGACCGCAATGACGGTTCCGCCAGCAGTGCCATGCACCTTGGGGTCGGCCTGGAAGCCTGGGAAGTCGATGATTGTGAAGCCCGGCAGGAACGCCTCGCGCTCGGCCGCGGTAGGCTCGATCAGAAGATGCTGGATAAACAGGGAATGCCAGGCGAGTTCGGTCACAACCCGGACAGGCAGGCGGTAGGTGGGGTCCGCGCCGCCGAATAAATCTTGGACGAACAGCTCCTTGTTCTGAGCATAGGACATGAAGCCTTGGAACAGCGCTTCAAACTGCGCAGGCGTGATGGACTTGTTGTTGGCCCACCAAATGTGTTTTTCGACCGAGGGCTCAACGACAACAAACTTGTCGCCGGCGGAGCGGCCAGTGTGGATACCAGTCTTGACGACAAGCGGACCGTCCTTGGCGACATGGCCTTCGCCGCGCGCGACAGCGCGCTCGACAAGGGCCGCCATGGGCAGGTTCCATTCGGCACTGGCGACATTCCGGAACCCAAGTGCATCCAAACCAAACGTCGAAATCTGAGGTCCCGCCTGCCGCATGTCTGCCGTCTTCCCTGTTTCCAAATGGGGCGCTTGCGTCCCCTGCCTGCCTTGAATAGTCAAGATTTGTGCCGGTCAAGGTCTTTTCGCCTTGCCAGTCGCTCGTAGGGCGCGAACATAGGCAGGCCGTGAACAAGAGTCCATAAGCTGAACATGCCAAATGAGAGGCGGCGTTAAGAAACCAGTCCCTGCGGCAATCAGGCAGGGCGCAACTTTTCCCAGAACGGGACATTTTGCCGTAAATGGACATTCAAAACGAAGCCACTACTGGCGCGCGCGCGGGCAGGGTCGCCGGCCTCTGGTCCCGCAACGCCTGGCCAACTCTAAGGCTGGCCGCCCCGATCATGATCTCCAGGGCAGGGATCACGCTGCTCTTTGTCGTCGACACCATCATGGTCGGCCAGACGAAGGGCATTGAACTGGCCTTTTTGGGCCAAGCGCTTGCGATCCAATCGATCCTGATGCTCGCCTCAATCGGTCTGTTGCAAAGTTCGATGATCTTGACCTCGCAAGCGTTTGGTGCCGGGGACTATCTGGAGTGTGGCCGCACGTTGAAGGCAGCGATCGTCGCGGCAGCCTTGGTTGGAGCGGCGGCGGCGCTATTGTCTCTGGGTGTCGAGAGCATCTTGCGGCTACTGGGGATCGATGACGATCTGGCGCGCGGCGCGGGTCTGGTGTCGTTGCAAATGGCCTGGGGCATGCCCGGCATGCTGCTCTACATAGCCTCGAACTATTTCTTGGAAAGTATCAAAAAGCCCTATTTTGGGCTGGCCATCATGGCCGTGTGCAATGTGCTCAACCTCGCGCTCGATGGCGTGTTGGTTGCAGGATGGCTGGGCGGGCCGTCAGGGGACGCGGTCACCGCGATAGCGACAACCTCGGCCGTGCGTTGGCTCGCTTTTGCGTTGGCGCTCACCGCGGTCCTCCGGTTCACCGACACCGCAAAGTATGGCCTTTGGCAGGCGTCAGGCCCGGTCTTGCCGCGTCTGAAGAAGATGGGACGCCTTGGCGCACCGATTGCGGTCTTGCTTGGCGCCGATCAGGCCGCGTTCTCGACCATGATCCTGATGGCGGGCCTGATGGGGACACTGACAGCGGCCGCACAGCAATTAACAACCAACCTGACGGGCATTGTGTTCATGCTCATTGTAGGTCTATCCGCGGCCACCAATATCCGCGTCGGCCATGCGGTGGGCGCAGGCGATAGGCTTGAGGCCGCGCGCGCGGGCTGGACGGGGATTGTCTTGGCGGCGGGCATTACCGGGCTTGTTGCCATTTTGTTTCAGATTGTCCCGCAGCAATTGGCGAGCCTTTACACGAGCGACCAGCCCGTGATCGCGGCGGCCAGCGGGTTGATCATGGCCGCAGCCTTGACCTTGGTGTTCGACGCCAGCGCCACCGTCACCAACGGCGCACTTAGGGGGCGTGGGGATACAATGACGCCCGCACTCATCCATGTTTCGGCCCTGTGGCTCGTTGGCGTGCCCGCAGCTTGGCTGGTTGCATTCCCGCTTGGAGGCGGCGCCCCGGGGCTTTTCGTCGGATTGGCTGTGGGAATTTGCCTCTCATGCCTGCTTCTTGCGGTGCGCTTCCACAAGCTGTCTTTGCGTCCTGTCCAGCGCACTTGAGCATCCCCCCAAGAATCCTCCTATACTGGCGGCAACGGCTCATGACGGCCCTGGTCTGGGCCAATGGAAAGGGACGGGTGGAGCATGTCGACAATTGCTTTGGTGGACGATGACCGCAACATTCTGGAGAGCCTCTCGATGGCGCTGGAAACGGAGGGGTTCCACGTTAAGACTTTCACCGATCCTGCAGCGGCATTGGCAGCCCTGACCGCAACGCCGCCATCTTTGGCGGTGCTCGACATCAAAATGCCGCGCATGGACGGGCTCGAACTGCTCCGGCGTCTCCGGCAAAAATCAGATATCCCGGTCATTTTCTTGACGTCTAAGGACGACGAGATCGACGAGGCGATGGGCTTGGCGCAAGGGGCCGACGACTACATAAAAAAGCCATTCTCCCAGCGCCTCTTGCTTGAACGCATCCGCGCCTTGTTGAGGCGCACGGAATTGAAGGGGAGCGTGGGCGGATCCGAAGGCTCGAAGGAAATGATGGTTCGCGGCAAGCTCTCGCTCGATCCGCAGCGCCATGCCTGCACCTGGGGCGGACAGGCGGTCCAGTTGACGGTAACGGAGTTTTTGATCTTGCAGGCTTTGGCCCAGCGGCCTGGGTTCGTCAAAAGCCGGGACAATCTGATGGATGCCGCCTATGATGATCAGGTCTATGTCGATGACCGCACGATTGACAGCCACATCAAGCGGCTACGCAAAAAGTTTAAAGTGGTCGACGACAGCTTCGACGCGATTGAGACATTGTATGGTGTCGGTTATCGCTTCTCTGAAGCCTGACGCCGGCGATCATTGCGAAGGGGAGTGCGCGGGATGACCACCGCGCCCTTGAACACGGGGTCGGCCCAGCAGTCGCTGGGTACAGCGGCACGGCGCGTCCCGTTTTGGCATTGGGTGATGATGCGCAGGCGAGCTAGCCGCAGCTTCGGTCAGCTGCGCTGGCTGTCCTTCAACAGTGTCCTCGCGCGCATTTTGATGATCAACACAGCAGTTCTGATCATTGTTGCCACGATGGTGCTGGTCACCATCGCTGTGCGTAATCCGCTGATCGAAGAACGCATGCAGTCATTACTCATCCAAGGGCGCATCGTCGCGGAGATCATCGCTGACCGCGCGACCCTGGACAGCGAGACCCCAGCAATCGACGTCGACAAAGCCGAGGCGGCCATGCGTCTGGCCGTCAACCCAACCAATACGCGAGCCAGGCTCTTTTCGAATACTGGCGAGCCCCTTGCCGACACGCGCCATCTGCTTGCGCGCAACCAAGTCAGCGTCGATGAGTTGCCTGCGCCTGGGCGAACGCAAACCTGGGAGAGCGCGATCCGCCGCTTCTGGAACCGCCTCTTTGAGACCTCTGCCGGCCGCGATCTGGCCATGTATGAGGAAGGTCCGGAGGTTGCGGGCCAAGCGTTTGAGGAAGTCAGCGCGGTCTTGAATGGAGACGACCCGGAGCCGCAATTGCGTCAGAATGCGACGGGCGATCTGATTGTCTCGGTCGCAGTGCCGATCCGGCGTACGGTCTCTGTGCGTGCCGTTCTCATGTTGTCGACCGAGGCCGGCGATCTGGACGCAATCCGTCAGGAGCAATGGCAGACCGTCGTACTGGTCTTTGGGTTGGGCGTTCTCATCCTGGTGGTGTTGTCGTACCTGCTCGCATGGATGATCGCGAGCCCGATCCGTTCGCTGGCGGTGGCGGCCGACCGGGTCCGCCGCGGTGAGGCCGATGTCACCGAAATCCCTCAAAGCTCCTGGACGCCTGCAGAGATCAATGCGCTGGCGAACTCTTTCCGCACGATGACTGCGGGACTGACAGACCGGTTAGATACTATTGAGAATTTCGCTGCCGACGTTGCCCATGAGATCAAAAACCCGCTGACGAGCTTACGCTCCGCCATTGAGACATTGGGTCGCGCTGACGACGAGAACAAGCGCCAGAAGCTGATGGGCCTCATCCAGAATGATGTCCGGCGCATCGACCGGTTGATCTCGGACATTTCGGAGGCCTCGCGTCTGGATGCAGAACTCAGCCGGGAGCGTGCCTCGCCTTTTGACCTGAGCCATCTTCTTCAGACCGTCATGAGCCTCTATCAGGATCAAGACCCGCCCCTGCCGGTCTCCTTTCAGTTTGACATGAGTCAATGGGTTGGCCCGGCGACGGTCTTGGGGCGTGAGGGCGCTTTGGCGCAAGTGTTCCGGAACGTCCTGGACAATGCGATCAGCTTTTCGCCCAAGGGGGGCCGGATAGCTGTGACAATGGGCCGGAGGCAAGCGCCTTCGGGGCGGACCGAAGTGGTGGTCTCCATCGAGGATGAAGGGCCTGGTATTCCACCGGAAAGCGTTGAGCGGATCTTTGAGCGCTTCTACACGCACCGGCCGGCCGCGCATGGCTTTGGCAAGAATTCAGGGCTTGGGCTTTCCATCTCAAAGCAGATCGTCGAGCAGCATGGCGGCACGATTGCGGCCGCCAACCGGGAGGGCCAGAGCGGCGCCGTCTTTACGATCACCTTGCCGGTGTCCTGAATGCCGATGCAGACAATCCATGCCAGCACGGTCAGCCATGCGGGTCACGCGACCCTGCTGTTAGGGCCGCCGGGTGCTGGCAAGAGCCAGCTAGCCTTGCGGCTGATCGCGGCCGGGGCGTGGCTGATTGCGGACGATCAGACCAACCTGAGAGTCGATGGCGGGGACCTGCGGGCAAGTGCGCCTGCCGCGATCGCTGGCCTGCTTGAGGTGCGCGGCGTCGGCATTGTGCCTGCACAGCGTCAGGAGAGCGCGATTGTGGCTCTCGTGCTCGACCTTGACCCATTCGCACGCCCGGAAGCGCAAGACGACCGCCTTCCCGATTTCACCCCCTGGGCTGGGGCGCATGGCTGGGGCGAGAGGGGCAATCACCTGCGTCCGATACCCTGTGTCTATTTCGACCCATTCAGGCCAGATGCGGTTGAGGCGGCGCTAGCTGCCCTTGCTTTGGCGCAAAAATGGGAGGATTCTCGCGGCCCAAAATAAACGGTCCCGTGATTTGTGCCAGCCTCGGCTGGAACGCGTCATCCGGGCCTCCTACATATGGGCCACGATGATTGGTCTTGTTCTAGTTACTCATGGACGCCTTGCCGACGAATTCAAGGCCGCGATGGAACATGTCGTCGGTCCGCAGGCGCTGATCCGCACCGTGTGCATCGGGCCTGACGACGACATGGAAGCCCGCCGCCTTGAGATCATCGAGGCGATGAAGCTTGTTGACGCGGGCGAGGGCGTGATCCTGTTGACGGACATGTTCGGCGGCACGCCGTCGAACCTGGCGATCTCGGTCATGACGCATCGCAAGGTCGAGGTGATCGCGGGCGTTAACCTGCCCATGCTGATCAAGCTTGCAAGCGCCCGCCAGAAACTGCCTTTGGCCGAGGCGGTGAAGGAGGCGCAGGACGCCGCGCGCAAATATGTCCGCATTGCGAGCCAGGAGCTGGCGCCCGGTGGCGTCGCTTGACGAGCCCGGGCCGGATCGCGCGCACGGTGATGATCTGCAACGCCAAGGGCCTGCATGCCCGCGCCAGCGCCAAATTCGTCCAGACCGCCAACCGCTTTCAGGCCGTCATCACGGTCACCAAGGACGGCCAGCGTGTGACCGGCACCTCAATCATGGGCCTGATGATGCTGGCGGCGGGCAAGGGCTGCGAACTGGACATTACCGCCGAAGGCACTGATGCTGCCGAGGCGATGGTCGCCATTTGTGAGTTGATCGCCAACAAATTTGGGGAAGGGGAATAGGCCATGCTTCGGATCATCGCTTTGCTGGGGCTCTGGCTTGCCGCTGGCGGTCTTCAGGCCCGGGCCAAGGCCGAGATGCCCACGACCGCCACGCCCGCTGTGTGGACGCTCAAGGGTGGCAAGGCGGATGTGGTCTTCCTGGGCTCCATCCACCTGTTGCCGCCAGGCCTCAAATGGCGCAACGCAGCAATTGACCAGGCTCTGGCCAAGGCGGAGGTGGTGGTCTTTGAGGCCCCGATCGACAGCCCCATGGGTGGTCCAGGCGCGGAACTCATGGCCAGGAAGGGCGAGCTGCCGCCAGGCAAGACCTTGCGCGATATCCTCAAACCCGCGACCTGGCAGCGCCTGCGCAACGCCGCCTGGGCCGTGCGCTTCCCGGCCGAGCACCTGGTCCAGTTCGAGCCCTGGATGGCGGCGGTAACGCTGGAGGTCTCGCTTTACATCCACAAGGGCTTCAGCCCCTGGTCGGGCGTCGACCACCTCCTGGAGGAGGAGGCGGAAAAGGTCGGCAAGAAACTCGCCTACCTGGAAACGGTGGAGGAGCAGCTCAACTATCTGGTCAAGCTGCCGCGCGCGGTCGGCATCCGCATGCTGGAGGCAACCATTGAGGGCATTGAGACCGAGCCCGAACTCGTCCTCGACCTGATCAACGCCTGGGCGCAGGGCGACGCGAACGCCATGTGGCGCATTGTTGAGGACAGTATGGGCAAGGTTCCAGAGGTCGAAGACGCCCTTTTGCGCCAACGCAACAACAATTGGGTGCCCAAAATCGACAAGATGATCAAGTCTGGCCAGCACCATTTGATCGTCGTGGGCGCAGCGCACCTGGCAGGTCCCTATTCGGTCATCGCGCAGTTAAGGAAACAAGGCTACACAATCGAGGGGCCTTGAGACCCGATTTGAGCCAAAATTCGCAGGTCCAACGTAACAAAACGTAACGCCAGCGAAACAAAACGAAACAAGGTCCGCGAGAATTTTTGGCCGGAAACCGCCATTTTAACGGCGAAAACGCGCCCAAATTGATGCGTTTTTTCGTTCGAGAGGGAAGCGGGTCCTCAAGGCCGCAATGCGTGATGGGGCGGCTATGATCACTTGGCCTATGGGCCAAAGCTTCAGGAGGAAATAGGAATTCGATCCTGAGAATGCAAGGCTTTGCCCCCTCCGGCTTCGCCGCACTCCCCCAAAGGCCTGCGCGTTGGGGGAGATGGTAATGTCCCGCCCCAAGGCCGAAAGCAAAAGCCGCCACTGTAATGCTCATCACAGAACTGTCCGGCTGTCTTTGCAGTGTCACGCTAGATTGCAACACTCCTGAGAATGCTTCGTGCACACAGGAGTTGGCACCATGAGCCTCAAAGACCGGATGGAATTCGACGCATTCAAGACCCAGACCTTTATTCCACACCATACTGTGATGCTGAACGCACTGGGGTCTTCGTTTGTCTATGAATTGGATGAGCCCTCGTTCCATGGCAAAACCGCCGCCTATGCCATGCTCAGCGGTAATCAATTCCCGGCGCTTGAGAAACTGGCCAAGCAGATTGGCGCCTCGGCGATGGTCAAGGAGGCCTTTGAGGCGGGCATCAAGAAAATCGTCCTGAAGCACGAAAAGGACGTGCGCTCCTCCTGGGATGGTATGGCGATTGAAGGCGGCACACTGACGATACGCCTCGATTGGGAGGAATGTTATCTGCCCGATGATCAATTGCTAAACCAGCTCACCAAGATGCTGTAAGGGCAGGCGCGCCCCCATCGGACAGCGTGGCCCATGCGCACCTACCGGATCGATCTGAGCGGCGTTGGCGATCAGGCGGGCTTTGTGCGCGCCTTCAACGCGGGCTTTGCGCATCAGGCCGGCGGCGAGTGGCAAGGGCAGAGCCTCGATGCGTTTGAGGACCTGCTGCGCTGGCCCGATGATCCGTACACGCTGGTCTTTGTGAATGGCGAGGGGCTGCCACCCGCCTTGCGCGACGCCATCACTGCGATCGGGCAGGCCAATCCGCAAGCCGCCATGGTGTGGGAGCGCGACGAGCGCTTGATGCCTTACGGGCCGGCGCTAGCGGAGCAGGTGGCGGACGCGCTCGCGCGCGGGGTCCAGATCTTGCACACCCATCGCGATTATTGCGGCATGGGCTTGCGCCGCCTCGACGATGGCCGGTTTTGTTACGCGCAAGTGTTCGACGGCATTCTCGATCCAGCCTATGATCCCGCGGCCATGATGTTTGAGACGCGGGGCGCATTTGTCGCCTGGCTCGCGCAGCAATCGGATGCGTCCCTCGATGGGCGTGATCATCCCGACGCCTTTTTCCGCGGCAATCAGCGCCTAACGCGCGCGCGTCTCGAAGCCGCTCTCACCTGGAGGTCCTAATGCGCCTAATCCATTGGCTGATGCTGCCTTATGTGTTGAGCATGATCGCCTTTGCCGTCGCCTTTGTGATCATGGAGGTGGCGGGCACCAACCGGACCTTCGCCGATCTGAATGCGGGCACCGTTGGCTTCGGCCTTATCGCGGTGGGGATCATCTGCTCGGTCGTGATGCTGTTCACCTTTCCCTATCGCAGCGCCAAGACCGGCGATTGGCTTGCCTTTGGCGGCCACTTTGTCTTGCTGTGCGCAGCGCTGGTCATGGCGGCGATCTGGTTGGGCGCCCACATTGCCTGAGATTTGCAAAAGGTGAGCGCC
The DNA here is from genome assembly GCA_003451645.1 of Alphaproteobacteria bacterium. Lineage (GTDB taxonomy): Bacteria > Pseudomonadota > Alphaproteobacteria > Micropepsales > Micropepsaceae > DMER01. The sequence continues at coordinate 38,398 of DMER01000103.1, read as the reverse complement.
GTGGCGGATGCCCTCATCGCCAAAGTGGCGGAGCGTTTAACGCGCGCGCGCCCTGCCTATGCCGCAAGCTTGCGGCCCGGCGTGAGCGAGGCCGAACTGGACGCGTTTGCGCGCCAATTCGGGCTGGTGTTGCCTGTAGCCTTCCGGGCGCTCTACCTCTGGCGGGACGGATCGGACCCGGAGGAGGCGGACACGCTAACCGGCAATTTGATCTTTAGTCCGTTGGCGGAGGTTACCGAGTTCAAGGAACTGCTCGACGGCATGATTGGCAGCGATTTCGAGGACCCTGCATGGTGGAGGCGCGGATGGGTTCCCTATCTGCACAATGGGGCCGGGGATCATCTGTGCCTTGATCTTGGGACGGAGGATGGCGCGCCGGGCCGTGTGCTGATGTTCTATCACGATGAGGCCCGCCGGCCTGTGCGCGCGGCCAGTTTTGAGGCCTGGCTGGAGGGGTTGGCCATGTGAACACTGCCTCCACCGCTTCAGAACCGCTCCCGGGTGAGGTAGAGGAACTGATTGTGGGGGGATGGTTCGTACTCGCCAAAGGCCGGGCCGGAGACGAAGCCGCGGCCATGATAGAGTGCGAGGGCGGCCACGAATTTTTCATCCGTACCCGTCTCAAGACAGACCGCCTGATAGCCGCGCGCGGCCGCCTCGCCAATCAGGTGATCGAGGATCGCCGCCCCCACGCCGCGCCGCACGAAAGCCGGATGCGTGCGCATCGACTTGATCTCACCCGTGCGCGCATTGAGCGCACGCAAGGCACCCATGCCCGCCAGCCGCCCATCCAGGTGCAGGGTATAGAGCGCGATGTCCGGCCGCTCCAGCCCCGACAGATCGAGAACATGGCAATGCTCCGGCGGCGCGCCTTCGCGCATGCCATCGAAATGCAGGGCAATCAGCGCGCGCAAGGCAGGGTCAGCAAAAACAGCCAAGGCGATGTGCATCATCTTGCGCTCCAAACTCCAAACATTCAGGCCCCTTGCCAACCGCACCCGAGGCGCCGTTTTCGAACAGAGTGTCCGAGTGGGCACGGGTGTTGCGCAAGATAAAAGAGGTCGAGCTTTGACTGTGTCCAGCACAATAGAGTTACAATATTATATGGGTATTGGTCGCATGCTTCACTGTTTCGATTGCCTATGAAAGGCGCAAGACACGCCCCTCTCGTTGTAGATTGGCAACAGGGGACTGAGAATTCGCAACTTGCGGGTTGTTGGGCGCAGTTATTGGTAGTAACGGCATGTAGGGTGTTCGTGTCTTGGGGGAGACGGAAATGAAGAGAATTCTGTCGACGGTCTGTTCGACATTGATTTGCGCAATTTTGGCAGGCTGCGCGCAGGATTTAGGCATTCAGGCGCCGAAGGAGCCACTTCCTGGAGATATCGCGGCCTATATCAGCGAGACTGACCGGTTCCCTGATGGTTCAGTGCAGTCACCGATCATGTATCAAATGGCAGGATTTGCCCGCGTTGAAGCACTGTGTACGGCCTATTTCAATGAGCTCTCAATTGCCCGAACGAACGAACAATATTGGAAGGGGAATTCCCAAATCTTGTTTCAGCTCGCGAATGCTATTCTGACGGCGACCGACGCAGGGACGGTTGCGATTGGGATTACCAGTGCCACAGGTTCTGCGGTCGACAATTATTTCAACAATCTTGAAAAGCAAAAAGTGTTCTCCAAGTTTGCGCCAGAGGCGTACAAGCTGATCAGAGCGGCGATGGCGGCGCATGAGCAGGCTTTGCCGAATACCGCGCCAACCGACTTCGTTGCTGCCCGGCGTCGTGTCGCGGGTTATGCACACTTGTGTACAGAAACGTCGATCGACTCATACTTGCATCAAGCAATAGCCAACGCAAAACCGGTCCAAAACGACGGCAAAGAAACGAAGAAAGAGTTAGGTGCTAGCGTAGTCACTGATTATGCTTGCAGCATCAAACGAAAAAGGCCGGTAAACCAAGACGATGAGGACTGTGAAGCCATCGACTTTATTCAGAAGAGGCCAAAAAAGGGCAGCGAAGTGCCGCACATCGTCGTGCAGTGACAAGGCGCCGCGGTAACAGGTATTTTGAGAGTTCGGTTCGTGCGTGCCGTACGCCGCTTCAAATCGGCTGGACGCAAGCCTTGAACCACCATGTGAGCCTTCAACGAGGCCATTGCTAATTGACACCGGTCGCGCCATCGTCTGACAAATTGTCAGAACAGCTTCGAGGAGCGCGCATCATGGGACAAGGCACGGGATCGTCAAGCCACACCCTCGACAAGGACGCCCTGCGGGCGCGCTACCGGGCCGAGCGGGACAAGCGCCTGCGCCCTGAAGGCAATGAGCAATATATCGAGATCAAAGGTCTGTTCGCGGAGTATCTGAGCGATCCCTATATGCCGGTGGTGCCGCGGGCGCCAAAGACCGATCATGTGACCTTTGCCTTTATTGGCGGCGGGTTTTCAGGGCTGCTGGCGGGTGCAAGGCTCGCGCAGGCCGATGTGACCGATGTGCGCATCCTGGACAAGGCGGGCGATTTCGGCGGCACCTGGTACTGGAACCGCTATCCGGGCGCCCAATGCGACACGGCCTCAATGATCTATCTGCCGCTGCTGGAGGAAACCGGTCATCAGCCGACGGAGAAATATGTGCATGCCCCGGAAATCCTGGAGCATTGCCGGCGCATCGGCCGCCAATTCGGCCTCTACGACAAGGCGCTGTTCCACACACAAGCCAAATCGGTGACCTGGGACGAGGGCGTCAAGGCCTGGCGGATCACGACGGACCGGGGCGATAACTTCACAGCGCAGTTCATTGGCCTGGGCACCGGGCCGCTGCATGTGCCCAAACTGCCCGGCATTCCGGGCATCAAGGACTTTCAGGGGCACGCCTTCCACACCAGCCGCTGGGATTACGACTATACCGGTGGCGACCCGCAAGGTGCACCTTTGGACCGCCTGCGCGACAAGCGCGTGGCGATCATTGGGACGGGGGCGACTGCGGTGCAGTGCATCCCGCATCTGGCGAGAAGCGCTCATACGCTCTATGTCTTTCAGCGCACGCCATCCTCCGTGGACATCCGCAATAATGGCCCGATCGATGCGGATTGGTTTGCCAAGGTGGCGGGGCCCGGCTGGCAGGACCGCTGGCTGATGAATTTCACCGGCAATATGACCAGTGGGACGGAGACGGAGGATCTGGTTCAGGATGGCTGGACGGACCTCGCGCACCGCATCCGCGCGCGCATTTTTGCACTGCCCCCGGAGCAGCGCCTGCCTGCGAACATGTGGGCGGCTTATGAGGATGCAGACAATGAAAAGATGAGCGAAATCCGCGCCCGCGCCGAGGCGGTCGTGCGCGATCGTCAGACGGCGGAGAAGTTGAAGGCCTGGTACCGTCAGCTGTGCAAGCGGCCGTGCTTCCACGATGCCTATCTGCAGGCCTTTAACGAGCCGGGCACGCACCTGATCGACACCGATGGCAAGGGGGTGGAGCGCATCACGGCGCGTGGCGTCGTGGTCGCGGGCACGGAATACGACGTCGACTGCATCATCTATGCGAGCGGCTTTGAGGTGGGCACGCCGCTGGAGCGCCGCGCGGGCTTTGACCTAGTGGGCCGGGATGGCGCGACGTTGTCTGAGTATTGGGCGGATGGCATGCGCTCGCTCCACGGCGTGCATGTGCATGGGTTTCCGAACGCCTTCTTTGTGCAGACGGCACAAGGGGCGAACTTTATCGCCAATTATCCGCACAATCTGAGCGACGCCGCCAAGACGATCGCGGCCACCGTGCGCCACGCGCGGGAGACCGGCGCCCGGGTTGTCGAGGTGACCAAAGAGGCGGAGGACAAATGGGTCAGCCTCATTCTGTCCGGACCCGGACTAATGATCGGAAGCCAGGATTGCACGCCCGGCTATTACAACAATGAGGGCCAGGACCGCGGGCCGGTCGCCAAATCCTATGGCGGCTATCCCATGGGCCCGTCGGCCTACTTCCACTATATCGAGGCCTGGCGCCAGAGCGGCAAATTTGAGGGGTTGGTGTTTGGGTAGAGTAGCTCAACGCATGTCAAGGCCGTCCGACGCTCCTGCACCAACAATCGCGGTTGAACTCGCGGACTTGCGGTGACAGAAGGCGGGAGGTTGAGCCCACCAATCTTGTTCGCGAGACGCCAGCAATCATGCCGATGAGTGACCGCTCTGACAGCCCCGGGGAGGCAAGCGCCGTTGCGAGCGATGCCCATGGTATGCTGCGGCTCGTTGTTTTTTGTGCCTGGGCGCTGTGCGCGGTGGCCTATTTCAGCTACCGCCTGACGGTGTTCAATCAAGAATGGCCGCTCTATTCATGGCTGTTTTACATCACGGAGCTGCATGCCCAGTTGAGCATCGCGCTCTTTGCCTTTGTGACATGGCGCGTGACGCCGCGGTCGCGGCCTGCACCGGCAGTCGAGGCGGCCAGCATCGATGTGATGATCCCGACCAAGGGCGAACCCTTAGAGGTTCTGCGCGACACGATCAGCGCAGCGCTCGCCATGAGTGGCCGCGGCAGGGTGCTGGTACTGGACGACGCCGCGCGCCCGGACGTGCGCCAGATGACCCTTGATCTTGGTGCGGAGTATTTCGCGCGGGGCGAGTCTTCCCATGCCAAGGCAGGCAATTTGAACTTCGGATTGACCAAGAGCACGGCACCCTTTGTGGCGGTTCTCGACGCGGACTTCGTTGCCAAACCAACCATGCTGCAGGCGCTGTCGCCCTATTTCAGCGACCCCAAATGCGCTTTCGTGCAGGCACCGCAAGTGTTTTCCAACCGCCGGTCGTTCCAGCACCTTCACGGCTGGGGATTGCCAAGAGATTGGAATGAGCAATCGCTCTGGTTCGATGTGCTCGAGCGCGGCCGCGACCATCACAACGCGACGGCCTATTGCGGCTGCCCTGCCATTCTCAGGCGGTCCTGCCTTGACGAGATTGGTGGCTTTGCAACTGGAACGGTTACGGAAGACGCCCATACGGGCTTGCAACTTCAGCATCGTGGCTATGGCAGCGCGTTCCATCCAGACAATGTCGCCGAAGGGCAAGCGCCGGAGACTTTGACTGCCTTCATGCGCCAGCGCTACCGGTGGGCGAGCGGGCAATTGTCGGTCTGCGCGCGCGAAGGCGTGTGGTTCGGTCGCGGACTGACCTGGCGGCAAACCCTGTGTTATTGGGCGTCCTTGCATTATTTGTCCGGTGCGTTGCGGGATGTCGTCTTCGTTGTGGCGCCCGCTATCGGCATTTTGTTCGGCATTCTGCCGGTCTATGCCGATTACGCGGTTTTCCTGCCCTTTTTCTTCGCGCTGTTGTTTCTTTCTTGGGCCATGATGGTGGCCTTCTCGCGCGGGGTGTGGCATTTGCTGCCTGCATTGCATTTCGATGCAGCAATCCTGGCGCCCCACCTTCTTGCACTGTGGAGAGCCCCGTTCGGCGCCGAACGGGTGTTCCACGTCACCTCCAAGGCAAAGCGCCAAACGGAGGACCTGTCGTTTATGATCGTGCCCTGCACAGTCGCAGCGCTGAATTTCACGGCTGTTGTGTGGGGATTCTTGTCGACGCTTGGGCTAGTGGCGGCAACGATCTCAGGCACACCGCTCTACACAGTTTGGTTTTGGGCGTTGTTAGGTTTTTTGTCGCATTTCAGCGTCATCTGGCGTGCAATCCATCGAACCAGGCGATCAAGTTCTTAATTCTGTGTTTGCGCTGCCCTGTCATGTGGGCTACCACTCCGGGAAATTAACGATTGGATCAATCGCAGTAGGAGCGAATCATGAGAATTGCTTTGGCCAGTGCATGCAGCCTGCTCGCCGTTTTGGGATTGGCCGGTCCTGCCAACGCGGATCTCTTCCCGACCAGCCCGGCGGACGCAAACGCTAAGTCGGTGGTCGGTTTCGTCGGAGCGACGGTGCGGGAGAACAACAATTACGCCATTGTCGGCGCTGTCGCCGCATTTAATGGCGATCTCAACAAGAGCGGCGTCATTTTCAACGGGTCTTGGGAGTTCCTGACCTACGAATATCTGGCCAACCCGGTGACGCCCATTCAGGCAGGCGGCTTCGGCCTGAACGCGCTCGTTGGTTACCAATGGGTCTGGGGCGACGGCGACAAGTTTTCAGCGCTCGCGGGCGTCAATCATCGTAGCATTGACACCGACCCGGCAGACCCGCTGTCGGACGCGGACGGCGACAACACGAGCTTCAAGGTGCAGGGTGAAATCTATCTGAACAATCCGGGCTGGGACTTTTCGGGGATCGCATCCTATGCGACACACCAGAACGCTTGGTTCACGCGCGCGCGCGTGGGGATCGAGGTTGGCAGCGGCGTTGCGATCGGCCCCGAGGTGTCCTTCCACGGCAATGAAGAATACGACACCGTCGAAGCTGGCGCATTCATTCGTGTGCCGATTGATGAGACAACGACGTTGGGCGTGCGCGGTGGCTATGCCGAATCTGACGAAAGCCGGAGCGATGGCGGCTATATCGGCCTGGAGTTCTCCAAGGCTCTCTGAGCCCATGCGATAGGCGAGGAACCATGCCGTCGCGCGAACCGCGGCGGCATTTTTGCGCGAGGGACGCGTCTTGATCCAGAAACTGGGTCTCCCCCATTATGCCGGACGTCTTGCACTATTCGCAGGGCTAGGCGCTGCGATGCTGACGCTGCTCATGTGGTCGCTGTGGGCCAAGGCGCTTCAGGTGACGCCAGGGCCGGTCTCCGAGTGGGAGCAGTATAAGGCCCGCTTCATCGCGCCCGAGGGCCGCAGCATCGATGCGCTGCATGGCGGCAGGACCACCAGCGAGGGCCAGGGCTATGCGATGCTGCTGGCGGAGGCCTATAACGACCGGATCGTCTTTGAACGCCTTTGGTCATGGACCCAAGCAAACCTGACGCAAGACGGGGAGGCGATGCTGCGCTGGCGCTGGATCCCCAACGCGCCCGTGCAGGAAAGAATGCACGCGACCGACGGAGACATCTTGATTGGATGGGCGCTCTTGCGGGGAGCAAAGCGGTGGAGCAATCAGGACTATTTGGCCGCCGCAAAGGCGCGCATGGTCGCGATACAGCACCCGGATTTGTTCCGGCAAGCGGACGGCATCACCTATTGGCTGCCCGCCAAATATGCCTTTGAGCGCGACGATGGCTCGATCATTGTCAATCCGTCCTATTTTGTGTTCCCGGCCTTTTTGGCGTTTCGGGATGTGGAGCTGCATGGGGCGTGGGGGCTGCAGATCGATACGGGGTTGCGCCTTTTGGAGCGGGCCCGCTTTGGTGCCTATCAGCTGCCACCCGATTGGGTTCATATTCGCGCCAATGGCAGCATGACGGCCGTGCGCGACAATGGGCAGCCTGACGGCGCCCGTCATGGCTATGACGCCGTACGGGTCCCTTTGCATCTGCTATGGGCCAATTTTGGCGATCCCAAATTGCTCAAGCCCTTCCGGCTTATGTGGGCGGCCGAACGCACAGACCCAAAGGTTCCCGTTGAGGTTAGCCTCACGGACGATAGGGTCCTCACGAAAAGCTTAGGTACAGGATTCCGAGCCATTGAGCGCGCCGTGGATTGCGCGGTGACC
>DMER01000103.1:25600-30597 GCA_003451645.1 Alphaproteobacteria bacterium | reverse complement strand
GATTGCGCGGTGACCGGTGCAGCACTCCCCAGCACTTTGAAACTTGAGCCCTGGGATGATTACTATTCGGCGTCGCTCTACATGCTGACCAAGCTCGCTTTGTCGGAGCGCTTTCCGCATTGCCTGCCCTCGGGGCAGGGGCGCTAAGCCCGCTCGATCCTGGCGGCAAAGCAGCCGCGCCGCGCAAAGTGGGCGTGAATATAGGCGCTGTGCGGATTGTCGAAGAGCCTGGAAATGAGGGAAGGGGCCTCGCGCCCCTCAATAATATCGGCGTCAATCATCATGCCGGCCCCATCGAAGGCACGTAGTGACAAGAGGCGGCTTTGCAGAGCCTCCGGAATGACATCGGTGCCCTCAAATGGGGTCTCGGCGCCCTCCTGCACAAAGATCGCGTGCGCGGCGCGATAGGGCGTCGCCGCGGGCTGATGCGTATAGTTGAGGAGAAGAGCGTGGCCGCCGGCATCGATATCGGCGAGCGTGACGCGGTCCGGGTAGCCGGGCTTGGTGTCGCACCGCATACGGACGATATGACGCTCGGCCAGTGCGGCGTCGCTCAATCCATAAAGTTCGCGAAAGGGGGCAGGGTCGAGACCGCGGATGTGAAAGGACATGGTGTGGCTCCTGATGGATGGTCCGCCAGAAGTCCTAACGCCAGGCGGGTCCTCGCGCTCGCCATTTCCGGACATGGCGCTATTCGGCATCTCCAACCGCAACGTGCCACCATTTGGGCCGCCCGCCGCGATAGGCATGCGCCACGGGCATCAGCGCCTTGGCGTTCGGGTTGTCGAAGGACCCGAGGACGAGGCCAATGACGGGCGCATCATCAATGGCGCCGAGCACACTGCCGCAGGTGGGACAGAAAGTGCGGCTGGTAATGTCAGAAGAGCGCCAGGTGGCAGGCGCCCCGCCTGGGCCGACCCAGGTCACTGCATCCTTGGGGAACTCAACCCATGTCGTGGTCAAGGCGCCGCTGTGGCGCTGACACATCTTGCACGAACACGTGTGGGGCTTGGCGGGGGGGCCCTTGGCCTCAAAGCGGATCGCGCCGCACAAACACCCGCCGGTAAAGGTCTTGGTCATGAGGTCTGCGCTCCGGATAGAAGATCGGCGGCGTCTCCGAGGATGTCCAGACGGCTTATTTCAGAGCGCCCGTCGCGATCAGGCTTTGCGCTGCGGCGACGGTCGCCTCCTCGATGGTAATGGGTGTCCAATTGAGCAGGCGTTGCGCCTTGGCGCCGCTCATATGTTTGACCACACCCAACTCGCCAAGGAACTGCTTGATCTCCGGGTTCGACCAGGAGGCGAGCCAGACCATCCAATTGGGCAATTCGCGCGCGGGTACCTTGGCCGCTGCGGCGCCCAAGCGGCGCTTCAAGATGCGCGCGATCTCGACCATGGGGACGGAGTTCCCAGCACTGGCGATCAAGCGCTGACCGGCGGCGGCTGGGCTGGTCATCGCGCGCACATGCAGCTCGGCCACATCGCGCACATCGACAACGCTGAAATAGAGTTTCGGGCAGCCGGGCATCGCCCCCATCATTAGGCGCTGTACGACCAGAACCGAAGGCGAGAAATCCGGGCTCAAGACAGGGCCGAGCACCAGAGCAGGCAGGATGGTCGCAAGCTCCAAGCCCCGTCCCTCCTTGGCGACAAAGTCCCAGGCGGCGCGCTCCGCGATGGTCTTGGACTTGGCGTAAGCGCTCATTGAGCGGCCGTTGACGTCGGACCAGTCCTCCTCCGTATACGTCTTTTCCTGGGTATTCTTGCCATAACCGACCGAAGCGACGGAGGAGGTCATCACCACGCGTTTGGCGCCCGCATCGCGTGCGGCCTTCAAAACCCGCAAGGCGCCCTCGCGCGCGGGGATGATCAGGTCGTTCTCGTTCTTGGGCTGTGTCGGCGGGATGGGGGAGGCTACGTGGAGCACATAGGCGCAGCCCTGCGCCGCACCGGCCCAGCCCTCGTCCCTGGAGAGTTCCGCGGCGGCAAAGGTGAGCCGGTCGCCAGGCTCCGCTCCGCCGGCCTTGAGCATGGCGCGGACCTCTCCCTCGCGCGCCAGGTTCCGCACGGTCGTCCGTACACGGTACCCCTGCGCGAGGAGCTTCAAGATGCAGTGGGTAGCGATAAACCCGGAACCGCCAGTGACAAGGACAAGATCGGTGGACATGGTGGGCTACGAAGCCTCCTTTGATGTTTCAATCCATCCCATTGATACGAGCCTGTTATAGGCAAGGGCAATCTGTCGCGGCGAGAAGCGCTTCTTGCGGTCATTCCAGGCGTAAACTTTATCCACAGCGTCCTTGGGGCTTTTGGCGTTCTCGCGGCTTGCCACCCAGTGGACAGTCGCAAGCAGTTCCAGACCGAATGGCGTCTCAAAGCCCTCCACGAGCTGGCCCACTCGATCGAAGCGGTCGCGGGTGTCGCCATCTGCTTCGAGAAAGGCTTCCGCTTCGCTTACTGCGCCTGGTACCAGTTCAAGTTGCTTCTCAGGAGCGTCGCCTCCATCGTTATAGCCGGACACGAGGTGCCCTTCGATCTTGGTCAGGACATGCCGCAGGTTGTCGGCGTAGGGGCCATAATGATGCTTGATGTAGTTCAGGCGCAGCGGTTCGCCCGCCTCCTGCATGAAGTACATGAGCTTCTGGATTTCGATTAGCGTGATGAACGGGTCCATCAGGCCGCCGAGATAGCGGTGCATCAGCACGACGAGCGCGGCGCGACCCGCCGTCATGTTCGGAACCTCGCGGGACTTGGTGGCCACCGGTGCGCTGTTCGGCTCGAACACGATCACCTGAAGGTCATTGAGGAAGCGCAGGGCCTCAACAATGCGCGGCCGCACCTCGGCCCAGTTGAGCCCGCCGAGGCCGCTGCCCAGCGGCGGGATCGCGATGGATCGAATGCCGCGGGTACGGATTTCTTCGACCAGCGCCTTGAGCCCGGAGTCGATGTCTTCCATCCGGCTCTTGCCGCGCCAGTGGCGTTTGGTCGGGAAGTTGATGATGAACTTCGGGTTTGTCAGCGTCCGCGTCTCGAATACGAACATCTTGCCCGGCCGCACCTCTTCGCGCTCGCAGGCGGCTTCGTAAGCCTTGAAGTTCTCAGGGAAGTCGTTCTTGAATTGAAGGGCAATGCCGCGGCCCATGATGCCGACGCAGTTGACCGTGTTGACGAGCGCTTCCACGTCCGCCCGGAGAATGTCCCCTGTCTTGAACTCGATCATCGCCATCCTCCCTAGTAATACCAGTCGCTTCTAATCTCGAGCGCCGGTCGATGTGCTGCACCATGCATTGCTGCAGCGACTCTGGGCACAATCGGTTGCGAATGCACGCCGATCCGTTCCACCAGATGCCATGGGAACGACTGCTCGAGCAAAAACTCCGCCTGCTTGCCCTCTTTGGCCGCGCCTGCCCACTGTCTTGCCCGTACCGAATCCCAGTTGATGTCAGCAAGACGGGCGAGATCTGACCGGTCCTCGAAGTAACGCGCACCGGCGTTTGATAGGGTAAATGCCCATCGCCTTCCGTTTGCTTCTGCCCAGTCGATCGTTGTCCGCATGTCTGCTTCAAGATGCACAATCGGCTCCTGACCGCCCTTATAGGTGAGTTCTTCGTTTCGTTTGTGGATCATGAACAACATGACAGACCTTGAACAAAAATAGAACGGAGCGCAATGCCCAACGCGCAGGCCGGGGTGACAGCTCAGGCTGAGTTCGTTCAATCGGCGAGCCTTGATTTTGCTCATGCCGATCGTTGTGCCCACACCCTGACGCTGAACCATTTCTGCATCCGACCAAAGGAAGCCGTCCGCGACGATCGAAGCGAGATTGTCGACATGGACAATGTGGTAGATTTTGGGGTTTGCGGGGACGCGCGACACTGTTTTCTCATTGCGCCGAATCGGCCGCCAACTGTTAACCAATTCCGAAGTCATTGCCAAACTTAAACACATGCACATTTCTTTATGTGCCTCTTGCGCGGCAGGGGCGGGGCTGCTAGAAGCCTCAGCCGCCAGGGTGGCACGCCCGCCCTCAAAACACACATCAAGGAGGCCCGCATGGCCAGCTTCACCGACTACATCGTCGCCGATATTGGTCTGGCCGATTGGGGCCGCAAGGAAATCGCGATCGCCGAAACCGAGATGCCGGGCCTGATGGCCACGCGTGCAGAATATGGCGCGTCCAAGCCGCTGAAAGGCGCCAAGATCGCGGGCTGCCTGCACATGACGATCCAAACGGCGGTGCTGATCGAAACGCTGAAAGCGCTGGGCGCGGATGTGCGCTGGTCATCCTGCAATATCTTCTCGACCCAAGATCACGCGGCCGCCGCCATTGCGGCCGGCCACACACCGGTCTTCGCCAAGAAGGGCGAGACGCTGGAGGAGTACTGGGAGTATGTGCACAAGATCTTTGAATGGCATGATGGTTCGACGCCCAACATGATCCTGGACGATGGCGGCGACGCGACGCTGCTGTGCGTGCTGGGGCCAAAGGCGGAGAAGGACCCGACGCTCATCTCCAAGCCCAACAATGAGGAAGAAGAAGCGCTCTATGCGGTCATGAAGCGCCGTATCGCCATGGCGCCGGGCTGGTACGCCAAACAAGCCGCCGCCATCCGTGGCGTGACCGAGGAGACAACGACCGGCGTCCATCGCCTCTATCAAATGGCCGAGCGCGGCGAATTGCCGTTCCCCGCGATCAACGTCAATGACAGCGTGACCAAGTCGAAATTCGACAATCTGTACGGTTGCCGCGAGAGCCTGGTCGACGCGATCCGCCGCGGCACGGACGTGATGATGGCGGGCAAGGTCGCTTTTGTTGCGGGCTATGGCGATGTGGGCAAGGGCTCGGCCGCGAGCTTGCGTCAGGCGGGCTGCCGCGTGGTGGTGGCCGAGATCGACCCGATCTGCGCACTGCAAGCAGCGATGGAGGGCTATGAGGTCGCCACGATCGAGGACGTTGCTCCGCGGGCGGATATTTTCGTCACCGCCACCGGCAATGT
>DMER01000103.1:23623-25394 GCA_003451645.1 Alphaproteobacteria bacterium | reverse complement strand
GTCACCGCCACCGGCAATGTCGACGTGATCACGGTCGAACACATGCGCCAGATGAAGGACCGCGCGATTGTCTGCAACATCGGCCACTTTGACAGCGAGATTCAGGTCCAGGCCCTGCGGAACTTCCGCTGGCTGAACGTCAAGCCGCAAGTGGACGAGATTGAATTCCCCGATGGCAAACGGATCATCCTTCTGTCCGAGGGCCGCCTGGTCAACCTTGGCAATGCGACGGGCCATCCCTCCTTCGTGATGTCGGCGTCGTTCACGAACCAAACGCTGGCGCAGATCGAATTGTGGACCAACCCCAAGAACTATGACCGTAAGGTCTATACGCTTCCCAAGCATCTGGATGAAAAGGTTGCGAGCCTGCACCTCGCCAAGGTGGGCGCCAAGCTGACCAAGCTGAACGACAAGCAAGCGGCCTATCTGGATGTGCCGATGCATGGGCCGTTCAAGAGCGATCATTACCGGTATTGATCCGGACAGCGGCCAGAGCCACGGGCGGGAAATTGCGCTTGCGGTTTCCCGGTAACCCGTTGCGACAACGATAAACCTAAAGCGACGGCCAGTTGATCTGAACGCCAGCCGCGGCTGAATGGGCGGATGAGGGCATGGATCGAGGCAGTCCGGGGCTGTCCGCAGCCATCCAATCACCCAAAAATTGTTGTTGAGCTGGCGATTCGATCCTTGGTAGAGTTTTACGAGTTTTTTTAGAACACTTGAATCTGGGGTGGGCCGATGAAGACTTTTTGTTTAACACTGATCGCAGCCGTGTTTGTCGTGGCCCCCGCCACCGCACAGGAATACGCGCGGATAAAAAACCGCTGGACTGGCAATTTTTTGAACATTGAGCGTGGTGTTGTTGAAGTCACCCCGATCAAGCCCGGGTGGCACAGCGCGCAATGGTCCGTGGAGGAGGCTCCGGGCGGGAGCTATCGCGTGATCAATCGCTGGACCGGCTGTGCCCTGCATATCGAGCATGGCCCGGTAACCTGCGGCGAGGTTGAAGAGGGCTGGCACAGTGCGATGTGGATCGAAGAGAATACCCAGGATGGCTTTACCCGGATCAAGAACCGGTGGAAGGGCTGTTATCTGAACATCGAAAAGGGCCCTGTCCGGTGCACACAGATCGCGCCAGGCTGGCACAGCGCGATGTGGACTGACGAATAGCGATCGCTCCAAAACCGGTCACTGCGGTGCGGACCCCCTCGTCACATCCTCGTAGGATGCGCAGCGGGAGGGCGCGTCCGTCAGCGCACTCCGTTTGCGTGCCGGCTGTAATGAACGCATAGAAATGGTCGCCCACGCTGGAGAGCGGCAAAAACCGCGCCACGACCAGCGCTCCACCCAGAAAAGCGATGATCCAAGTCCACGCCGGATGGACCCGGCCCTGGGCGGGGCGGTGGCGCGCCATGCCGATCACGGCAAAGATCATGGGCGCCAGAAACGGCGTTGGCAGCAAGCGGCCAAATCCCGGACCCATCATGACAACAAGGGCGCCCGCCTGACGCGGATTCGATGATCGGGCGGCAAGCCCCAGGCCGGGTGTGGCGCTAGGCCCCTGCGCGCGGATCGGGTAGGGTCGGGGGCATGGGAATCGAGGGTGCGGTGATAATCTCTTTCTGCAATGCCACCGGCTGGCGTTACGTACAATCGATGCCACCATGGCCCTCATGCGGAATGGAGCGTGGCCGCGGATTTGACGGCCTGACCTCGGCCATGCACTCTTGTTCGTGAGGGCGCCAAGTAGCGGGACGGATGCGAGGGGCAC
>DMER01000103.1:8578-23419 GCA_003451645.1 Alphaproteobacteria bacterium | reverse complement strand
GATGCGAGGGGCACTATGACGGGGCATAACGCAACGCGGCCGTGGCGGGCGGAATTTTGGACGCTTCTGGTCCTGATCCTTGTGACACGCGTGGCGGATGGAACCATAACCTATCTGATAACGCCAGACCTGGCGCGGGAGATAAACCCGTTTCAAAGCGTGCTGGGCTGGGGCTGGGTTGGCCTCATCGCCGGGGCAGCCGTGATTTTGGCGGGCGTGATGACGCTGAACTATATCAGTCTCGTCTACCCAATCGACAATTTCCCATCCAAGAAGGGGCTCAGCTTCGAGGCATTCAGGGGCCAATATTTCTCAATGGCCGATGGCAGCGTTTTCTCGAAAAGGCCGTGGCACGTGATGGCCTATGTCTGCGGCTATGTCTTTCCGCGGGGTATCATTGTTTGGAGCGTTCTGGTCGTCGGTCACAACTATCTAGTCTATAGTGATGCAGAGTGGTACCGGCCATTACGCCTCTATAGAATAACGTTCCTTCTATACTTAGTATTACCAATTCTTGCGCTATCTTTCATCTGGGTACTGCAGCGTAAGGACTATCAACGATATTTGCGACAAGTCTGACGAATGCCTCGCATGAAGAGCGGGCGCACCGAAGGGGTTGGCAGGAATTTTCCCCAGATTGAAGAGGTCACCATGCCTCTGGCTACCGAAAAGGCATCCGGCAACTTCAATCTCTCCAAAGCCCATACCCTGCATTGCAGGAACGACGAGCAACCTGCGCAACGTGGCCCCAGACGCCGCCACGACGCTATGCCGCATCAACATTCAGCCTTGACAGATAAGAACAAAAAGGGTACACGAGCCTACCACAACAGGGAGGCAACCATGACCACACATGATATTGCTAACACGCTGGTAACCATGTGCCGTGAGGGAAAGGACCGGGAGGCGCAGGACAAGCTCTATGCGGCCGATGCGGTCAGCGTTGAGGCGGGGGCGATGCCGGGCATGGACCGGACGGCCAAAGGGCTCGCCGCCATCAAGGCCAAAGGCGAATGGTGGTACAACAACCACGAGGTCCATTCATTCAAGATGACAGGGCCGTTCCCGCATGATGACCGGTTTATTGTTCTCTTTGATATTGATGTGACGCACAAACCCTCAGGGCAGCGCATGCAAATGCAGGAGGCGGGGCTTTATACGGTCGCCAACGGCAAGATCGTGCGGGAAGAGTTTTTCTACACGGCTGGATAACCAGCAATCTTGCGAGTAAGGCTGATTAGGGTCAGAGCAAGAGGGGGTGGCGTCGATGCGGATCGCATTGTGGGTTTTGGGTCTGATTGCAGCCGCGGCCTTGGGGTTCTACGCCTATATGGGCGGGTTCCACACGGTCACGGTGACCAAGGGCCGGATCGGTCCGGTGGAGTTCGTCTATGCGCCGCATCGCGGCAGCTATGCCAAGTTCAACGAGACATGGGGCGCCTTCATGCCGAAATGGCAAGAGGCGGGGCTCGGCACCTGTCTGACGATGGGTGTTTATCTCGATCTGCCCGGCACGCCGGAGGAGAAGCTGCGCTCGCTGATCGGTTGCCGGATCGATGGATGGGATGAGGCACAACGGCAGGCGGCCCGCGCGAAATTCCCAACCCTCATCATTCCTGAATCGGAGGCGGTGCTGAGCTCATTCCCCTTCCGGAATGTCCTGTCGTTCTTTTACGCGCCAACGCGGGTCTATCCGGTCATCAATGCGGAACTGGCGGCACGGGGCGTGAAGCCATCGATCGGAATTGAGCAATACGGATCCTTTGATGCGATCGAGGAGATCAGTTTTGCAGTGCCGGTTATTTCTGATCGGGCACCTTATCAGCCGCTCTATGATGTGTTTGCGCACTAACACGCAAAGAAAAAGCCAGCGGTATGGCATCCCATACCTCTGGCTTCCGCAGCAAGCTGCGTTAGAGCAGAGCCTTAGAGCGGCTTGAGATTCTCAGCCGACGACTTGCCAGACCGGCGGTCAGGCTGCAATTCGTAAGAGAGTTTTTGCCCTTCATTCAGAGCGCGCAGACCAGCGCGTTCCACCGCACTGATATGAACAAAGACATCGGGTCCACCGGCATCGGGCTGAATAAATCCATAGCCCTTTGTTGCGTTGAACCATTTCACGGAGCCAGTCGGCATGCGTCGTAACCTTTCAGATCGTCGTTCGTAACAAGTTGTGCGCCTCCGGGAAAACCCCGGACACGCGGTTGGTCATCGATGTTTTGGGGAGTAGTAACAGTAAATCCTGGCGACGCATGGTCACTAACGCTCAGGCTCACGCCATCCGGCCGAAACTCGACTGAAATATGCTGTAACAGATTGCGAGCCCTCTCGCAAGTCAAGTGAAAGCAACCCAACGCTGAAATGCTAAGAAATGTGACGGTGGCCATTAATCCGCCGCTTTGGCCCATGTTCGGGGTTCAAGTGTGCAGTGCACATAAGTCACGCTTGGACCGCAAAGTGGCGCAATTGACAATCTGTCATGAACCCGTAGCGGCACTGTCTAAATTCCATGATTGAACAGTGGTCGGGTTGATGGCCGAGCCATGCTCGCGTGATGAACATGCGGGGGATGGGGACCGGGCGAGCTTAGAGCAAAAAGGGGTTTCAAATGCTGATCCATGTCACGCGCGCCCTCATGGGCGCCGCGAGCGTTATTGTTTTGACTGCCGTCATCGCGGGCGCTGCATCCGCGCAAGAGGCAGGCGCCGAAGCGGAGGGCTTTGAGCGCGTTGTCGTGACAGCGCAGAAGCGCTCGGAGCGCAATCTCGATGTGCCTATCAACATTACTACTTATTCCGGCCGGTTCTTGGCGGACCAAGGCATCTCGGATTTCGAGGCGCTCTCAGCCTTCACGCCGGGCCTGATCGTTCAAGAGCAGAGCCCCAATAATCCGGGCTTTGTCATCCGCGGGCTGACCTCGGATTCAGGCGAAGCCAATATTGAACCTCGCGTGTCGATCTATCAGGACGGTGTGTCCATCTCCCGCTCGCGCGGCTCAGTGGTCGAACTTTTCGACATGGAGCGCATCGAAGTCTTGAAAGGTCCGCAATCGACCTTGTTTGGCCGCTCGGCGCTGATCGGCGCGATCAATCTGGTGCAAAACAAGGCCAAGGACGACACGTTTGCCAATTTTACGGTCAGCGCAGGCGACAAGGGTCAATTGCGTGGCACAGCGGTCACCAATGCGGTCCTGTTGAACGATGAGCTTTATGGCCGCGTTGCGATCACCGCGCGCACGCATGATGGCATTGTGGACAACATCGTGCCCTCTGGCACGTTGGCGCCCACCGGACTGAGCAGCACCGATCTGATCGCTGGCCGGGTGAGCTTGCGCCGTGAAACGGCCGCCTCGACCTTTGACCTCATCGTCAACTTCCAACGCGATACGCCTGACGCGACGGCGTTCAAGTCCGGCGTGATCCCTGCCTTCACGGGCACGGTCGACCCCTTCGAGCACGCCTCGCTGAACACCTTTGGTGGCTTTGAGGGCGGCGCCAATTTAGGCCTTGAGCGCGAAGTGTTCGGCGTAACCCTGCTCGGCACAATCGACATGTGGCCGCAATGGACCTTGTCGACGATCACCTCGGGCCGCTCATTCAACTCGCTGGAAGTGTTCGACGCCGACGGCTCGGCCTTCAACTTACTGGTCGCGGCCGAAGACGCCAAGGGCGAAGAATATTCGCAAGAGGTGCGCGTGAATTATGACGGCGAGGGCATCAAAGCCTTCGCAGGCATCAATGTCGCTTATGAAGATGGCACCCAGCGCGCGCCGCTGGGAACAGATGAGCGCCAATTCGCGGGCTGGGGCCAAGGCACTGGACCAATCGCAGGTGTGTTTTTGTCGGGCAACCCTGCTGATGTCGCGCCATTCTTGGGCGGGTTCCCCTTCAAGCCCTTCCATGTGGAAGAGTTCATCAATGGCGGTGAGACCATTGCCATCGACTTTTTCGGTGATGTCAGTGTCAACGTGACGCCAGAGTTCACGCTGACCGCAGGCCTGCGCTACAGCATCGAAGACAAGACCACGACTTATGCTGGCCGTGCAGTGAACGGTCCGAGCAATCTTGCGCTGTTCCTGTCTGGCGGTCTTGTGCAAACGCTGGCGGTCGCCAATTCGGGCGGCGTGACGCAAAGCGCGTCCGACACCTTTGATGGCGTGACCTGGCGGTTGATCGCGGAGTACCAACCTGCGAAGGATACGAATGTGTACGCGTCCTACGCGCGCGGCCGCCGCCCAGATGTGATCGATGTGGCAGACGTCAACTCGGTCGGCACTTTTGCGGGCTTCGCCGTCCTGCCGGAAGAAACAGTCGACAGTTTTGAGGTTGGTGCCAAGAGCGTGCTGGCGAACGGCCGCCTCAATCTCGAAGGCTCCGCCTACTACTATTCGTATGACAACTTCCAGACCACGATCAACGACCCGATCACGCTGTTCCCGGTCTTCGTCAATGCGGGCCAAGCCACATCCTATGGTGTTGAGCTGCAAGCCCGGGCCCGTATCACCGATTGGCTGAACGGCTTTGGGACCTATGCTTGGAACCGTGGACGGTTCAACGACGACAGCGTCTTCTCGGGCAATCAGTTCCGCCTGTCGCCGGATCACGCGGCCTCGCTCGGTCTTGATGCGCTGGTGCCTGTCAGCGACAGCGTAGAGATGTTCCTGCGTCCAACCTGGACCTGGAAGTCCAAAGTGTTCTTCGAGGAAGATAACGACCCTCGCTTCCAGCAAGGCGGGTTTAGCCTGCTTAACCTGCGCGCCGGTGCGCAGTTCCAGGACGGCCGCCTCTCCGCGTCGGTCTATGCGACGAACATTCTTGACGAAGAATACCTGATCGACGCCGGCAACACCGGCGCCACGGTCGGATCGCCCACCTTCATCCGCGGCAATCTACGTTTTGTCGGTGTGGAGCTGTCTGGCCGGTTCTAGCGCAACGGGCGATCAAATCACTTCGATTTGAGAGCGGAAAGTTGCGCTAACCAATTGAATTGCCGTGCATCGTGACCGCGGTCAGTTGACTGTTTTGACTCCAACTGACCGCGCGATGCGCTAGTCCGGCGGGCAATAGGGGCATAGAGGAGCAGGTGAGGGCCGGTTCACAACTTTGAATCGGCCCTCTTGCATGAACGCTTGAAAAATTCGTTAAGCCCGCCCGCCCCGTGCTCAGCCTTAACCGATCCTTAACGACTTTCTTAACCAATCGTATAGGCGCACATGAGTCCGCTCCATATAGTGGAACGGACGAAGTGATTCGCGAGGGCTTGTGGTGCGGCCGGAATGTTGTGGGCCTGCCCTGATGCCCCCATGATGGGAGGAAGCTCGTGGCTGCGTTTTTGGCGGAAGTTGTACCCCTGGCGGCAACGATGGGCGGCGTGTGCCTGGCGGGCGCCGCGTTGGCGGTGGCCATCCTGCGCCAGCGCGAGGCGCGCGCCTATGCGGCGCGCGTCGAGGCTCACCGGACCCAAATCGATGCGCTGCTGCAACGCGAGCGCGCGCTCATCGATGCGGAACCGGGGAACCTGTTTGTGTGGACACCAGGCGATAAGGAGCCTCGGGTTCGCGCCGGGGTCGGCGACACGCTTACGAAAATTCTGGAGGGCGACAAGGGCCATGAACTGCGTGAGGCCATGCAAGGGCTGAACGCTGGAGGCTCTATGTTCGCGATGACGGCGCCGGCGCTCGACGGCAAAGTGTTCGCCGCCTATGGCAAGCCCGCAAGCGGACAAGCAGCAATCTGGCTGCGTGATGTGACGAGTGACGCGGAACAGGCCTATCACCTGGAGCAGCGGTTGGCGCATGCGAACCGCGATCTTGCGCGGCTGACCGATCTAGCTGATGCAAGCGACCAGCCCATGTGGCGCCGCAGCCGCGACGGACAACTGACCTGGGTGAATATGGCGTATGTGGAAGCGGTCGGTGCCGCGACGCCCGATGCCGTGATCGCCGACCAAATCGAACTTGATCGCGGCACGCGCGACATGGCCGACCGCGTAGCACTCAAAGGCGAGGGCTTGCGCGAGAAGCGCTATGTGGTGGTCGCAGGCCAGCGGCGCGCACTCGATGTGAGCGTCATGCCGGTCGAGGATGGCTATGCGACCTTTGCCGTGGATGTCACGGAGATGGACGACCTGCGCCGTCAATTGCAACAGGCGGCTGAAACCAACGAAACAACGCTCAATCGCCTCACCACCGCTGTGGCCATTTTTGGCCCGGAGCACAGACTTGTTTTTGCCAACCACGCCTATGCCAAGCTATGGGGTCTGGATGAGGGGTGGCTTGCCTCGGGGCCCAGCGAGGGCGATGTCCTTGAGCGGTTGCGCGATATGGGCCGTCTGCCAGAACAGCGCGATTTCTCAGCATGGAAGCGCGAGCGCCTGAGCCTCTACACGCGTCTAGTCGATGCCCAGGAGGAGCTGTGGCATGTGGATGGCGGGCGTACCTTGCGCCTGACGGCAGCACCGCACCCGCAAGGCGGGCTCATCTACATCGTGGCGGATGTTACGGACCAGCTCACCTTGGAGCGTTCCTACAATCAGATGACCAAGATGCAGAGCGCCACGATCGACGCTCTGTCGGATGGCGTCGCGGTCTTTGGGGCCGACGGCCGACTCAAGCTTGCCAATCAGGCTTTTAGCCAGATGTGGGCATTGCCGCCCCGCTTGATGCAAGGGCAACCGCGCTTTGCGGAAGTGTTCTCCGCATGCCGCGACCTGCTGCCCGATGGCGGCCATTGGGCCTGGCTCACCAATCTGATCGCGAGTGGCAATACCGAGGATCGCCGGGGCATGCATGGGCCCTTCGAGCGGCTGGACGGCATGCATGTGAGCTTTGCCACGCAGCCTTTGCCGGATGGATCGCTGATGATCACGGTCCGCAATGTGACTGACACAGTCGCTAAGGAAAGCGCATTGCAAGAGCGCAACGATGCCCTGGTCGCGGCGGATCAACTCAAGTCCGAGTTCATTAGCCATGTCAGCTATCAATTACGCACGCCTCTCACGTCGATCGCGGGCTTTGCGGAAATCTTGAAGGAAGGGGTTGCGGGCAAGCTCAATACCAAGCAGTTGGGCTATCTCGACAACGTCATGGCCGCCTCGGCGACCTTGGAGACCTTGATCAACGATATTCTGGACCTGGCGCTTATCGAGGCGAAGCGGCTGGAACTTGATTTGGTCGAGACGGATCTGGCGCATGTGCTGGACGGCGTTGAGCCGCTGTTCAGGGAGCGGGCGGAGAAAGCCAAGCTAACCATTGAAATGCAGGTGGCGCCAAACACAGGGGCGATGCTGGCGGATCAGAAGCGCTTGCGGCAAATCATCTATAATCTGGTGGTCAATGCCATAGAGCACACCCCGCCCCTCGGCCGCATCGAGGTCAAGGCAGATGCAATTGGCGATACGATCCGGTTGACGGTCGCCGATACGGGCACCGGCTTAGCGCCAGAATATCAGTCCAAGGCTTTCGAGCGCTTTGTGACCGGCTCAAAAGTCAAAGGTGCGCGCCGGGCAGGTTTGGGGCTCGCGCTGGTCAAGAGCTTCGTCCAGCTGCATGGCGGTTATATCACCTTGGAGAGCGCAACCGGCCAAGGAACGACAGTCACGTGCTACTTGCCGCGCCAAGCCAAGCAGAATTTGTGCGAGCCGGACACAGCGCTCGATCCGCATGGCATTCCGCTGGATGCGTTGCGCATCCCAGCGGAATAGCGGCTCGAGTTAGTGCTGGCTCTCAGGCATGCGCACGGTCAAGCCGTCGAGCGCGTCCGAGACCTTGATCTGACAGGACAGCCGTGAATTGGGTTTCACCTTCTCGGCAAAGTCGAGCATGGTCTTCTCCATCTCCTGCATGCCGTCGAGCATGGGCAGGAAAGCCTCGTCCACATAGACATGGCAGGTCGCGCAGGCACACGCCCCGCCGCAATCCGCATCAATGCCGGGGACGAGATTCTTGACCGCGCCCTCCATAACGGAGAGCCCGTTCTTGACGTCCACGACGTGTTCTTTACCGTTGAACTCGATATATTTGATCTTGGCCATAACGTCTCATTTGCTGCGATGCGGTGAGGTGATGATTAGAGCATTTCTTTCATAGGTATGGCGCGGTCCGCAAGCCGGTCGGGCTCGATCCGGGCGCGCGCGGCGATGAGCTTGCGGCCCATCATATATTCTGGTGCGGCATTGACAGCCTCGACCGCCACAACAACGCCTTGGCGCAAGGCAAAAACGGCAAAACTGCGGGTATCCATATCGCCGCGCACGACGGTCTGGTCGCCCGCCAAGGTGACGCCCGCGATCTGCAATTTGAGATCGTATTGGTCGGACCAGAACCAAGGCACCTCGCCATAAGGCTTGGGCTTGCCAGCAATGGCGAGCGCGACATGCTTGGCCTGATCGATGGCGTTCTGAACGGACTCCAGCCGCAAGCGATGGGGCACATAGGGGCAGCTGAGATTAGCGCAATCGCCCGCCGCATAGACATTAGGCGCACTGGTACGGCCAAACTCGTCAACGACAATGCCGTTGTGGCAAGTGATTCCGGCCTCTTGCGCCAATTCCACATTGGGCAGAATGCCAGCGCCAATGAGAACAGTGTCGGCGGGCAGGCTCCCCAGATTGGTCTCAATGCTCAAGGTGTGATGTGCCGGCGCCTTAATGCCAGACACGGCAGTTCCCGTTAGAATCTTGACGCCATGGCGGGCATGTTCTGCGGCATAGAACGCTGACAGGGGCGCCGTCGCGACCCGCGCTAGGGGGCGCTCGGCAAGCTCAACGACCGTTACCGTCAGTCCAAGCTTTTGGGCGACCGCCGCAACCTCAAGACCGATATAGCCGGCACCCACGATAACAAGGCGCTTGCCTTTAGTCAGGCGCGGGCGCAACCCGTCCACGTCCGCTATGCCCCGTAGGTAATGGACGCCAGGAAGCGTGGCTCCAGGGATAGGCAAAGTGCGGACGCGGCTGCCGGTCGCGAAGACGAGCCGATCAAAGGGCACGGGATCGAAGCTCCGGCCATCGCCATGATCATAGGCAACATGCTGCTGGCTCAGGTCCACTTTCGTGACCCGCGCTTTGAGCATCAGATGACACTCCGATGCCTCCCAAAAGGCGTCAGGTTTCAGAAACAGCCGGTCTGCGGGTAATTCGCCTGACAGATAGGCCTTGGACAAGGGTGGCCGCTGATAGGGCGGGTGAGGCTCCTCACCCATGACGGTCAACCGGCCGGCATAGCCTTCCTGGCGCAAGGAGGTTACGAGCTGGGCGGCTGCTTGGCCTGCCCCGATTATGACAGTATGATCGGACATGCGACAAGCGGGGTACCATGGCCACCCGCCTGCAAGCAACAGCGGCGCTCCATCGTGATGGCAACCCGGCCTTCCACCAGGCGTCAAAGGGCGGTAAGACTGCCGCGCATGAGTTTGATTTGGTTGAAATCCAAAGCATCAATGACCACGCAAAGCAGCTGGACGGTGCCGGTCACGGCCTTGGCGGAGACCCAGGCCTTGGGGGCCAGGATCGCGGAGGCTTTGACCGCCGGGGACGTGGTCTTGTTGCGCGGCGAGCTGGGTGCCGGGAAAACCGAACTTGCCCGCGCCGTGGTAAGAGCCCGTATGGGCCATGATTGTGAGGTGCCTAGCCCCACATTCACCCTGGTCCAGCATTACGAGACGCCGGGACTGCTCCTTGCGCATGCAGATTTGTACAGGGTCAAAGACCCGTCGGAACTCGCGGAATTGGGCTTGGACGAGGTGCTGGAAACGGGCGCACTCCTAGTGGAGTGGCCGGAACGCGCCGCAGGCCACTGGCCGCAATCACGACTTGAGGTCGCGCTGTCTTTGCGCAATGACACCAGGCTGGCCGCGTTGACCGGGCATGGCGCCTGGGCGGACCGGCTCATCGCACTGAAGACCCATAACAACAACGCCTAAGAATCATGCCGCGACTCACTGAAATCGCTAACTTTCTGAACTCTGCAGGGTGGGGCGATGCTCAACGCCTGCCCTTGCCCGGCGACGCCTCGACCCGGACCTATACGCGCCTCAGGCATGGACCCAACACGGCCATGCTGCTCAATCAGCCGCAAAGCGCGGAAAGCAGCGCCTGCCCCCCGGATGCAAGCCCGGCAGATCGGGAGAGGCTCGGTTACAACGCCGTGGCACGGCTGGCAGGCGCCGACACCAGGCAATTTGCAGCGGTTGCGGCCGAACTTGGCATGCGGGGCTTGAGCGCGCCGCGCCTCCTGGCGGCGGACCATTCTCGCGGGCTATTGCTGATCGAGGACCTGGGCGACGCCCGCTTCGCGGACATCATCCGCGATGGCGCCGATGAGCGGGACTTGTACGCCCACGCGGTGGACGTCCTGTTGGAGCTGCATCGTCATCCCGCGCCTAAGGTGATGAGGGCAGCGCCAGGGATAGCGGCACCCTTACTCGCTTATGATGGTCACGCGATGATGGCAGAAGTGGCCTTGCTGCCCGATTGGTTCATGCCCGTGGCGAGCGGGGCGGAGTGCCCTGCCAGTGCCCGCCAGTCCTACTTGGCGGCGTGGGGCCAAGTCTTGAGCCAGCTCGAAGAAGCGGCCCCGGTACTGATCTTGCGCGACTATCATGCAGAAAACCTCATGTGGCTGCCCGACCGGCAAGGCCCAGCGCGCGTGGGGTTGCTCGACTTCCAAGATGCCTTGGCGGGCGCCCCTGCTTATGACTTGATCTCGCTGCTGGAGGATGCGCGCCGCGACGTAGCACCAGCGCTTGCCAGCGCGATGCTGGAGGCCTATTGCAAGGCGCGAACGGCACGCGATGGGGACTTCAGCGAAAAGGCGTTCCGGCAGGAGGCGGCGGTGCTGGCGGCCCAGCGCAATGCCAAGATCATTGGCATCTTCGCTAGGCTGTGGAAGCGGGATGGCAAGCCGCGTTATTTGGGGTTCCTGCCCAGGATGTGGGGGTATATGGAACGGGACCTGGAGCATCAGGCGATGAAGCCCCTGGCGGACTGGTTCTCTGCTCATGTGCCGAATGAGTGGCGCGGCGTCCCTTCCATCGGCTGATGAGTGCGATCGAAATTTGAGGCGCTATTGTCATGAGCAATCCAGTCAAAACGGCGATGATCCTGGCGGCGGGACATGGCCTGCGCATGCGGCCGTTGACGATCACAACGCCCAAGCCCCTGATCAAAGTTGGCGGGCGCGCGCTGTTGGATCATGCGATTGACAGGGTGAAGGCCATTGGCGTTACGGACATCATCGTGAATGTGCACCACCTGGCGGAGCAGGTCATAGCTCATTGCAAGGCGCGCAAGGACGTTGCGATAACTATCCAGGATGAGCGCGAGGCGATCCTGGACACGGGCGGGGCATTGGTCCGCGCACGGCCTTTTTTCAAGGACGAGCCCTTTTTGATCTTCAACAGTGACAGTCTGTGGGTCGAGGGCATGGGCAACAATCTGCGGCGGTTGTTCGCTGCCTGGGATAACTCGCAGATGGACTGCCTGATGCTGTTGGCGGCGATGTGGAACACGATTGGCGAGTCGGGCCGTGGTGATTTCATGCTCGATCAGTTGGGCCGCGTGACACGGCGCGAGCCGCAGCGGGTCACGCCATTTGTGTTTCCTGGCGTGCAGATCATGCATCCAAGGCTACTTGATGCAGCACCCAAAGAACCGTTTTCGACCAATTTTCTCTGGGATCATGCGATTGAGAAGGGCCGTCTATTTGGCGTCCGGTTGGACGGGCGCTGGATGCATGTGGGCACGCCTGAGGCCTTGCATGATGCTGAGGACTATTTGGCCGAGATCGGGGCATAACCGCGGAGGCGATCGAACGGGTGACGGGCGTGCGGGCAGGCGGATTGTTCAACATCCCATTGGGCGCCCCATTTTGCAGCGAACTTGCAAAGGGCCTGCGTGCCCGCTTTGAGTCCCCGGACGACCCATTTTGGCTGACCGATTGCCTGATTTTCGTGCCCAACCGGCGCACGGCGCGCACCGTTGAGCGTGCCTTTGCTGCGGGCGAGCCCCAAGGCGGGCTCCTGCCGAGAATCCATCCGCTCGGCGATTGGGATCCCGAGGATCTGGAGAACGCGGAGCGCGACAGTGAAAGCGCATCCGATCTGATGGCACCAGCCTTGCCGCTGCCGGTAAGCAACCTGGAGCGCCAACTCACCCTCATGCAAATGGTGGAGGCGATGCAGCGCCGGACCGCGGATGCATCGACCAGCCCGGCACTGGCGCTTGCAGCGGCCCAGCAATTGGCCAAACTCCTGGATGCTGCGGCGCTTGAGGGGGTGAGTTGGGACAAGCTTGGCGATCTGGTCCCCCATGATCTGGCCGAACATTGGCAGCAAACGCTGCAATTCCTGACGATCGTCACGAGCGCCTGGCCGCAATGGCTGGAGAGCGCGGGCTTGAGCGATCCTGGCCACTATCGCAACGCTAGCTTGGTCGCGCTCAGCACCGCATGGCGCCTGAACCCGCCGCAGTATCCCGTGATCATCGCGGGCTCCACGGGCTCGGTTCCTGCTACAGCAGACCTGATGAGGACGGTGCTGCGCCTGCCCAAGGGTGCGGTCATCCTGCCGGGTGTCGATGCCTCTTTGGAGGAGGGGGCCTGGGCAGCCATAGGCCCGGATCACCCGCAATTCACCCTGAAGCAACTCCTGGAGCGGTTGGGGCAGACGCGTTCGGACTTGAACGCATGGACGCCAGCGCAAGGACATTTGGACCGCGCCAAGCTCTTGAGCGAGGTCATGCGTCCGGCCGATGCCGCGCAGGGCTGGATTACCTGGGTTGCCTCAGCGCGCACGCAAGCGGCCGCATTGCTGCGCGGGTTGTCCGTGATCGAGGCGCCCAATCCCGTTGCTGAGGCTTTGAGCATTAGCCTGTGTGTGCGGGAGGCCCTCGAAACACCGGGGGCCTCAGTTGCCCTGATTACGCCCAACAGAACTCTCGCGCGCCGGGTCGCAACAGAACTCGAGCGTTGGGGCATTGAGGTCGACGACTCTGCTGGGCGCCCGTTGTCCAAGACCAAACCGGGCAGCCTCTTGAGCCTTATTTTGGCGGCAGTTGTGGAGGATTTCGCGCCGGTGCCGCTGCTGGCGATGCTGAAACATCCGCACTGTGCGCTGGGGCTTACGCGGGTGCAAGTCCGCAGACTGACGATCGATCTGGAACTCGCCTGCTTGCGCGGTGCAAGGCCAGATGCTGGTTTGGAAGGGTTGGCAAAAGGGTTATCCCCGCGTGATCGCGAAATCCTGGCGCCGTTGCTAGAAGCCCTGGCTGCAGGAATGGCTCCCTTGTTGGAGGCTACGGGAGCATTGGGCGTCTCTCAGTGGGCGGAGCGTTTGCGTGACGCGGCCCTGGCCGTTAGCACGCAAGCTGAGGGCGAGGGGGGTGAACTCTGGCAGAGAGAGGCAGGAGAGGCGGCGCGCCTGTTACTGGAGGACTTGGGCGCGATCCAGCACTTGGTGGCGCCAGTAACTTTGGACGCGTTCGCCACGATGTTCTGTATGCTGATGGATGGCGTGGCGGTGCGCGAGGCCAATCCAGATACTGCACGGCTCGTGATCCTGGGCCCGCTGGAGGCCCGCCTTCAAAGCTTTGACGTGGTGATCTTGAGCGGTCTGAACGAGCCAGGCTGGCCTGATGTGCCAGCGGTGGATGGCTGGCTGAACCGGCCCATGAGGCAGGGGCTTGGGATGAACCTGCCTGAGCGCCGCATCGGGCAATCCGCCCATGATTTCTGTCAGGCGTTGGGCGCCTCGCGCGTGATCCTGACGCGCGCCGCAAAGGAGGAAGGGGGCCTTGCCAAGCCTTCGCGTTGGCTTGTCAGGCTCGATACACTCGCAAAGGCCCTGGGTCAGGAGAACGGGATTGCACAACACCCTGCTTTGAACTGGGCGCAGCAACTTGACGTGCCCGCCAAAATCATACCGGGGCAGGCCCCGCAGCCCAAACCTCCGGTACCTGCCCGGCCGCGCAAGCTGGCCGTGACCCATATCGAGCAATGGGTTCGCGATCCCTATGCGTTTTATGTGCGGCACATCTTGCGCCTGCGCCCGCTCGATCCCATCGATGCGGATCCGACGGCGGGAGAGCGCGGCACCTTCATCCACACGGTCTTGGAGCGCTTTGTCCGCGCCTATCCCAAAGCAGTGCCGGGCGATGCGGCGGCGATCCTTTTGCAGCTGGGCCGGGAGGTGATGACGGAGCACCGCATCGCGCCAGCCATCGCTGCTCTATGGTGGCCACGCTTTGAGGCAATCGCAAGCTGGATCGCGACCATCGAGCCCGAACGGAGGGCGCATCTCACCCACGTACTGCCGGAAGTCGAAGGCGCGCTAATGCTCGGTGATCTGAAGTTCCAAGTCACGGCCAAGGCGGATCGCCTGGAGGTGGGACGCGACGGCACCCTTGCGATTGTCGATTATAAGACTGGTGCCATCCCATCGGACCCGCAGATGCAATCGGGCCTGAGCCCGCAACTGCCGTTGGAAGGCGCGATTGCGCAAGCGGGCGGGTTCAATGGTGTGGAAGCGAGAGCGGTCCGAGCACTGATCATAATGAAATTGGCCGGCAAGCGTGCTGACTGCCTGGCGAGGCCAGCAAAGGATCACCTCCAGCTCATTCAGCGCAATCTTGAGGGTCTTATCCGGCGCATTCGGGCTTATGACGATCCGGAACAGCCCTACGAGTCGCGCACGCAAGTACAGTTTGGCAGAATTATGGACGACTATGCCTATATCGCGCGCGCCGCTGAGCGCTTCCAAGACGAAGCGGAGGGCGATTGAGCATGGCACCCCGTAGCCGATTGAACGAGCAGCGCGCAGCCGCCGACCCTGCGCAGTCGGTGTGGGT
>DMER01000103.1:7568-8370 GCA_003451645.1 Alphaproteobacteria bacterium | reverse complement strand
ACCCTGCGCAGTCGGTGTGGGTCACCGCCAATGCAGGCTCGGGCAAGACCTCCGTCCTTGTTGACCGGATCATCCGCCTGTTGCTGGAGGGGGCGGCGCCCGCCCGCCTTTTGTGCCTGACCTATACGAGGCCCGCCGCCGCTGAGATGGTCAACCGGCTGAACGAGACCCTCGGCAAGTGGGTCGCTATGCCAGAGGAGGCGTTGGCCCAAGAATTGCGCAGCTTACAGAATGCACTGCCTACGGACGAACAGCTCATTCGCGCGCGGCAACTTTTTGCACGCACACTGGAGACGCCCGGCGGCTTACGCATCCAAACCATCCACGCCTTTTGTGAAGCGTTGCTTGGGCGCTTTCCACTTGAGGCCCAAGTTCCGGCCAAGTTCCGCGTGCTCGATGATCATGGCGCGGCAGAGATGGCACGCGACATTCAGCAACGCATGCTGGAGGACGCAACCCATGCGCCCTACGGCCCGCTGGCGCACGCGATCCAGCATGTCGTGGGTCTGGCGGGCGAGCTAGGGTTAGCGCAACTGTTCAAGGAGCTGATGGGCGTGCGCGGTCACTGGGCTCGCTTTCCCCTGCCGCAAACGCTGGAGCGCCGGATAGCAGCCGTCTATCAGCGCTTGGGCGTGGACCTCGAAACCACCGAAACCCAAGTGTTGGCGGAACTGGTGCGGATCGCAGCCGATTACCGTTTGCGCACGATTGCCCTCGCCATGCAGAAGGGCGGTGTGCGGGGTCAAGATGTCGCCCAACGTGTTCTCGAAGCGCTGACGGCCGAGGACAGTGTGGCGCTGCT
>DMER01000103.1:6195-7363 GCA_003451645.1 Alphaproteobacteria bacterium | reverse complement strand
GTGGCGCTGCTGGCCGCTTTGACGGACTCAAGTTCCGAGGCGCGGACACTGAAGCCCGATAAGCAAGTGCAGAAGGCGGCTCCCGGCGTGTTGGCGCTGGCTGAGGAATTCAACGACGCGTTTCAGGCCTGGTTCGAGCGCTACAACGCTCACTTTGTGGCATCGGCCACGGCCTCGGTGATCACCTTGGCCGAGACATTCTTGCAGCAATACAAGGCGGGAAAGGACGCACACGGATTATTGGACTATGAGGACCTTATTGAGCGTACCGAAGCATTGCTAACCAAGGAGCGCATGGCGCCCTGGGTGCTCTACAAACTCGACGGCGGTATCGATCATATCCTGATCGACGAGGCTCAAGATACCAGCCCCGCGCAATGGCGGATCATAGGCGCGATTGCGGAAGAGTTCTATGCAGGCCTGAGCCGCGACCCGCCCTCGCGCGCACACCGACCCCGCACGGTCTTTGCGGTTGGCGATCTGAAGCAATCGATCTACTCGTTCCAAGGCGCAGACCCCGGCTCATTCCAGCAAATGCGCGCACATCTGCAGGAGAGAGCGCAACATGTCGATGCGCCATTTTCAGACGTGCCGCTGTTGCGCTCTTTTCGTTCGACGGCGCCAGTCTTGGAGATGGTGGACAAGGTCTTTGCCGATGCGGTTGCGCGCCAGGGCGTGGCAACCGGCGATGCGGACCAAGTCATCCACCAGCTGAGCAGAATTAGCGAGGCCGGCCGCGTTGAAATCTGGCCGGCGCTGGAGAAATTGGCGCAACCCAAGGTCGACGATGCGTGGCTGCCCCTCGATACGGTGACACCGGATCACCCTGCAGTGACCCTGGCAACGGATATTGCCAAGATGATTGCAGGCTGGCTGAAAGCGAAAACTCCGCTGCCGTCCAAGGGCAGGCCGATCGAGCCTGGCGATATTCTGATTCTGGTAAGGCGGCGCAATGCGCTGACCGAAGAACTGATCCGCCAGCTGAAACGCTGCGGCGTGCCAGTTTCCGGCGCTGACCGGCTGAAACTATTGGGCCATATGGCAGTGCAGGATTTGATAGCACTGGGCCATTTTGCTCTAAACCCGCATGACGATTTGACCCTTGGTGGACTTTTGAAGAGCCCACTCATTGGCCTCAGCGAAGATAACCTTTTCGATCTCGCACATG
>DMER01000103.1:0-5989 GCA_003451645.1 Alphaproteobacteria bacterium | reverse complement strand
CTTTTCGATCTCGCACATGGTCGGCCGGGTGCGTTGTGGGACGCGTTGCAGTCCCGTGCTGGCGAGACCCACTTTGCGCAAGCCCATGCGCGCCTGATGGCTGTGCTGACGCGTGCGGACACGTTGCCGCCTTTTGAGTTTTTTGCCCAGGAGTTGGGTCCGAGGGGAGCCAGGACACGCCTTCTTGAGAGATTAGGGCCAGATGCCAATGATCCGATCGACGAATTCCTGAACCTGGCACTGGCGTTCGAACAGGCGCACGCCCCTAGCCTGCAAAGCTTCTTGCATTGGGTCATGCAAGGCGCCGCCGAGATCAAGCGCGACCTGGATAAGGGCGCGGGCGTTGTCCGCATCATGACCATCCATGGCGCCAAGGGTCTGGAAGGCAACATCGTCATCCTCCCGGATACGGGGCAGACACCACCCAACCGCCGCGCGGTCTTGTTGAAAGAGGATGATGGGGTCTTCTTGTGGTCCATCAATGCCAAGCGCGACTGCCTTCGCCGTGAGGCCCTGGTAACCGCCGCAAATGACCGGGAGCGGCAGGAATATCATCGCCTTCTCTATGTGGCGCTGACGCGCGCCAGCGAGCAGCTCATCGTCTGCGGGTTCAAGAATGCGCGCGGACAGGGTTATGAAAACAGCTGGCACGATCTGGTCACGCGTGCGGCCCGCGGCCTGCCCATGCAGGAGATCGAGGCGGAACATGGCACGAAGCTCGTCTATGTGAAGCCACAGGAAAAGCCGGTTGCGGCCATTTCCGGAGTAATGGCAGAACGGGCAGCAGCCTTGCCACATTGGGCGCAGGTGCAACTGCACACCCTCAAACGGATCCCTCGCACACGGCCTGCGGCATCTGGCGGCACGCAAAGCACTGCGGCGCGCTACGGTGAGTTGGTGCATCTGTGCCTGCGACGGGCCGAGCAACCGCGCCAAGATTGGGCGGCTCTGGCTACACAGTTCCAATTGAGCGCGGACGAGGTGGCGCTTGCGCTCGCAGAGGCGGCCAGGATTCGGGCTGAGCCAGCTTTGGCGCATGTCTTCGTCAGCGCGACACGCGCGGAGGTCGCTTTCGATGTGCTTGACGAGGCAGCGGGCGCACGGATAACCGGCCGGTTCGACCGCTTGGCCGTGACCCCGGAGGCAGCGACCATTTTTGAGTTTAAGACCGCCCGCAACCCGCCAGCGGCGCCTGGGGACGTCCCAGACATCATCCGGCGCCAACTAGGCCTCTATGCGCGTGCAGCAACCCTGATTTTCCCTGGGCGGGCTGTATCGGCGGAACTCATATGGACTGCGAAGGCGCACCGGATGTGTTTGCCCTCACCTTTGCTTGAACAATGGGGCAGGGGTCCTTGACCGGCACCCCGCGCACTCTTAAGTTTTGCGGATCGCTATCACAGGCTCAGCGCACTGGTGCGCACGGGTAAGTGTCGTAACTGCGCGCAAACTGACTAGGAACAGAGGTGAACTATGGCTGCAAAGATCACAGATGGGACCTTCGACAAGGACGTCCTGCAATCAAGCAAGCCCGTCCTGTTGGACTTTTGGGCGGATTGGTGCGGCCCTTGCCGTCAAATCGCGCCGGCCCTCGAGGATTTGGCCACCGAACTGGGCTCCAAGATCACGGTCGCAAAAATGAATGTGGATGAAAATCCAACCATCCCCGTGAAGTACGGCGTGAAGGGCATCCCCACACTCATGATCTTCAAGGACGGGCAAGTGGTCGCCACGAAAGTTGGCGTCATGCAAAAGTCCAAGATCAAGGAATGGATCGAGTCGACGATCTAACCCGGCTTTCGCGAAGTTCGTCGTCATGGCCGGGCTCGTCCCGGCCATGCGCATTTCAGCCATTCTCGCGCAAGACCTGACCCGCCAGATAGAGCGAGCCGCAGATCACAATGCGTGGGCCTGCCTTGATACCCATCTGCTGCCAGCGTGCAACCGTCTGAAGGAGTGCGTCGTCCACGCTCTCCGCAGGGTCAGCTTGCAGGCCACACGCCCTGGCCGCGTCGTAGAGCGCGCCCGCGCCCACAGCATTAGGCTCATCCGGGATCGTGATCGTGGCTACATGGCGCGCGAGCCCGGCAAAGGCGTCGAAATAGCCGCGCATATCTTTGGTTTTCAGCATGCCGCAGATCAGGAATAAGGGTTTGGGCGAGCGCTCCTCAAGGTCGGCGAGCGCTTGCGCCACCGCACGTCCCGCATGCGGATTATGCCCGCCATCAAGCCAGAGTTCCGCATTGGGAACTAAGAGACGCATTAACGGCCCTCGTGTGATCCGCTGCATGCGCGCGGGCCACTCAACACGCTGAAGGCCATGCTCGATCGCCTCATCCGGCACGCGCATCCAATCCAGGACCCGCAGCGCGGCAATCGCCTGCGCGGCATTGGCGATCTGATACGAGCCCGGCAGCCGCGGCAACGGCAGATCGAGCAGGCCATGTTCGTCCTGATAGACCATGCGCCCATGCTCTTCATGGGCCATGAAGTCCTGCCCCCAGATCGACAAGGGCGCACCTATCGCCGTTGCCCGGTCTTCTATCTCCTCCCGCGCCTCATCATTCTGAGGGCCGATGATGGCAGGCGTGCCCGCCTTGAGGATGCCTGCCTTTTCGGCCGCAATTGCGGTGATGGTAGGCCCAAGAAAATCCTGATGATCTAAATCGACAGGCGTGATGATGCTCAAAGCCGGGCGCTGCACAACATTCGTGGCGTCCAGCCGTCCGCCAAGCCCCACCTCAAGCACCAGCGCATCGGCAGGGGTGCGCGCAAAGGCAAGGAACGCCGCAGCTGTGGTGATCTCAAAAAAGGTGATGGGGTCTTGGCCATTCGCCTCTTCGCACTCAGCCAGCAGGGCGGCCAAGTGGTCCTCAGAAATGAGAGTGCCGCCGACCCGGATGCGCTCGTGAAAGCGCACGAGATGGGGCGAGGTATAGACATGAACACGGCGTCCTGCCGCCTCCAGCATGGCGCGCAAAAACGCGCAGGTCGATCCCTTGCCATTGGTTCCCGCAACATGGATGACCGGCGGCAAATGGGTGTGGGGGTGCCCGAGTTTTGCGAGCAAGCTTTCAATCCGGCCCAAGGACAGGTCAATGACCTTGGGATGCAGACCTTTGAGACGGTCCAGAATGACGTCAGAGACAGGCGCAGTTAGCGCACTCACGCCTGATCCTGAAGGATGACGCCTGGCTGCGAAGGCGGAACGGATTGCGCCGCTTGTAGCATAGGCAGTGCCTCGACGTCATTGGCGGCCTCTGGTTCCGCGCGCTGCACCGCAGCTGGAGCCTTGGTCAGAAGCCGCAACAGCCTCCCAAGCGTGGTCTTCAAGTCCTTGCGGTGGCACACGACATCGATCATGCCATGATCGAGCAAATATTCGGCCCGCTGAAAGCCCTCAGGGAGTTTGGCCCGGATGGTGTTCTCGATGACGCGCGGGCCCGACAGCCCAATGAGTGAGCCGGGCTCGGCAATATGGACGTCTCCGAGCATGGCATAGGATGCAGTGACCCCGCCTGTCGTGGGATCGGTGTGCAGCACGATATAGGGCAAGCCTGCATCCTTGAGCATTTGCACGGCAATAGTGGTGCGGGGCATCTGCATGAGCGAGAGGATGCCTTCCTGCATCCGCGCGCCCCCTGAGGCGGTGATCATGACGAAGGGGGTGCGATCTTTGACCGCCCGCTGCATGGCAGTGACAATGCCCTCGCCAGTGGCCATGCCCAGCGATCCGCCCATAAAGGCAAAGTCCTGAACCGCGACTGTCGTCAGCAAGCCTTCAATCTTGCCTTGCGCGGCAATCAGGCAATCCTGCCGGCCGACCTTAGCGCGCGCGTCCTTCAGCCGATCGACATATTTCTTGCTATCCCGGAATTTGAGTGGGTCAAGCGGGACCTCCGGCATCGCAATATCGTCAATGCTGCCCTCATCAAGGAGCATCTCAAGCCGCGCGCGTGCAGGCATGCGCAAGTGATGCTGACACTCCGGGCACACATAGGCGGCGGCGGTAAGGTCCCGGTGAAAGATCATAGCCTGACAGGCTGGGCATTTATGCCAAAGATTGTCCGGAGTTTCAGGCTGCTTTCCACCCAGCAAGCTCTTGATCTTGGGGCGAACGAAATTGGTGATCCAGTTCATACCTTGAACTCCGTACGCGGGCCCACACTACCCACTAAGCGAAGAGTATAGCGCGTCTTCTCGCGGTTGCGAACAC
The DNA here is from genome assembly GCA_003451645.1 of Alphaproteobacteria bacterium. Lineage (GTDB taxonomy): Bacteria > Pseudomonadota > Alphaproteobacteria > Micropepsales > Micropepsaceae > DMER01. The sequence continues at coordinate 1,773 of DMER01000103.1, read as the reverse complement.
GTAGCAAAAAATTAACCTTTCGGGCGGGCGGCGCGCACCGCGCCGGATAATGCCGAACAAAGTGTGAGGGCCGCCTCAACGCTATCGTCTTGGTTTTGCAGGGCATTGGTAATGCTCTGGACCATAGCAGAGCCCACAACAACAGCATCGGCGACCTTGGCAACCCTGGCTGCATCGCTCTGAGTGCGAATACCAAATCCAACGGCGACAGGAAGGTCCGTTTGCGCACGGATCGCAGTAATCCGGCTGAGGGCTGCATCGGCGTCAATGGCGGCAGCTCCAGTTACGCCCGTGAGCGACACGTAATAGATGAAACCGCTGGCGCCCAAGACGATCGTCTGCAGACGGTTGGCGTCACTCGTGGGTGTTGCCAGGCGGATGGTGGCGATCTCGTGTGCCGCAGCGGCAAGGCGCAATCCCTCGTCCTCTTCGGGCGGCAGGTCGACGACGATCAGGCCATCGGCTCCCGCGGTACCGGCATCGCTGGCAAAGGCCTCGAGGCCGTAGGCACAGATTGGGTTGTAATAGCCCATCAGGATAACAGGTGTGTCTGGATCGGCGTTCCGGAAGGACTGGAGCTGTTCGAGAGTCCGCCGCATGGTCTGCCCGCTCTGAAGGGCCCGCAAAGAGGAGGCTTGGATCGGCTTTCCCTCGGCCATGGGATCTGAGAATGGCATCCCAATCTCGATCAAATCCGCCCCAGCTCGCGGAAGACCGCTCAAGATACGAGCAAAGGTCTGGGCATCCGGGTCGCCCGCGGTCACAAAGGGGATGAAGCCCGCGCGGTTCTGCGCGCGAAGCTGAGCAAATCGGGCAGCGATGCGAGGGCTCATGGATATGACCTTAGAGCTCGAAATTCAGAGCGCTGGCAACGGTGAAGATATCCTTGTCCCCCCGCCCGCACATGTTCATCAGGATGATGTGGTCCTTGGGCAAAGACGGCGCAATCTTGCCGACCTGTGCCAGGGCATGCGCGGGCTCAAGGGCTGGAATAATGCCTTCCAAACGGCAGCACAGTTGAAATGCGTCGAGCGCTTCTTGGTCGGTCGAGGAGGTATAAGTCACGCGGCCTGTATCGAAGAGCCAAGCATGCTCCGGCCCGATGCCAGGATAATCGAGGCCTGCCGAAATTGAATGTGCCTCCTGGATCTGGCCATCCCCGTCTTGGAGCAAATAGGTCATGTTGCCGTGCAGCACTCCGGGCTTTCCGCCTGCAAGGGAGGCTGCATGAGCGCCTGAGCCAAGACCGTGTCCTGCGGCCTCAACGCCAATGATACGTACCGCCTCTTCATCAAGGAATGGGTGGAACAGACCCATAGCGTTAGACCCGCCGCCAATGCAGGCAACCAATGTATCGGGCAGACGGCCCTCTGCGGCGTGCATTTGCGCGCGCGCTTCCTCGCCAATGACCGACTGAAAATCACGCACCATCATCGGATAGGGGTGCGGGCCTGCAACGGTCCCGATGATATAGAACGTATCCGCGACATTGGTCACCCAATCCCGCAACGCCTCGTTCATCGCGTCTTTCAGTGTATGAGAGCCAGTTGTCACTGGCCGTACTTCTGCGCCGAGCAGGCGCATCCGGAAGACGTTCGGCTTTTGCCGCTCAATGTCCCGCGCTCCCATATAGATGACGCAAGGCATGCCGAAGCGCGCGGCAACGGTGGCGGTCGCAACACCATGCTGACCCGCGCCCGTCTCAGCGATAATACGGCGCTTGCCCATCCGCTCGGCCAAAAGGATCTGACCCATGCAATTGTTGATCTTGTG
>DMER01000016.1:8017-15737 GCA_003451645.1 Alphaproteobacteria bacterium | reverse complement strand
GCTGAGACGGGCGTGCGCGCACCCACGCGCAAGCTACCGCTCTGGTTCTTGTTCGTTATCGCAGCCTTCCAAGAGAGCTATGCGCGGGCAACCGGGGGCAAGGTCCTGCTCAGCTGGGCATCGGTGAAATTGCTGGCACGCGAAGCAGGTCGTACGCAATTCGATCACTCGAAATCGCAGCGCGAACTTGGGCTCCAATTCCGCCCAGTCGAGGAAACGTTGCGCGATACCTTAGACTGGATGCGGGCTCAGGGCCTGGCCCCGCCGCGACTCTCTCAAACAAATCGGAGCACATCATGACCGAGAAGTCGCCCGCCCAAGTCGTCGATGCCATGCACGCGGCCTTCCGGAACGCGGACTTGGAGACGATCGCCGCCCACTGGCACGACGACGTTGAGTATCAGGCGCCGGGCGTTTCGCTCCGCGGCAAAGCGGCCCGGATCGAGGCGGAAAAGGTCTGGCTGAGCGCATTCAGCGAAAACGAGGTGCGCACGACGTCGCGCTTCGTCAATGGCGAGGAGATCGTCGACTTCGCTGAAATGCGGGGCCTTCACACCGGACCCTTGATGCTTCCTGGCGGTGCGTCGATCCCGGCGACGGGCAAGCAAGTGGCGGGCCCCTATGTCGCGCGATACCGCGTCCGTGATGGAAAAGTCGTCTCCCAACACGTGGTCTATGACCGCTTGGCGCTGCTGCAGAATTTGGGATTGGCCTAAATCATGAAGCAAGACGTGACGTTCAAAAGCGAAGGCGTGGATTGCGCCGGATGGTACTTCAAACCCGAAGGCGCGGGGCCGCATCCGGCGGTGGCGATGGCCCATGGCATGGGCGCGGTCAAGGAAATGTATCTGGAGCCCTTCGCGCGCGCCTTTGCGGCCGCCGGCATCGCCGTTCTGCTGTTCGACTATCGAACCTATGGCGCGAGCGGCGGGGAACCGCGCAGCCGGATTTCGCCACGCGATCAGATCGAGGATTATCGCAACGCGCTGACCTGGCTGTCGCTACAGCCGGAGGTCGATGAGGCGCGCCTGGGCGTCTGGGGCACCAGTTTCTCGGGCGGACATGTTCTCTGGCTAGGCGCTTATGACGTCCGGGTCAAGGCGGTGGTCAGCCAAGTCGGCGCGATGGACCTCTATCGCAACGCCCGGATGGTGATGCCCCAGGACGCCTTCGACGCCTCGCGCGCGTTCGGCGCGATGGATCGCAAGCGGCGATATGCCGAGGGCGATACCCCGGCCTATATCGCGAACGCCTCGCCGCCGGACGGCCCGCCCGCGCTGCAGGTCGATGCGGAAACCTATGAGTGGCTGATGCACGCGCAAGCGACCGTCGCGCCGTCCTGGCGCAACGAGGTCACGCTGGATTCGATCGAGCGCATTGTCGAGCACGCCCCGGCGCTGCATGTCGACCGGATCGCGCCGGTGCCGTTGTTGATGATCCTGGCGACCGACGACAAATGGACGCCGCCAAGTTTGATCCGCGAAGCCTTTGCGCGGGCGGGCGAACCCAAAAAACTGTTGGAGATTCAGGGCGGACACTACGTCGTCTACCACGGCGACGGGCAAAAGATTGCGGCAGATGCGGCGGTGGATTGGTTCGCGACGCATTTGGGAGGCCGCCATGCTTAGGATCGTTGGCGTCGTCTTTGCTGGGCTGGCCGCGCTTATCGCACTGCTGATCGTTTTGTCGCCAGTCGATCCGGTCGCATGGGAGGCGCCGGACGCGCGAGAGACGGCGGCACTCTGTGGCGAGAAGGCTCCGCGATTGGCGGGGCGTATTCTGGCGCAAGGCCTTCCAGGCACACCGGACGGAATCGATATCGGGCCCGACGGTCAGCTATACGCAGCCTTGAGTTCCGGTGATGTCGCGCGCATCGATCCCGAAACTGGGCAATGGACGCTTGCCGGCTCCGCGCCCGGCGCGCGGTTGACGGGACTGGCAGCGACGCCTGGCGGGATCGTCTATGCTGTTGATGAAGTCGGCGGCCCGCTCTACGCCTTCGATCTGAATGGACCGCTGCCCGCACGGGGCCGCATGGTGCTTGCCGAGGTTGATGGCCGCAAGTTGCAGTGGACCAATGACGTCACGGACGGCGCCGATGGCGTGCTCTATCTGACGACAACATCACAGCGGCGCACGCTGGATCAGTTCTTCTTCGAGGTCCTGGATCATCGCGGCTCGGGCCAGCTGATCCGCTTTGATCCCAAAACTGGGCCGGCAAAAGTGCTCGCCAACGCTTTGGAGATGACCAACGGATTGGCGGCTACGGCGAATGGACCATTGCTTGTGGCGCAATCCGCAATCTATGCCGTTACGGCGTTCGATCCCGAAACAGGCGCGCAAGGCGCATCGGCTGGCAATCTGCCGGGGTTCACTAGAAACGTGCGCATGTCGGATCGCTCAGGCGTCGCATGGGTCACTTTGCTGTCTCCGCGCTGTGGTTTGGTTGACAGTTTGGCGGGTTGGCCTTGGGCCCGCCGTCTGCTCGCGTGGGCCCCCTCTGGCGTGCGGCCGCAACCGCAACCCATGCATTGCGTGGTGGCCCTATGGTCGTTGGCCGGCGACCTAAGGCCTCAAGGTTACGTCGTGGTGGCGCCACAACCATTGCCGTCCTTTAGCACGGCACTTGAGCACCGCGGCAAACTCTACCTGACGCCCGCAGGCCTTTCTGGGGTCCTGCGCGGTGTCGTTTACGTGGCGGACCTGCCTTAGCGAGGGTGTGCGCAATTGGGTACGCAATTATGGGCCCTGCCCGCAGCGTTGTGACATCGCGCCGCCACCCTCCCGCCTCACTGCCCCAAAATCTTCACACAGCGCCCGCGACGGGATGGCCGGCCAAGGCGCGTTAGACACATGCGGCTGTGGGGCCGCGATCAGTGGTCACGCGAAACGCCAGTCAAAGGCCCCGATGCTGTCCCCGACCCTTTCCGGCCGGCCGCCTGTCTATGTGCTGTTGCACGTGCCGAAATGTGCGGGCCAAACGCTCTCCCGGCATTTGGCGGCGCATATGCGGCCCGAGACGCTCGGCATCGCGGGCGGCCGTACGCAGGCCCGCGCCTTGCTCCGCACACTGACGTGCGAGCCAGAGGCGGCACTCGCGATGCGTGCCCTCACCGGCCATTCCATATCTGTCGCGCATGAGCGGGCGCTGGGGGACGCCCCTTTGCGCCGCACGATCCTGTTGCGCGATCCGGTGGGTCAGTTCATCTCGCTCTACAATCTTCAGTCCGCGCGCTATGTCTTGCGCGGGCAGGCACCATTGACGCCGGAGCAGAGCTTTGCCGCCTTGCCGCAAAACCCAATCGCGACGCTGATCTTGCGGCACTATCTGGGGTATCCCTGGCCACAGCTTGCGGTCATGTCCCTGCCCGCCCAAGCCTGCATCGTGAACCAGGCGCTCGCCAGCTTCTGGTTTGTGGGGGCGTACCGGGAGTGCGGGCGCCTGCTCGCCGCCATCGCGCCCGACCTGGGCATCCCGCCCGAGGCTCCGCCGCACAACACCGCGCAAGACTGGCACGCGCGTGCGCACCACCCGCTCCTCACCGCTCAGAGCCTTGCGCCCGCCTTGCGCGCACGCATCCTCGTGCAGAATCAGCTTGATGCTTACCTGTTCGAGACCTGGGCACCACTGGCCGGTGCTCCGCCTGCGGAGTTTGTGCCCCCGCCCTTCCAGGTGCGGCCTGGCGCGCCCTCTTTCGTGCAGATCGAGGCCGGGCGCCTGTTCGGCTCCTGGCAGCGCAAGCTGCAGCGCAACGCCCCGCTTGAGCCGGTCTTTGTGCGCAAGAAAACCTTGCGTTAACGGATTTGATCATTATCCTATTGCTTGAAGCGTTGCTGCCGGGTCCATGAGGGTCCGTCACGCCCGCCCCACCCATCGAACAGGAAAGGCATGTGCACTCTCAAAGCTCTGTCCCTGGCGATGCCGGGCGGATGCTTTGGAGAGCTGAACCATTATTTTGAAACCAGAGACAGGAGCGTCCCATCAATAGACCACCCCCGCGGCCCGCTGGCCCGCCGCCGTCCTTCCCCCGTCCCCCTCGCCGCGAGTTCGACCGCGACCGGGAGCGCGACACCCCCAGAGACAAGGACGGGCCCCGCATCAACGAGGAGATCACAGTCAACGAGATGCTGGTGATCGATGATGATGGCGAAAAGCGTGGTGTGTTGAGCCGGTATGACGCGCTGCAATTGGCGCAGACCGAGGGGCTCGATCTGGTGGAGGTGGCGCCGCAAGCCTCCCCGCCCGTCGTCAAATTGATGGACTATGGCAAGTTCAAATATCAGGAACAGAAAAAGGCCGCCGAGGCGCGCAAAAAGCAAAAGGTCATCGAGGTCAAGGAGATCAAGATGCGCCCGGCCATCGATGATCACGATTACGATACCAAGATGAAGGCCATCAAGCGCTTCTTCGAGGAGGGCGACAAGGTCAAGATCACGCTGCGCTTCAAGGGCCGCGAGATGCAGCATTCTCAGCTCGGCATGGAGGTCCTGCAAAAGGTCAAAAAGGACCTTGAGCCTATCTCCAAGATCGAACTGGAACCCCGCTTCGAAGGCCGCCAAATGATCATGATCATGGCGCCACGGTAGGGGGAACCGAGCGGCGTCATAGCTGTCGCGCAGGCGCCTATGTCTTCGCTCCGTAGGGCTACGTCGAGGGCAGCCGCCCGACACCCGCCGCTAAACCCCACGCTTACCGCGCGCGCGAAAATCCGTTGGCGCCTTGGCGCGCAACTCATCTCTCCCCATTTTGGGGGGAGTGTCCCGAAGGGACGAGGGGGGCCACCCATTATTGTCACCCCGGAAACTGCGTCAGCAGTTGTCCGGGGCCCAAGACCACCGGCCTCGCAAGGATAACCACCGTCAGTGTTCATGGGTTCCGGGCTCTTTGCATGCGCAAAGCCCCGGAATGACGTCCTCCCCTTTGTCACCCCGGAAGCCGCACTTGCGGCTGTCCGGGGCCTAGGACCACCGGCCTCGCAACGATAACCACTGTCGGTGTTCATGGGTCCCCTTGGCGCTTTGGCGCGAAACCCCTTCTTCCGTGCCGAGGGAACCAAGCGATGTCTCACGCCAAGGCTGCAAAGGCCGCCAAGGCACACTACTCCGTACACGGCTGTTCGCCCTGATTTTCAAAGATAGGGCTACGTCGAGGGCGCAAGGCCGACACCCGCCACTGTGACTAACTAACGCTTAGCAAGCTCCTCGTACCGCCGGCTTACCTCATCGCGCTTGCTCGGCAATATGCGCCTTAACTCGTCCGGCTTGCCCTTGAATTCATAAGTTAGCGCGTTAATCAACGAAGGGTCATACCGCTGAATGTGGAAGCGGTAAATGAGGCCTGCATCGATTTCTGCCTTCCAGTGCTCTTCCAAGAACTCGCTCGCCTTCTGCCGACGATCCGATCGTGCACTGTAGAAAGGCTTTTGCTCCTTGACAGGTCCGGGCATCTGTTGCGCCGCTTGCAGGACACTGGTGGCCATAGGTGCTGTCAAGAGCGCGGCCGGTGCAACGTGTCCGAGCCGTCTAGGACTTCCAGATGCGTTTACTTGTACATCCGACTGCATCGAATGGGCGGCATGCTCTTGTGCGAGTAAATTCAATATCAATCTGATAAAATTAGGGCGTTCTGCAGGGCTTAATTCCGTCACAATGCGCGACACGAAGTCGAAGACTTGCACCGCTCTTTCGCGTTTCGGGTCACCGCCAGGGGTTTGCACCTGTGGAAGTGTGACAGGTGTTTCAGGGTAATTCAGGGTTTGCCACTTTGGGTTGGAGGGGCTATCGGACACGGGCGAACCTTTCAGTAACCAAAGGTTTGGATTGTTGGGTCCCCGATTCCACCAAACTCCAGTTCCCCTCCGATCGCAGGGACCGACGATTGTGATGGATCTGAACTCTTATTTCGTACTTCCAACACTGCACAGTAAATGCGGAGGTTCTCGAAGTGTTTCATCAGCTCAAAGGCCGCTTCTCGATACGCCGAGACCGTTAGCCAACGGATGTCTGAGGCGCCTGCAGCTTTCAAATAATCCAGAGCGAGCTGAGCTTCGGCGGTTGAGTGCAACACGGCATCGACCAAAAAAACGGTCCGCTCGTCCAGCTTTGGAAGGCTAACCAAATAGGCGTTCGCCTTTTTTTTGCCGTCCATCCTATTGTCACTTTGCTTTTCTGTGACTCCGAGCATTCCTAACGTGGGGTTGCCGAGGGCCAACCTCACACCCTCAGATAGAATCAATCCCGAGCGCAGAATAGGCACTACGACGAAGTTGTCATGCTCCAAACGGTCAACCTCAAATTCCACCGCCTTGTCATTTTGCAGTAATTTTTTCACTGTAGATTTCTTGAGCGTAAGATCGGCCGACGCGAAGAATGCGAGATGCATGCCAATTTGATGCAGGAGAGCGATGTAATCCCGGCGCTCGGTAGCAGGATCCATCAGCCGCCCGACGGCGTGCTTGACAATTGGGTGCGGTGAGACACTGAGGGGTTCCATCGGAAGAATCGCTATAAAATTGGCGAGGCCCGGGACGTGCTCGCATTGTAGATTCCAACCCTCCCGCAAGGATGTCAAGGAGTGGTAACGTGTCACGTGTAAATTTTCCGTTACTTTTCGATGCCCGGGACTGGTGAATCTGTAATAACAGCATTTGTAATGATTTTGTGCGTAATTTGTGAATTTTTGCTGTTTTACGGCGTTTTGCTGTTTTGACCGTTGAACTTTTTTTCGAAAGGTGCTGGACTGTGGTTACGCGCAACCAGGGGCTTTTCCCGGCGGAGCGCTTTTACAATCTTAGGAGGTTCTTCATGAAGGCTCAATCTATTGTCGCGGTGACGCTGGCGCTCACGGCGGCGGTGAGCCCGCCTGCTGCTGCGCGAGACGTTCCCACGGAGCACAATCTAAACGTGTTACTGAAGAAGAAGGCTAACTCTGCAGAAGGCCTTCGCTGGCGCGGTCTTGAGGCCCGGGATGTAGGGGTTGAGACCGTTTATCTAGGCGACAAGCCAGTGGCGCTCGGCGTGAACCTGCAGCCAGGGACAACATACCGCTTTCAGGGGGCGGGTGAGTCATATTGCGGCGGCTTGACGCTAAGCGTTTTCGACTGGCAGGGCGATGTGTTGTCTAGAAGCGCCGATTTGACTGGCCAAAGCGCGTTTGAGTTTCGGACCGGCCTGACGTCTGCCAACGTCGCGGTCGAGGTGAACCAACGGTCCCGGGCGATCTGTACAATCACCATTCTGACGCAGGAGCTGAAGAGTCTCCCCAGGACTCTGACGCCGCGGCTCTCGGGTCTTGAGATTCGGGTGCCAGGTCTGCCTAGCCGAGGTCTTGGCGCTCCAGCCCGCCGCACGCCGACTTCCGCCGCGCCAAAGCGGCCTAAACGACAGATTTCCCACAACCCGCTCATAGAGATTTCTTCAGTTGATAGCGGACCCAACCCAATCAAGTTCTCCACAGAGATGGAATTTGACCACTACGCCTTGTACTAGCAGATCTTGTCTTAGAACCGCCGCGCAGAGGACCGAAGCTCTGCGCGGTCTCAGTGTGCCGGTGAGCAAGAGCCCAAGTGCGGCTTGAGAACCTCACTCCTTGGAATGGTTCAGACTGGGCGGCTTCACCCCTTGCATTTCAGGACTTTGGTCCTATCTGTCAGGGTCACATAGCCGCTCTGGACGTTCGCGGCAGGAGGCACTCAGAGAAAACACCGGCTTTTTCAGGTAA
>DMER01000016.1:0-7738 GCA_003451645.1 Alphaproteobacteria bacterium | reverse complement strand
TTGTTACGTTGCGGGCCTGATTTCCGCGCAAAAATGGCCCGGTCTGTGACGCTGTGTTACGTGCCTCGCGCAATCGCGCTCAGGCCCTCGCGATAGGTGGGGTAGCGCGGGCACCAGCCCAGGTCGCGTTTGGCCTTGGCGTTGGAGACGCGTTTACTTTCAGCGTAGAAGCTTCTGGCCATCTCGCTCAGGGTGGTTTGGGCGGTCTCAAAGGGTTCTTCTGGTGGTGCAGTGACGCCCAAAAGGCCTGCCGCATAGGCCACCACCTCGTCCGGTGGCGCGGGCTCGTCATCGCACAGGTTGAACACGCCGGGCCCGGGTCTCGCGATTGCCGCACTCAAGGCGCCCGCGATGTCCTCCACATGGATGCGGGAGAAAAACTGGCCCGGCTTCTTGATCCGGCGGGCGGTGCCCTCCCTCAGGGCCTCGATCTGGCTGCGGCCCGGCCCATAGATGCCGGGCAGGCGGAAGACCTGGACCGCCACGCCCGCCGCCAGCCCAAAGGCTGCCCAGCCGCGCTCGGCCTGCACCCGGCGCCTGCCGCGCTCCGAGGCTGGGCTGACCGGCGTTTCTTCCGTCACCCAGCCGCCGCCATGGTCGCCATAGACGCCCGTGGTCGACAGGTAGCCGATCCAGGCCAGGCTCTTGAGCGCGCCTGCATCCGCCTCCGCCAGGGAGGGCAGGATCGGGTCGCCTTGGGCCCCAGGCGGGGCACTGACCAAAAGATGCGTGACGCCCTCCAGCGCCCGCTCCGGCAGCCTCCCCGTGGCATCCAGCGGCTCGGGCGTGATGCCTTGGCCCTCGACCGCCGCCGCCTTCTCCGGGCTCCGGACGCTCGCCGCGAGGCGCCAGCCTTGGGCGCTGAGGGCGGGCACCCAGGCGCCCGCCGTGTAGCTCAGTCCACAGCACAGAAGTTTGGGCATGGGCAGCGCGTCTTGCCTCTTGAAATTGCCGCAAAGGCCGATGAGGGTGCGGGCATGACCGGTCTTGGCCCCATCCTTTTTTGGCTGTCTTTGAGCGCGGGCGCAACGGGCCCCGCCGTCACACCTGACCGCTATGCGCTCTGCCTCGCCAAGGCTGAGAAAAAGCCTGAGGACGCCTTTGAGGACGCCATGGTGTGGGCGGCGGAGGGCGGCGGAGCGGCGGCCGAGCACTGCGCGGCGCTCTCACTCATTGGCGTCAAGCGGTTCGAGGACGGCGCGGCCAAGCTTGAGGCGGTCGCGCGGGTGCCGAGCGCTGGCGACAAGGCGGTCCGCGCGCAGATCCTCTCGCAAGCCGGCAATGCCTGGCTGCTCGCAGGCCGCCCCTTGCAGGCCATTGAGGCCTTCAACGCCGCGCTCGCCATGGTGCCCAATGATGGCGAGACCTTGATCGACCGGGCGCGCGCCTCGGCGCTGGCCGGGCGCTGGCCCTCGGCGGAGGCTGATCTCAGTGCCGCCCTCGCCGCCAGTCCATCTGCCATCGATGCCATGGTCCTGCGCGCCAGTGCCAGGCGGGCGCAAGGCAATATCAAAGGAGCCGAGGGCGACATTACCAAGGCGCTTCTGCTCGATGCCAACTCGGCCGACGCGCTTGTTGAGCTTGGGTTGATCCGGGCAGCGCGCGGGGACAAGCCAGGTGCGCGGGAGGCCTTTCTGGCTGTGCTCATCAAAGCGCCCGCCTCTGCCGCCGCCGATAGCGCGCGGGCTGAGATCGCCAGGCTCGACATTGCCCCTGCCCGTCAGCCGCGCGTGCTTCCCGCCAAACCCGCGCCTCAGGCCGCTCCTGCAGTGCCGCCGCCCGCGTTGCGGCCTTGAGCCCATTCGGCCTGCACGTCTGGATCGGCCTCTGCTGGTTCGTGTTCATCGGCCGAGGCTGCGAAGTCTTGAGGCCCCATCAGCTGTGACAGCGCCCATACGGCTGCCCCGCGCACCAGGCCTGAAGGATCTCTCAGCCGGGCCAGCGCAGCCGGTATCATCTCTGCATCGCCACTATTGCCAGTCGCGATCAGGACATTGCGCACAAAGCGGTCGCGCCCGATCCGCTTGATGGGCGATCTGGCAAAGACCTGCCGGAAGTCCTGATCCTCGAGCTGCACCAGATCGGCGAGGCGCGGCGCCATTTGCTCCGCCCGCGCATGAAGCCGTGCTTCGTGCGCGCGCTCGGCAAATTTGTTCCATGGACAGACTGCCAGGCAGTCATCGCAGCCATAGATGCGGTTGCCCATCGCGGTGCGCAGGTTGCGCGGGATCGGCCCATGATGCTCAATGGTCAGATACGAGATGCAGCGGCGCGCGTCGAGCTGATAGGGCTTGGGGAAGGCTCGCGTTGGACAGATGTCGAGGCAGGCGCGGCAAGAGCCGCAATGATCCGTCTCCGGCGCATCAGACGGCAAAGCAAGCTCGGTCAGGATGACACCCAGAAACGTCCAAGAGCCAAGGTCTCGGCTGACCAGATTGGTGTGCTTGCCTTGCCAGCCCAGCCCTGCCCGCTCCGCGAGCGGTTTCTCCATAACGGGCGCGGTATCGACAAAGACCTTCACGTTCGCGCCCGATTGCTCATAGAGCCAATGCCCGAGGCGCTTCAGCTTGGGTTTGATGATGTCGTGGTAGTCATCACCCTGGGCATAGCAGGAGATCAGCCCTTGCCCCTTGCGCGTCAAGCCCTCCATCGGATCGCTCGCCGGTCCGTAGTTCAGTGTCAGGACTATTGCCGTGCGGGCCTGCGGCCACAGAGTTTGCGGATCGGCGCGCTCGGCCTTGCGCGTTGCCATCCAGGCCATCTCGCCGTGATGGCCGAGGTCCAGAAAGTCATTCAGGCGGTCTGTCCAAATGGGCTCGCCTTGCGCTGCGGTGAAGCCCACCCGGTCAAAGCCCTCGGCTCTTGCGCGGCCCCGGAATGCCTCGCGAAGGTCCATGGCCGCCGCCTGCTAAAAGTCGAGATTGGCGTAATGCGGCGGCGGCGTCATGCCCGCTAGATGGTCCGCAAGCAGCGGCCGGAAGCAGGGCCGCGACTTGATCCGCGCGTACCATTCTTTGGCGGGCGGACACTCCTCCCACGGAACATCGCCGAGGTAGTCGACGCAGGACAAATGCGCCGCGGCTGCCAGATCGGCCAGCGACAGTTCTCCCGCCAGCCAGCCCCTTTGATCGGCCAAGCGGCCCACATAATCCAAATGCCCTTTGACCGCCTCCAACGCAAAGCGGATTTGCGCCATGTCCGGTGCGGTGCCTGCCCCGGCCGTCCAGCCAAAGCGCTTATAGATTTTTTCCTGAGCCAAACGGGCGCCCACATCCTGGTCGAACTTCCGGTCGAACCAGGCGATGAGGCGCCTGGCTTCCGCCCGCGCGGCAGGCGCCTTGGGCAGCAGCGGGACTTGCGGGTAGACCTCTTCCAGATATTCGGCGATCGCGGTCGTATCGCTCAACAGAACGCCGGTCTCGTCGCGCAAGACCGGAACCTCGCCCGAGGGGCTGATGGCCAGGAAGCGCTCACGCCGCTCCCACGGCCGCTCGATCTCAAGGCCAAAGGGCAGCTTCTTCTCCGCAAGCTGCAGGCGGATTTTCCGGCAATGGGGCGATATCGCTACGTGGTGCAAGATCCTCATGGCGCGCACCATAGCTTATCGCGCGCGGCGCTCAAGAGCGCACGACACTGCCATGCCAGGCGCGATGCGGCTGATCTTGGCTGTCCGCGCACTCACGTAAGGTCCAGGTTTCGCGGCCCGGTACTCACGCGGGTTGGGCAAGATTGCCGCCAGCGCCGCCGCCTCGCGCAGCGTCAGATCTGCGGCTGGTTTTTTGAACCAATACTGTGCCGCCGCCTCGGCGCCAAAGATCCCCGGGCCCCATTCGGCAATGTTGAGATAGACCTCCATGATCCGCCGCTTCGGCCACAGCGTCTCGATCAGAACCGTGAAGTAAGCCTCCAGCCCTTTGCGCACATAGGACCGCGCTGGCCACAGGAAGGCGTTCTTGGCGGTCTGCTGCGTAATGGTCGAGGCACCGCGGATCGGGCCGCCGGAGGCTTGCGCCTTTTCCATCGCCGCTTCGATCTCATCCCAAGCAAAGCCCTGATGCGTGCAGAAGGAGTTGTCCTCCGCCGCAATCACAGCCCGGATCAGGTTGGGCGAGATGGCCTGCAAAGCGGTCCACTGCGCACGTGCGCCATCGCCCTCCAGCATACGCCCCGCCATGAGTAAGGTGCCCGGGATGGGCACGACGCTGTAGAGCGCCGTCCAGACGAACGGCACCGCCACCCCCAAAATCAGGAACCACCGCGCAATGCTCCCCAACGCGAAGTCCCGCCGCGCGCCGGGCCGCCAGGAGGTGAGCCTGCTCGCATTGCCGACGACCGTGGCGCTCGACAGGCCCATCGCCGCGCCTGCGATAGAGGGCGAGAGGTAGCCGAAGGCCGCAAGCGGCAGCGCCAGCACATTATAGACAAAGGCCCAAAACAGGTTCTGACGGATTTTTGCCCGCGTGCGCGTTGCGATGTCCAAGGCCGCCGGCACCAGCCGCAGATCGGGCCTCATGATCGTGACGGCCGCGGCGCTGCCCGCAATGTCGGCCGCGCCCGCCATCGCAATCCCAAGCGTTGCTTGTGCCAGAACAGGCGCATCGTTCACGCCATCACCCACAAAGGCTGCATGCTCACCTGCCGCTTGGCGGCGTTGGATATACGCCGCCTTGTCCTGCGGTGTCATGTGGCCATGCGCCTCTGCGATACTGAGCTCGGCTGCGACGCGCGCCACGACCTCCGGCGCGTCTCCGGACAGTAGGGCGATGGTCTTGCCCGCAGCGGTGAGTTCACTCAGGACAGCCTTGGCTTCCGGGCGAAGCGCATCGGCCAGTGTAATCGCACCCTTATAACGGCCATCGACGGACACAAACACGGCGCCGGGCCTCTCAGAGGGCAGCCACGCGGGATCGCCGCCCTCATCAAGCATCATGGCCAGATTGCCAACGCATAGCGCGCGTCCGCGCCACTGTGCTTTGACACCACGTCCGGGCAATTGCGTGACACTATCAGTTGGTGAGAGTTCCAGCCCGCGCTCGCTCGCGGCGGCCAGCAGAGCCTTGGCGATCGGATGCGTGGCGCCTTGTTGGGCTGCTGCAGCCCAGGTGAGCAGAAGGGCTTCACTCGTCTGGCCCTCAGGTTCGATCGCCACCACACGCGGGGCGCCCAAGGTCAGCGTGCCCGTCTTGTCAAAGGCGACCAGAGTGATCTTCTCCGCCGCCTCAATCGCCGCATGATCCCGCAACATGATGCCTGCGCGCGCCGCAGCGCCCGAACCCGCAACCATCGCCGCTGGCGCTGCAAGCCCCAAAGCACAAGGGCAGGCAATTACAAGGACCGCGATGGCATGCTCCAAGCTTGCGGCCAGAGCCGCACCACCGAGGAGCCATCCGGCCGCGGTGATCCCCGCAAGCAGCAAAACAACGGGCACAAAGATGCGGCTGATGCGGTCGACCAAACGGCCAGTGTGGCTCCGGCTCAGCTGCGCCGCGCTCAAGGTCGCCACCATTTGCGCCAACCGGGAATCGCCAGCCAGGCGCTCTGTCTTGATGCGCAAGGCCCCCATGCCGTTCAACGCGCCCGCCATGATCGCGCTACCTGACATCACACGCACGCCAGCACTTTCTCCAGTGAGAAGCGCCTGATCGAGCTCGCTCTCGCCGCCGATCACCGTGCCGTCGACCGGGCAGCGCTCGCCCGCGCCAAGAAGGATCACATCCCCAGGCTTGAGGCTCGCGGCTGCGACCTTTGCGGCGCTGCCGCCCCGCACGAGCATGGCTTGCTGCGGCATCAAAGCGATCAGGCCACGCATCGCGGCACTGGCGCGGTCGCGCGCACGGCTTTCGAGCCATTGCCCAAACAGGACCATCGTGATGATGACATTGGCCGCCTCGAAATAAAGGCCATGAGGATGGGCATTGCGCGCCAGCAGCCACACACTCAGCCCAAAGGCCGATACGGCGCCCAGGAGGACCAGCAAGTCCATGTTGCCCGCGAAGTGCCGAACCGCTGTCCAGGCGCCTTTGGAAAAACGCCACACGCCGATTGAGAGGACTGGCGCCGACAGAGCGAACTGCGCAGTGCCCGGCAGCACCCATTCGAAACCCAGACCCATGCACAGCATCTGAAACACGAACGGCGCGGTCAGCACTGCGCAGAGGATAACGAGCGTCAGCGGCATGCCTGGCGGTTCCACCGCGACCGGCGCCGCAATCGGACGCACCTTGTATCCCACGCTCGCCACCGCTGCCGCTAGGTCTTGGTATCTGATATGGCGCGCGCCATTGACCGAGGCCTCCTTGAGCATCAGGCTTACTTGCGCGCTTTCGACGCCGGGGACCGCTTCGAGGGCTTTGCTCACGCGGGCGGCACAGGCGCCGCAGGTCATGCCGTCAACCGCAAGGCGGATGGTGCGGGGCGATTGTCCGGGGATTGCGGGCGCGATGGTCATGGCACTGACTAAAGGCCTTCGGTCAGGGCAAGGTCAAGCGCGTGTAACGGCGCCTCGTTATGGGTTTCGGCCCAAAAAATCTTCGATGAGCTTCCTCGCTGCGGCGTCCGCTTTCAGGCCCAACGGCGGCGGCATAGGCTTGTGCCCCTGATCGCCAAGCATGCTGGCGATCAACTTCGTTTGGCGCAATGGTCCAGGTTCGGCCCAACCTGCGTCCACAATGCGGCCCCAAGATTTCGCCGGATCCTTGTCCCGCATCTCCACATGGCAGGCCGCGCATTTGCGGCTCAACAGATCGCGCGCCAGTGTGTCGAAGCCGTCGGGCATCGGCCGTGCCTGCGATGGCTTGTCTGACGGCGATGGCATGTCAAGGGAACGGCCGCCGGGTGTCTCATCGGCGCGGATCGCCATGATCGTCCGGTTCTTGTCCTCGACAAACCACAACGTCCCATCTGCGGCTTCGGCCAAGCCCACTGGCGCGCCGCGCGGGCGCAGACCCTTTTGCCGCTGCCATCCGGAGACAAGCGGCATGCTCAGCGCATTCTGCTTTGCGTTCAGGACATCTGGGAGTGCAAAGCTCACGATGCGATGGCCATTGTCGCGATAGCCGTGATAGCCCACAACCAATCGTCCTTTTAGTCCTGGCAGGGTATCGCCCCGGTATATCAGCATGCCCAACGGCGCCGCATGGGCGGGCAGCAAGACCGCCGCTGGTTCCATCGCCTTGCAACGCGATGCCGGGATCGTGCCGAGTAACGGCTGATTAGCGCCCACGCAATGCGGCCAGCCGTAATTCTTGTTCTGTTTGATGAGGTTGATCTCTTCAGGCGGTTCGTTCTCGCCAGGCAGGTCCGCGCTGTTCTCGGCCTGCAGGACAGTGCCACTCGCACCGTCAACCGCCAGTGCCATCGAGTTGCGCAGGCCGGTTGCCAGCACCTCGGTCTTGACAACCTTGCCGCCCGGCTTGTCAAACGTTAGGCGCCACAGGGCTGCGCGCGGTTTGGTCCCCGCCAGAAATGGGCAAGGGTCTTGCGGCTTGTCCTGACCGGGTCCTTTGAGCTCACAACGATCCGTTGGCGCACCAATGTTGACAATCAGGGCGCCTTGCGCGTCGAAGATCATCGTGGTCAGCGGGTGCAGACCATCCCGCGGCAAGTCCGTCACGACGGGCTCTAATGAGACTGGACTTGACCCGGGCGCAAAGCGGCTGATTTTGCCGGTCTCGCCAACATAGACTTTGCCATCGGGGCCGAATGCCAAGCCATGCACCTGATCAAGGCCGGAGAGGAG
>DMER01000101.1:16834-19982 GCA_003451645.1 Alphaproteobacteria bacterium | reverse complement strand
GTCGCTCTGGCGCGACGTATCGGCCAACCGCCTGGCCAAGGCCTCTTTCGCATTGGTCGAGGCGTGATCGGTGAGCTGTTTCTTCTCACCACGCTGGGGCACGAGGACTTCGACCTTTCGGCCTGATTTGATGCTGAGCGCGTCGCCCAACAATTCGCGATCCTCAATGTCTTCGCTTAGCAGGAGCAGCTTCGGCGCATCACGCTCGTCATAAAACTGGCCCAAAAAGGCATCGAGCACATCGGCTGGCGTGTCGCTTCTATCAGCTTTGGGGAAGTAAGCGCGGTTGCCCCAATTCTGTCCGCTGCGGAAAAAGAACACCTGCACGCAGAACTGGCCCTGGTCCTCAGCAATCGCGAAGACGTCTGCTTCATCGATGGTCTCGGGGTTGATGCCTTGATTGAGCTGCACATGCGCGAGTGCCCGGATGCGGTCACGCAAGCGAGCGGCCCGCTCAAAGTCCAATGCCCCGGCCGCCGCCTCCATTTCCGCCACTAGCCCCGCTTTGACCTCGGAGCTTCGGCCGGTGAGAAACTGCGTGGCCTGCGCTGCCAGGGCGGAGTAATCGGTGAGCTCCACCTTGCCTACACAAGGAGCGGCGCAGCGCTTGATCTGAAAGAGAAGACACGGCCGTGTGCGGCTCTCATAAACCGAATCAGAGCACGACCGCAGCAAGAACGCACGTTGCAGCGTATTGAGCGTACGATTCACCGCGCCAGCGGAGGCAAAGGGCCCGAAATACTTCCCCGGCCGGGTTTGTGCGCCACGATGTTTGCGCAATTGCGCGGCCTCGTGATCGCCAGTGACGTGGATGAACGGGAAGGACTTGTCATCCCGTAGCTGCACATTATAGCGCGGCCGCAGCCGCTTGATGAGGTTGCTTTCCAGCAACAGCGCCTCAACAGCAGAGCCCGTGGACACAAACTCCATGGACGCAGTCGAGGCGATCATCCGCGCGATGCGCACCGTATGCCCTGTCAGCTTGGTATAGGACGCCACGCGCTTCTTGAGGTTGGCCGCTTTGCCCACATAGAGAAGTTCACCAGCGGCATCATACATCCGGTAGACGCCCGGGGCATTGGGCAGCTGCTGCAGCGCCGACTGGATGACGGCCGCTCCGATCACTGGCGCTTCGTGCACAGTGTCACTCATGTCACAACCAGGACCCTGTCCTGTGGAAAAACATGTGGGCGAATGCGCAAATCCATTTGAAGTTTCAGACAATTGAGCACGTTGTGCACCAATGTGATAGAAATGTCGCAAACAAGAAATGCCATACCGCACAGGAAGCTAGCGGGTGCCACGTCATTGGCAAGGTTGCTTGTGACACAACGGTAACGGCGAACAAGCGTCACTGTGGATAACCTGAGCCGGGTTGGGAAAGTCCTAGCGCGCTTGCTGGCTGCGCTCGATCTCGATGCCCACGGACCGCGCTTCCGGAATGACTTTGAGTTTTTCGATGCGCACTCGCGCGACCAATACGCGGCGGTCTTGAAGCGCGAAGGCCGCAACCCGTTCGGCCAAAGTTTCAAGAAGATTGACATGACCCTCCGCGATAATGGCCCGGATGCCGTCAACGACATGCCCGTAGTCAACGACATTAGACAGCCTGTCATCCACCGGTACGCCTGCCTCCTGCACGGTCAAATCCACGTTGATGCGGACAGGTTGCACGCCCAATTTCTCAACCCTGTAGACGCCGATATGAGCATCTAGTTCCAGGTCTCGGATAAACACATGGCTTATTCCATGCGCATGATTAGCGATTTGCAACGAAGGCCCCTGACTGATTTGAGACATGGTCCTAGCCTTTCGTGAGGACGACATCAGGGGTTTCCCACGCCAAATGCTGCCCGCAATCAACGGGTATCATATGCCCAGTCACCGAGCGCGCTTGCATCAAATAGACCACGGCGGCCGCGATATCTTCAGGCGGCGAGGGCCGCTGCAGAAGCGTTGCGCGGGCTTGGGCGGCGAACCCTTCAGCAGATTGGTGAATGCTTGCGAGTGTTGGTCCGGGACCCACACCATTCACACGGATGTGCGGAGCCAGGGCCTGCGCCAAAGTGCGGGTCAATGTCCACAGCGCGGTCTTGCTGACCGTATAGGACAGGAATTGCGGGTTCAGCTTGAGCACGCCTTGATCCAACAGATTGACGACGCTGCCCTCTAGGCCCTGAGGCAGCTGCTTGGCAAAAGCTTGAATGAGCACAACGGGCGCCCACAAATTGGTATCGAGATGCAGGTCCCAGCCCGCCCGCGTCAACGTCTCCAAGCGGTCATCCTCAAACACGGACGCTGAGTTCACCAGACCCGCCAAGGGACCATGGGCCGCCACCAGGCGTGGGATCATTTGTGCGACATCATTGGTCAACGATAAGTCGCACGCGATTGTGACGGCAGTGCCTGCGCCATATTGCGCGTTCACCTCCTGCGCAAACGCTTCGGCCTCTTGTGCTCTTGATCGGTAATGCACCGCCAGCGCGTACCCAGCTTTCGCTAGCGACAGCGAGATCGCGCGCCCTACCCGCACGCCGCCACCCGTCACCAGAACACGCGGTTTTGTCACTCTGCAGCCTCCGGCATCGCCTCCATGTCGGGCCCATACTCAGCAAATTTCGCAATGACCCGGGCCATCTCGGCGCGGTCCAGCAGCCGCGGCACGCCTGCTTGAAGTGTCAGAATGTATTGCTGCGCCAATGTCTCAACCTCCGCCGCGAGCCTGCATGCATGGGCCAAAGTCCTGCCGCAGACGATCAATCCGTGATTGGCGATCAGGCTCGCATACCCTAAACCCAAAGCATCCGCGACATTGCGGGCCAAGGCCTCAGTCCCGAAGGTCGCATACCGAGCAACCGGGACTTTGTCGGCGCCGGTCACCCCAACCATGTAGTGGAAGGCTGGGATCTCGCGCTGCGCACAGGCAAGCGCCGTGGCATGAACCGAATGCGTATGCACAATGGCGAGCGCGTCCGCGCGCTTGGCATAAATCGCCCGGTGCATTGGCCACTCACTCGATGGGCGTGGTCCTGGGGTGGTTACACCATCCAAACTAACCCACGCCAAATCAGCGGGCTTCAACCCGGTGAAGGCGACGCCCGACGGTGTGATCAGAAACCCGTCCCCCATTCGTATCGACAAATTGGGG
>DMER01000101.1:16227-16656 GCA_003451645.1 Alphaproteobacteria bacterium | reverse complement strand
CCCGAAACCTGAGGTGACAGGCCCGAACGGCTGAGCCCCTGCGCTGCTCTAATGAGCGCCATCCGCCCCGCCACATCGCTCAGTTCCTTGCGCGCGGCCATGATCTCACGCCTTTCGTTCGGGGAAGAGGGACAACAAACCCTCACGACTTGCGGCCGCCACTCCGCGCTCGGTGATCACGCCGGTAATCAGCCGCGCTGGGGTCACATCGAAACCCGGATTGCGGGCACTCGACCCAGGCGCCGCAACACGAATGGTCTCCACCGCGCCTGCCTCGGTCATCCCCGTCATATGAGTGACCTCGGTTGGCGAACGCTCCTCAATGGGGATGTCGCGGACGCCATCACTCATGCGCCAGTCAATTGTTGGTGACGGCACTGCGACATAGAAGGGAACATTGTTGTCATGCGCGGCGAGCGCCTTGAGGTA
>DMER01000101.1:15658-15926 GCA_003451645.1 Alphaproteobacteria bacterium | reverse complement strand
GTAGTGCCCGCCGGCATTGTCGGAGATCACACTGTGTGCGATGCCGTGACCGCCAAGCTCAAACGCTGTCAGCGCGGCCCCTTGATTGCGCGGCCGTGTCTCATCGACCCAAACATGCAAGGCAATGCCCTTGTCATGCGCCATGTAGAGCGGCGCCAAGGCCGTGCCCCAATCAACGCAGCCGAGCCAACCCGCATTGCAATGCGTCAGGACCCGGACTGTTTGACCATTGCGGCGGGCCGCCGCCTGCTCGATGAGGCTCAGCCCC
>DMER01000101.1:6581-15419 GCA_003451645.1 Alphaproteobacteria bacterium | reverse complement strand
GCTCAGCCCCGCAAGGCCAATGCGCCGGTTTGTGTCGACATCCTCATCCGCCAGCTGCGCGGCCCGCCTATAGGCTGCAGCAGGACGCTCAGCCCGCGGAACATTGCGCAATGCCGCCATCATTTCATCAAGCGCCCAGCGCAAATTGACCGCTGTCGGCCGCGTTTCCAAGAGCACATTATATGCCGCCTCCAGCGCATCATCCGAGGCGTCCTCTCGAATGGCGAGGCAAACTCCGTAAGCGGCCGTCACGCCAATAAGCGGTGCGCCGCGCACGATCATCTGACGGATGGCATTGGCCGCATCGTTGAGGGATACGAGAGCGCGCGTCTCAAAGCGAAATGGCAGTAAGGTCTGGTCGATGACGGTCAAGGACCAGCCATCGCCGTTCAGCCAAATCGTCCGGTAGGGGATGCCATTGATCTTCATGGGGAGCCGCCAGTTGCTGCAATAGGGCCGTGCATCTCGCGCCGATGTCATGCGGCAAGTGGCTGGCGTGGTGCAATGCAAATCTGCGTTGACGTAGCATCTAGAAAATTGTTGGGCCACCAAGCGCTGGGACCAGCACCCTCAGGCTGAGCGCGATGACAACCACCGCCACGACGACCATGATAACCCGGGCTGGCAACCAGCGCACCGCATAGGCGGCGATTGGTGCGGCCGCTACGCCACCGATCACGAGGCCTGCAATGATCCACCAATGGCTGATGCCAATGGTCACCACAAACACGGCAGAGATCACGCTGGTTACAAAAAACTCTGTGAGACTGACAGTCCCAATCGCCATGCGCGGCGCAGTGCCCTGCCCCAGCAAGTTTGAGGTGACGATCGGCCCCCAGCCGCCACCGCCGATTGCGTCGGCAAAGCCGCCCACCAACCCTAAAGGGACCACATGGCGGGGCTGCGACGCGCCCGGCCTGCGCCCATTGAACGCCTTCCAGAGGATCAGACCGCCAAGGAGCAGCAAATAGGCACTGATAAAGGGTTTGACCACATCGCCATCCAAATTGGTCAGCACATAGGCCCCCAGCGCGCCGCCCACCATGCCAGGCAGGGCAAGGCGGCCGAACAAGTTCCAGTCGATGTTCTTCAGCCGCCAATGGGCGGCCCCCGACGCACCTGTCGTGAACATCTCCGCCGTGTGCACACAGGCCGAGGCTGTGGCCGGCGGCACGCCAATGCTCAGAAGAACTGAGGTTGCCGTCACGCCATACGCCATGCCCAACGCCCCATCGACCAATTGGGCCAAAAACCCAATGAGCACGAATTCAAGAAATCCCTCTGGCATCCGCGCTCCAAACTAAGAGGCCGCTCGTCTCATCAAATGCGAAGGGAGCCTAGCCGACAGCGTGGGTGAAAGAAACTGGTTTCACAGCCATTTGAGGGTGAATGGGGAAAAATTCAATTATTGGCCAGAACAATTTTGTATAATTCGCGCCTTGCCTGTTAGTGCCCCTCAAAATGCACAAGCGACAAGACTTTCTTGCCCATTCGCTCCAACTTCTTTGCGCCGCCAAGTTCAGGCAGATCGATAATGAAGCTGCAGCCCACAACCGTACCGCCGACACGCTCAACGAGCTTGACGGCCGCCTCCGCGGTCCCGCCGGTCGCGATAAGGTCATCAACAATCAGGACATTTTCGCCCCGAGCGACCGCATCCTCGTGAACCTCAATCGTGTCGGTGCCATATTCGAGATCATAGGCTTGGCCGACCGTCTTCCAAGGCAGTTTGCCTTTCTTGCGGACCGGAACGAAACCAACCGACAATTGGTGCGCCACGGCGCCAGCCAGGATAAAGCCGCGCGCCTCTATACCCGCCACCTTATCGATCCGTGTGCCTGCATAAGGCTGGACCAGCATATCCACGGTCGTGCGAAAGGCGCGCGCATGCCCAAGCAAGGTCGTCACGTCGCGAAACATGATACCAGGCTTCGGGTAATCGGGAATAGTGCGGATATAGTCTTTGATATTCATGTGAGAGGCTCCACGGGGATAACAGGCTTTGGGCCAGCTTACGCCTTCAGGACGCGGCCTGCGACCGCATCCAGCATCGCGATCATGTGCGGATCGCGTTTGTCCGGCGCGGTGATAAGGGCAGTATCGAGGCAAGTCTCGATCTTCAAAGGTGAGAGCTGGCGCACCGGTCCCAGCTTGGGAGCAACGCGTTTCACCAGCGCGCGCGCCTTGGCGGCATTGCTGGTCATGATCTTGACTACCGCTTCAACCGTTACGTTGTCGTGATCGGGATGCCAGCAATCAAAGTCCGTCACCATGGCGACCGTAGCATAAGGCAGCTCCGCCTCCCGCGCCAATTTTGCCTCGGGCATATTGGTCATGCCAATGACATCGCAACCCCATTGCCGGTAAAGCATGGACTCCGCATAGGACGAAAACTGCGGCCCCTCCATCGCCAGGTAGGTGCCGCCGCGCTTGTGGCCAATCCCCTCCTCCTTGGCAGCGGCCTCAAGTGCATCAACAAGCTTCGGGCACACGGGGTGTGCCATTGACACATGGGCTACGAGCCCGGGCCCAAAGAAGCTTTTCTCACGCGCAAAGGTGCGGTCAATGAACTGATCAACCAGGACAAACATGCCTGGCGGAAGTTCCTCGCGAAACGACCCGCACGCCGAGATCGACAGAATATCTGTCACGCCAGCGCGCTTCAGAACATCGATATTGGCACGGTAGTTGATCGACGAAGGCGTTTGAATATGGCCGCGCCCATGACGCGGCAAGAACACCATGTCGACACCCTTAAGCGTGCCAAACAGCATCGCATCGGAAGGTTCGCCAAACGGTGAGCGCAGGCGCTCCCAGTGTGCATTCTCCAAGCCATCGATGTCGTAAACACCGCTGCCGCCGATTACACCCAAAACTGTCTTGGTCATTGCCGCGCCTCCTTACGACCGTCGAAGGCGGCCTTCTATCATGTCTGCGGCGGGGAACAACGCCTTGCGCAAAGCTAGTGCGGGACGTCGCGCCACAAACGGCGGTAAGCCATGAAAAGGACCAGTGCGAAGACAAAGGTGAAGGCCATGACCTTGACCCCCAGCTTCTTGCGCTCCTCAAGGCGCGGCTCGGAGGCCCAGGTCAGAAATGCCGTCACGTCCCGCGCCATCTGATCCTTGGTCGCCTTAGTACCATCAGCATACTCGACCAGATCGTCAGAGGCGATAGGGGCCGCCATCGCGATCTGGCCGCCTGCGAAATAAGGATTGTAGTGCATGCCCGCGCCCATCGTCATATCAGCAGGCGCGTCCTTATAGCCCGTCAGCAGCGCATAGATGTAATCCGCTCCGCCATGGCGCGCCTTGACGATGACCGAAAGGTCCGGCGGGAGCGCGCCGTTATTGGCGGCACGTGCCGCGATCTCGTTGGGGTGCGGTCCCTTGAAACGATCGGCCGGCGTCGCCGGACGCTCTGCTGGCTGACCATCCTCATCAAGGCTCGGGACTTGGTAGCCGGCCGCGATGGCCTTTACAGCATCTTCCGGGAACTCCGGTCCGCCCTCGTCACCCAAATTACGATAAGAGAGCAGGTTCATGCCATGGCACGCGGCGCAGACGGTCTTGTAGACCAGGAAGCCGCGCTGCAGCTGGCCGCGATCAAATTGGCCGAACACGCCATCCCAATGCCAGTGCTGATGCTCGGGGTGCTTGGCATCCCCTGCGGCCACGGCGAGCGGCGCTGCAAGAAGGCTCAAGGAAAGGGTCGCAAGTGCGAGAAGACGCATCGTAATTTTCCTTATGCCTTTACGCGTGCGCGCCTTGCGGACGCGCAGGTTGGGATGAGCCGCCATGAGCCAATACGGCTTCAGAGATTGACCTCGGCAACGCCTTGGGTGTCTCAACAACGCCGATGAGCGGGATGGCGATCAGGAAGAATGCGAAATAGAGGATGGTCAAGATCCGCCCCAGATCGGTTGCATCAAACGCCCGCCGGTTCTGCTCCTCGGCCTGCGTCCGCACAGCCTCCAGAGCCTGACCGGTGACGTTGTCAGCCTTGGCCTTCTCGACGATCTGCTCGACCACATCCGTCTTGGGACCAAGATCAAAGATCTTGTAGTCCGTCGTTTGTGCACCGACCCAACCGAGGCCCAAGCACACCACAACGAAGATCCAGAATGCCTGGCGGTAGATCGGGCGGAAGGCCGCCGACCGCACCCGGCTGGTGTCGAGCCAGGGAAGGAAGAACAGCACAAAGATCGAGCCGAACATCAAGATCACGCCCATCAGCTTGTCCGGCACCGACCGCAAGATCGCGTAAAAGGGCAGGAAGTACCACTCCGGCACGATATGAGCTGGCGTCACCAGCGGATTGGCCGGGATGTAGTTATCCGTGTGCCCCAGATAGTTGGGGTTGAAAAACACAAAGTAGAAGAACAGCAGCAGGAACACGGCGATCGCGAACCCATCCTTGACAGTATAATAAGGATGGAACGCCACCGTATCCTGTGGCCCGCGCACATCGATGCCTAACGGATTGTTGTTGCCCGGCACGTGCAAGGCCCAGATGTGCAAAATCACGACACCGGCAATCACGAAGGGCAGCAGATAGTGGAGCGAGAAGAACCGCTGCAAAGTCGAATTGTCGACCGCGAACGACCCCCAAAGCCACTGCGTGATCGCCTCACCGACAAAGGGAATGGCACTGAAGAAATTGGTGATCACAGTGGCGCCCCAAAAGGACATTTGCCCCCATGGCAGCGTGTAGCCGAGGAACGCGGTGGCCATCATCAGCAAGTAGATGATCACGCCCAAAATCCAAAGGACTTCGCGCGGGGCCTTGTAGGACCCGTAATACAGGCCGCGGAACATGTGGATATAGACGGCGATGAAGAACATCGACGCGCCATTGGAATGGAGATACCGCATCATCCAGCCATAATTTACATCGCGCATGATGCGCTCGACGCTGTCGAAGGCGAGCTTTTCATGCGGCGTATAATGCATGGCCAGCACAATGCCGGTGATGATCTGCACACCGAGCATCAGGGTCAAAATACCGCCGAAGGTGTACCAATAGTTCAAATTCTTCGGTGTCGGGAAATTCAGGACTTGCTCGTCCACCATCCGCCAAATCGGCAGGCGGCTATCGAGCCAGCGCGTGAAACCATTGGTCGGCTTGTACTTATAGTCGCCAGCCATGAGACTTATGCCCCTTCCGTCGTTGTGGCGGCAGGCGCAGGTGCCTCGCCAATGACGATCTTTGTGTCGCTAATGAAACGGAACTCTGGCACCGCCAGGTTAAGCGGCGCGGGTCCTTTACGGATGCGGCCAGAGGTGTCGTAGTGCGATCCGTGGCAGGGGCAGAGCCAGCCGCCAAATTCGCCCTTGTTGCCTTTGTCAGGGACGCAGCCCAAATGGGTGCAATTGGCCAGCACCACGAGCCATTCTTCTTTCCCAGATTGCACGCGCGCCGAATCGGCCTGCGGGTCGGGCAAGGCATCCACCGGCACATCCTGCGCGGCCTTGATTTCTTCAGGCGTGCGGCGGCGGACGAAAACCGGTTTCTTGCGCCACATGACGGTGATGCTCTGCCCTGGCGTCACCGAGGCCAAATCAACCTCAGTCGTTGCAAGGGCCAGCGTATCGCGTGCCGGGTTCATCTGATCGATGAACGGAATGGCCGTTGCAACCGCACCGGCAGCGGTCATGCCGCTCGCTGCCACATAGATGAAATCGCGCCGCGTGACATCGGCATCGTCATGTGCATGCGCCAAAGAAAGCACTCCTCAAAATGGCGACCGTACGGAGCGCTCACGCTGCCGAAAGGTCTTGAATTCGAAGCGTAAAATAGGGGGAGGCGCCCCGCTGGTCGTGCGGCACGATGCCGCATAAATTGCGCATTCGAGGAAGTTTAGCGCGACCCTTTCGCGCAGTTGGCAGGAATCACGAGCACAGGCTTGATGCAACGCAATGCGTATCGTCCTTTTTCAGCCAGACATCGCCGCCAACACGGGAACGATTCTCCGCATGGGAGCCTGCTTGGGCGTGGCCGTCGACATCATAGAGCCTTGCGGCTTTGCCTTCAGTGCAGCGGCGATGCGTCGTGCGGGGATGGACTATATCGATCGTGCGCAGTGGCAGCGCCATGCAAGCTGGAATGCATTTTTGAACGCACGCCAAGGGCGCTTGGTCCTTTTATCGACCAAGACCTATCTGCCCTACACCCAGTTCAAATTTGCGGCTACGGATTATCTGATCCTTGGGCGGGAGAGTGCTGGCGTACCTGAGGCAGTCCACGAGGCGGCGGACGCGCGCGTGACCATTCCAATGCAGCCAGACGCGCGGTCCCTCAATGTTGCGATGGCGGCCGCGATGGTGACGGGCGAGGCGCTGCGGCAGACCGGACATTTCCCCTCCTCAAACATGGAACCATCATGACTGACAACCTGACCGAAGAACGCAAAGACCGCGCGTCAAAATGGTTTGAGGACTTGCGCAACCGGATTTGCGCCCGCTTTGAGCAGCTAGAGGACAACCTTAAGGGCGGCTTGGCTGACCGTCCGCCAGGGCGCTTCTCGCAGAAGGCTTGGCGCCGCCCGGGCGAGGATGGCGCGGATGCCGGCGGTGGCGTGATGTCGATCATGCGCGGCCGCGTCTTCGAAAAGGTAGGCGTCAATATCTCAACCGTCTACGGCACTTTCTCCAAAGAATTCGCGAGCCAAATTCCCGGCGCTGCCCAAGACCCGCGCTTCTGGGCCAGCGGCATTTCTCTCGTGGCGCATATGCAAAACCCATGGGTTCCCGCAGTCCACATGAACACGCGTCACATTGTGACAACGAAAGGCTGGTTTGGCGGCGGAGCGGACTTAACCCCCATGCGCGCTGATCCCGACGACACGGCCCGTTTCCATGCTGGCATGAAAGCTGCCTGCGACCGGCACGATCCGGCCTATTATCCAAGGTTTAAGGCGTGGTGCGACGACTACTTCTTTCTGGCTCACCGGCAGGAGCCGCGCGGCATTGGCGGCATCTTTTACGACTATCTGGACAGTGGGGATTGGGAGGCCGACTTCGCCTTTACGCGCGATGTGGGACTGGCCTTTCTGGAAACCTACCCGCCTATCGTTGAAACGCACATGAACCGGACCTGGTCGGCGGCAGACCGCGAGCATCAATTGGTCCGGCGCGGGCGCTATGTGGAGTTTAATCTGCTGTATGACCGGGGCACGCAGTTTGGTTTGCGGACCGGCGGCAATGTGGAGGCGATCCTCATGTCGCTGCCGCCCGAGGTCCATTGGCCCTAATTTCGCAAAGGGGCTCCACAAACCCGCGAAAAACCTGCTAGAACTCAAATGGATTGATCCTTGATGCGCGCAGGTGACCCATGAAGGCCGTTCGGACTGCAACACTTCTCTGCCTGGCAATCGCGCTTGTGACGCCGGCGCTCGCAGCCTCGCCCGCGGCCAAACATAGCAAACCGCTAGATATCAGGGCGTTCTATGGCGAATGGCAGGGGGCTGCTGAGGCTCGCAGCGAAGCAGATGAGGATTTCTCCACCACCAATCGCGATATTGCCGTCTCTATGAAACCAACCGATCTGGGTGGCTTTGTCCTTTCCTGGTCGACCTTGCAGAGACAAAAAGGCGATCCCCAGGCTCCGACCGAGGTGCTCAAATCCACCGCCGTCGAGTTCATTCCGACAGCAGAGGCCAACCGCTGGCAGGCTAAGACCAAGGCCAATGTCTACGAGGGTGGCATCCTCTATTGGGCGCGGCTTGATGCAGACACATTGACCATCTCAACCTTTACGATTGGCAAGGATGGCAAGCCGGAGCTGCAAACTTACCGCCGCAAGGTCACGGCCAACAAGATGCGTCTGGAATTCTCCAACATTAAGGACGGCGAGGTCGTTCGCGTCGTCTCAGGCAATTTGACCAAGACGCAATAGGCGGTCCGTCATCAGGCGTCGACGCGGACCAGCATGGCAGTCGCGTCATCACTCTGCTTCATGCGCGGGTAGCGCTCGCCAAAAGGGTCATCGCTTTCGATCTCGCGCAGTTCATCGCCAAGCGCACGAAGCCCCTTGGCGACCGCAGCTGCGATGAGCGTTGCGTCGGTGTAGCGCTTGTAATCCTCGATCAGAGCGTAAAACCCATCCGTCATGAGCAAGACCATGATGCTGCCGCTCAAGCGGAGTTCGGCCTTGGACACATGCGCCGCGGAGCGCGCATCCGGCCCCATCAACCAATAGCCCTCGGGCGTATTCACCCGCTCCCGCGCAGCACGCAGCTCGGGCAACACGGTGGAACGAATGGACTCGATCCCCAGCACCTGCCCCTTGGCGCGTGCGCGCATGGCTTGAGCGAGCCTTTGCTCGCTCTGGCGGTATTTGAGCGGTGCACCAAAGTGGTGCAGGTTTCCCTCAGCGTCGCGCGCGATCAGGCGGCTGTCGCCCAGAAAGGCAACGTTGAGAATGCCCGCCGTTACGCCGCACATGGCCAGCGTCGCCCATGGGATCTCATACCGCGCAAAGTCCGCGCGCACGCGCTTCTCAGCAAACTCCGTCTCGATGTGCTTGGCTGCCCGATAGACGATGGTATCGAGATCGCCCGCAAACCCCGGCGCGTTTCGCGCAAGAGCCTCTGCCGCTGTCTGTGCTACCCAAGCGGCATCACTGGGACCAGGCATGAGCGGCGTGTCGCCAAGACCCGTTGCGCCATCGAGCACAAAGGCCACCTGCCCCGCCATGCCCATCGCGTCCTCATTGGGCTTGTCCGCACGTCCAGGCAAGCTCAAACTGTCCAGCACAGTCAGTCGCGACATGGCCCCTCCGCTTCTGGGAATGTCAGTGGCAGCAAGAAACCCTGAGGCGGTCAAGCCTGTATTCACA
>DMER01000101.1:1262-6274 GCA_003451645.1 Alphaproteobacteria bacterium | reverse complement strand
GGCGGCACGCCGGCGCGCATCACATCGTTGCCCGTGAGTGGCAAAGTGGGACGCTGCCAGCTCCGGCCCAGGGCAAGCAGCGTTTCCCACTGCATTTGATTGGAGACTTTCGGGTCCTCCGCCCAGCGCAACCGGCACAACCCGCAGAAGCGCTCGACACCAATCCGGTAGAGCAAACGGCGCACCTCGCGCACGGACAGATAGGGCACGATCTTCAGATCATCTGCGCCAACCAGCCCGCAGAGTTCATCGCGATCCTTATTCGACAACCGCCAGCGATCTGCGAGCAGGCGAGCTTGGTCATCGCCACCATCCAGCAAAGCGGCCAGCCGCAACACGGGCTCAGGCGAGCGAAAGGTTTCGGCGTCGATTGCACAGAGCCGCTCAAGCCTGTTGACATTCAACCGCCCTGGCAGGACTTGCCCGACAACGCCGCTTGCCGCCATTGCGCGCAGCGCAGGAACCGGGGCGTCGGCGCGCAACAGTTTAAGCATTTCCTTTTGGATACGTTCGCCCGAAATCCCGGCAAGCCCCTCTGCGTCAGCGCCGCAGGCCGTAAGCCCTTTTGCGTCCAACGCGCCCGTCCCATACCAGGCATGGATGCGGAAGAAGCGCAAAATGCGAAGGTAATCCTCCCGAATCCGCTGCGTTGGGTCGCCAATGAACCGGACCCGCCCCGCATCCAGATCCGATAAGCCCTCGCCACCTGGATCGTAGAGTTGGCCCACCGCATCGGCATAGAGCGCATTGACGGTGAAGTCGCGCCGCGCTGCATCCTCCGCCCAGTCAGTGGTGAAGGCGACCACCGCGTGGCGGCCATCTGTCTCGACATCGCGCCGTAACGTGGTCACTTCAATTGGCGTACCATCCAAGACCGCTGTGACCGTACCGTGGTCAACGCCTGTCGGCACCGCCTTGATGCCCTGGGCCGTCAGCGCCGCCATCACCTCTTGGGGAACCAGCGTTGTCGCAACATCGATATCATCGACCTCGCGACCCATCAGCGCATTGCGCACACAGCCGCCAACGAATCGCCCCTCGCCCCCTGCCACCGATAGGGCCTTGAGGACCGCTTGTGCGGCGGGTGATTGGAGCCATGCTTGCCCGGCGAAGGTGCGGGTCATTCCGATGCCTCTGTGAAGAGTCGGCGTTGCAGGGCCACCAGCATTCCTGCTGTCGCCCCCCAGATGTAATGCCTGCCGTAGGGAATGGCGAAATAGCTACGGCGGCGCCCTTGCCAAACCGCGTGATGGCGTTGGTGATTTTCTGGGTTCATTAAAAACGAAAACGGCACTTCGAAAGCCTCGGCTACTTCGCGCGCGTCAATGGTCAGATCAAACCCCTCGGCAACCAGCCCCACGACGGGCCGGATCGCAAAGCCTGTACCTGTCTCATAGGGATCAAGGTGTCCTGCAATCTCGACATACCGCCGCGCTAAACCAACCTCTTCTTCGGTCTCGCGCAACGCCGTGTCCGCGAAATCCAAATCACCTGGTTGGACCTTGCCGCCCGGAAAACTCACCTGTCCCGCATGCGAGGGTAGATCGGCCGAGCGCCGCGTCAGCAGGACCTGGATGCCGTGAGGGCGCGCCACTAGCGGGATTAACACGGCGGCGTCGCGCAAAGCTGGACGGTCCCCTTCGGTCTGCCTAAGACGTTCGGCCTGCCAATCAGGATTGAGGTCGTGATCGCCCATGACCGGCGGCTGCGAGGCGAGACGCTCTGGAAAGCGATGCTTCAGGACGCGGCGCAAGTCGTCAAGCGTCATCGCGCGGTGCCTCGCCCAGGGCGTGAAAGACCCCGCCGCTCCAGATGCCTAGCATGTCCTGATCACCAATCCGGGTCACAATCGCCGCTTCCACAAGCTCGTAGAAGACTGGCCGGACTACTCGGGCTTCAAGCCCACGCCGGACATGAATATAGGGACGGGGCTCTCCGGTCTCGGGGTTATGGATGACCCGCAAGCAATGCCCTGCATCGCAGGTCACGGTGTCGCCAACATTGGTGAGAAAGGACCAGTCCGCTGCTTGCCCTTCCCCCTTACACTGTGCCTGGACGGCCAAAAACGGTGCGTCCTCCACTGTGATCTCAGCCATCTCAACCGGGGTCACCAGACAATACCGCCCATCCGGTTCTTTGCGCAGGATCGTGGAGAACAGGCGGACCAGTGCCGGCCGCGCAATCGGTGTTCCGATGTAGTACCAAGCACCATCCCTGGCGATCCGCAGGTCTATCTGGCCGCAATATTCAGGGGTCCAGCGCTCAACCGGCGGCAAGCTGCGCCCTGCAGCGAGCTCTGCCTGCAGCTCCGCCATCCCACGCGGCAAGGCCTCGCCTTGCATCAGACCCGAAAGAAATGTCATAGCCCTTGTTCTTTGCACCCGCTTCGAGGCACGGTCTGCCATTGCCAGCCAATGGCCCGTGCTCCGCACCCATGAAGAGACAATAGACCGCGCAATGGAAAAGCCTCCTGAAAAGACCGAAGCGACCGTCCGTGAATTCGAGAGCGCGGTGGCCAAGATTGCAACCGTCCGCGAAGCCATCGGCCGCGTCATCTTCGGGCAACGCGAGGTGGTTGAGCAATCCCTGATTACGCTGCTGGCTGGTGGCCATGGCCTGCTGATCGGCGTGCCCGGCTTGGCCAAGACGCGCCTCGTGGACGCTTTGGGTCATATCATGGGCCTGGGCACGAAACGCATTCAATTCACACCCGACCTCATGCCCGCCGATATCATCGGCTCTGAGGTGCTCGAAGAATCGGAGACCGGGCGGCGCTCCTTTCGTTTTATCAAGGGCCCGGTATTCTGTCAGTTGCTGATGGCCGATGAAGTCAACCGCGCCAGCCCCCGCACCCAGTCGGCCTTATTGCAAGCCATGCAAGAACGCCAGGTGACCGTCGCTGGTGTGAAGTACGACTTGCCGCATCCTTTCCACGTCTTGGCGACGCAAAATCCACTGGAGCAAGAAGGCACCTACCCTTTGCCTGAGGCCCAGCTCGACCGCTTTTTGATCCAGATCGACATCGGCTACCCCGATTTGGAGGCGGAACGCCGTATCTTGTTGGCGACCACGGGCGTTACAGAAGAGGCCCCGCGCGAGGTCCTGCGCGCCCAAGAATTAATCTTTTTTCAGCGTTTGGTCCGCGCGATCCCAGTTGGCGAGCGCGTTCTGGAAGCAATATTGACGCTTGTCCGGTCCGCGCGGCCGGAAACGGCCACAAATCCGCAAATCCGGGACTATGTCGCATGGGGTCCAGGTCCGCGCGCCAGCCAGGCTTTGTCCCTTGCTGTCAGGGCGCGTGCACTCATGGAGGGCCGGTTTGCGCCCTCTGTTGATGACGTCGTTTCATTGGCACAGCCCATTTTACGCCATAGAATGGCGCTCAAATTTGCCGCGCGCGAAAAGGATCTGACCATGGCAACAGTAATCGACCAACTATGCGCGCCGTTGCAGCACTGATCTAGCCACGGCGTTTTTGAGAAACCAGACCGGAGATATATGGCGCCCCCCAAGCCAATGGTCACAAATCCCCTGGCGGCTCTGCGCGCGGCGATCGCGCCTGTGCGCAAGGCCGTGAACATGCGCGGCGAGGCAGAAGACATTGCGGGACGCTTGCCTCCATTGATGATCGAGGCGGACCGGGTTGCTGCGACGGTAGCCCCCGGTATCCACGGCCGGAGGCGCATCGGCCAAGGCGAGAGTTTCTGGGAGTTCCGCCCTTTCCGCGATGAAGACCCTTCCCAAGCCATTGACTGGCGGCAATCCGCAAAGACGCAGAACCTCTTTGTGCGTGAGCGCGAATGGGAAGCCGCAGCAAGTGTGTGGCTCTGGCGCGATGCGAGCGCCTCCATGAACTATATGTCTGACTGGGGGACCTGCACAAAGTTTGAGCGCGCGACAGTTCTGTCCTTAGCACTCGCATCGCTACTCATCAGGGGCGGAGAGCGTGTAGCAATTCTGGGCGATGACGGCGCGCCTGCGCATGGCAAGACGGGCCTCGCGCGTCTTGCCCGCACCCTCATGCGGGCACCGAGTAATGGTGAGGCGTCACTGCCGCCCAAGCGGCGGCTCCCGCGTCACGCGCAAGTCGTGATGGTCGGAGATTGGTTGCGCGCCACGGACGAGGTTGAATCGGCTATTGCGCATTTTGCCAGCTTAGGTGTGCGCGGCCATCTCATCCAGGTCCTCGACCCTGCTGAAGAAGACCTGCCCTTTGATGGACGTACAGAGTTCCGGGACGTCGAGGGCCCTGACCGTTTGATTGCAGGCCGGGCTGAACATTTACGCTCTGCCTACAAGGCGCGCTTGGCTGAGTTACAGCATGGCCTCGCGCAAATGAGCCGCAAGCGGCTGTGGACTTTTGCGGTGCACCGCACTGACCGTGCGCCCAATGCGGCAGTGCTGGCTCTCTATACGGCCATGACGGCCCATAAACCGATGGGCCGGGGCAGGGTCCGGCTATGAGTGGTCTGGAATCGATTGGCTTTGGCGCACCGTGGGTGCTCGCAGCATTGGCAATCCTACCCGCGATCTGGTGGCTTCTCAAAGTCACACCACCCGCTCCCAAACAGGTTTTCTTCCCGGCAATTCGCCTGTTGTTGGGGTTGAACCCGACGGATCAGACACCGGCCAAGACACCGTTGTGGTTGCTCATTTTGCGCTTAGCGGCTGCTGCGGCCATTATCATTGCCTTGTCCGATCCCTTCGTTGCTCCGGATGATTTGGGCGCTGGCAAGGGCCCCGTTGTGATTGCCGTGGACAATGGCTGGGCCGCGGCGAACCGCTGGGACGAACGCGTCGACACCATGCGTCAGATCGCACAGCGCGCGGAGCGGACGAACCGCCCCCTCATCATCATCCCCACAGCCGAAAGTGATGTCGTTCCGGAATTGCGCGCGACAACGGGCGCAGACGCGCAAGGTGCAATCAAGGCCGTCTCGCCTCAGCCTTTTGACGTCAATCGGGCCAAGGCCCTGGAGGCGTTGCGCCGCTTCAAGCTCGCCCCTGGCGCG
>DMER01000101.1:376-1040 GCA_003451645.1 Alphaproteobacteria bacterium | reverse complement strand
ATCTCATCTGGCTGAGCGATGGCCTCGACGATGGCAATGCTTTGGCCTTTGCCAAGGGGCTGTCCGCGTTGGGTCAGCTGACAGTGTACCGGCAACAACCAGGAGCAGGCAGCTTGGCCCTGACCGTGCCAGAGGCCCAGGCGGGCGCCTTGAAGTTTGGCGTGGTCCGCGCCGCAAAGTCTGACGACTTGAAAGGCCAGTTGCGCGCATTCAGTGCCGAAGGCCGGATGCTGGGTGAGGTTCCGTTTGCGATCCCGTCTGGCCAAACACGCGCGGCCGTGACCCTCGATCTGCCTGCGGATTTGCGCAACGCCATGGCGCGGGCCGAGATCGCCGACCATGTCTCCGCCGGCACGGTCGTGCTGTTGGATGAGCGTTGGCGCCGCAGGCCTGTTGGCCTCATCAGCGGCCAAAGCGTTGACACCGCACAACCGCTCTTGTCCGATCTCTACTACATTGATCGCGCGCTAGGTCCCTATGCAGACCTCAGACGCGGCAAAATCCAGGAACTCATTGCCGATGGCTTGTCGGTCTTGATTTTGACCGATGTCGGCCAAATCGTGGGCGAAGACATGAAGGCGGTTGCAGCCTGGGTCGCACAAGGCGGTATCCTGGTGCGCTTCTCTGGACCCAAGATGGCGGCGCAGGCCGACGACCAAATTCC
>DMER01000101.1:0-158 GCA_003451645.1 Alphaproteobacteria bacterium | reverse complement strand
GCGCAGGCCGACGACCAAATTCCAGGCCGTTTGCGTACTGGGGGCAGGCTGATGGGCGGAGCCATGTCCTGGGACAAACCGCAAAGCTTGGCTCCCTTTCCCGAGAACAGTCCCTTTTCGGGCCTACCTGTTCCGTCAGACATTACGATCCGCCGCCA
>DMER01000161.1:11560-25913 GCA_003451645.1 Alphaproteobacteria bacterium | reverse complement strand
TGTGTGCTGCGCGTCTGTCAGCCGCCAGCGTGAATGCGAGAGGACCGGGCGGCGGACCACGAGGGCAACTGCATTGATAAGTGCGATCAGCGGTTCTTGGACCGCGGCGTCCAGCGTCACATAGAGCGACCCTTGGGTGTGTCGGTGACCTACAATGCCAGAGGACTTCTCATAGTCCACTTGCACGGCGTTGGCGTCATCAAAACGCAATGTGTTCAAAGCACCGCGGTCGCGTATGCGCCAGCGCAGATGACCTTCCCTTACAAGTGAGACGGCGAAGAACCCTCGTGCGATGGCCGCATAATGCGATGTTGTGACCGGCGTGATTTCCTGTGCCTGCACATAGTTGAGCACTTCCAAAAGCGCGCGCAAGGAGGCCTGCTTCTCACCGGAATACATGTGATAATAGACGTTTGCTGGTTTCACACGCCGAGGCGTCTCGGTGTTCTGCAGCGATTTGACAAGATAGCGGAAGCCAAAGTACCGGCCTTGCCAGAGGGCGGTATATTCATTTTCGTTGGCGTGGCTTGCATAGATGCGGACATTCTTGCCGCTACGCTCCCCCACAGGCATGACATTGGTGTAGGATGGAAAGTCCCCATCAAAGCGGCTCGCCCGGCCGTTGATATTCAGCACATTGGCGCGAGCGGCAGCGTTTAGCGCCTCCGGAAAGACTAATGTATCGCCCGACCATTGCATGATGCTGAGGCGCTTACCTGCGGGCAGGAATTGGCTGATATAGGAGATTGATCCGCTTACCTCGAAGTTGATGTCAAAGGGTATGGCCCCATAAGCACGAGGCACATCATAAGGAAAGATGAGCTTGCGATTTGCCGCTTTGGCATCGAGGTGCGCTTTTGGGTCGACCTTGGCTTTGATGTACCGCTTCAAAAATGGCAGTTCGCTGGAGCCTGTATAGCCTGGCCCGAAAAATCCCCACTCAAAGGGATGTGTGTATGTATGTGAGCCAGCCTCCACATGAGGCAGCGCAAAGAAAGCGCGCGCGATGTCTTGTGCGCGGGCGTTGCCCACCCAGTCAGGATCGAGGTCTGCAGCAATAGGCGCCACCGTTAGGGGCAGGTCAGGAAACCTCATCGCCACGTCCCGCAAAATTACTTCGGCCGCGGGAACTCCCTGTTTTGCATAAGCATCCACTTCGGAAATGCTGTTCCAGCCGTCGCCATCAATGTGGCTGTAATAGATGCGCCGTCCCATTTCGGTTGAGGTGTCCGCCATTGGAAGCATCTGGGTGCGGTATGTATCCCGGAATAGTGCGAAAGGGTTGATGATCCAGGCTTTCCAAGCGCCACTGCGGTCTTCAAAATGAGAGTAGCCAGGTGCCACATAAGCGCCTTTCGACGTGCTAACCACCGCCATCGTTTGCGCCTTTGTGTCGGCGTTTCGCTGCAAGACGAGATGGGGCCGGGCACCGGGCTCCGTCGCCGAAATCATCTCGAGAGGGATAAGCGGTTGCGGGAGACCCCGTTCAAATTCGACAATGTCCTTGTCCTTTAGGACCGGGGCCAGATCATAGGCAATGGCGCGATAACCTCCCCTGTTGTGGAGGCCGATGGCGTTCAAAAGGCGGTTGGGGCTAGTGCTTGGCGTCGCATCGTTTCCGGGCAGAGGGCCCATAACCAGAATGGGCAAACCTTTGGCCGCCGCGCGCTCAACCCAATCATAAAATGGTTCGGGCCTAACTTTCTCCGCACCGGCAAACCAAATCATGATCCCGCGCACATCCTGGCGATGGCCTAGGTCGGGAAGGGCGGCGCGGGCATTGTGCGCCTCCAATTCCAGACCCAAATGGTTTAACGGGAATTCGGCCATGCTCGCCAAGTAGGTCGTGTGCAATGGCGTGTTTGGTTCCAGATCATGGACACCAATGATGACCCGTGGCTCGGTTTGTGGCGATCCGGCCTGAACCACACTGGCGGTTACAAGGCAAATAAGCGCTGCGAGGAAGGGCTTCAAGTGCAAAAATCCGCAAAAAGGTGCTCTTTATGCGGATCATTGTCAGATGTCCCTTGCGTTGGCGTTAAGCCGGCAAGGATTTGTAATCCATAGCAACCGGTTAACCGGCCAGATTGCGCCGGACCGTTTCGATAAAGTTTTGGATATTGATTGGCTTTGGTATCAAACCGTTAAAACCTGCGTTGGCCACCTTTGCGGCGTCGGCTTTAGTGGCCGCAGTGGTGACGGCAAGAACGACGGGATGGCCGCCTCCCGGGCTCGCACGCATTTGCTTCAAGACGTCGTAGCCGGAATCGCCAGGGAGCAGAATGTCCATGAGAACCAAATCGGGCTGATGCTTGGCGGCAAGCGTTAACGCATCTTGCCCATTTCGCGCCTCAAACACATCAACGTCGAGGGTCCGCAACGCGCTCCGGTACATTTCAATCACCAAAGCGTTATCTTCGACAATCAGAACCGACTTCGACATTTATGACCTTCCTGCGTGTTTGCTGCAGGATCATGGCGCAGAAGTCCTAAAAGGGGCCATAACGTCTGTTTAAAGAGGCTGTGGCGTCGTTCGCCAAGGGAATAACATTGCCCATAAGTGATTGGGCCGCTTCGAAGTCGCTTGCAAGTAAGGCTTGCTCCATTTGACGAGCCTGGTCTGCGAGGTCCGCAAAACCGAGCGAGCCCGCGCTGGTAACTAGATCGTGCGCCTGCCTTCGCAAAGCCTCGAAA
The DNA here is from genome assembly GCA_003451645.1 of Alphaproteobacteria bacterium. Taxonomy (GTDB): domain Bacteria; phylum Pseudomonadota; class Alphaproteobacteria; order Micropepsales; family Micropepsaceae; genus DMER01. Next base: position 23,219 of record DMER01000161.1, on the reverse strand, counting down.
TTGGCGGCCGTTGAGACGTCTGCAAATTCTGGCCTTGCCAATCCCCATTGCTGGCAAAAAATTTCTGCCATGCGCCGGACAGTGTCGCGGTCAAGAAGGCGCTCCAATGCTTCAAGGTCGTGGCTCATCATGCCGCCGTCGCGGACTGATGAGGCGCGAGCGGCAAGGTGAAACTCACACATGTGCCGGCGCCGACCTTGCTGTCGATGCTGAGTTCGCCTTGGTGTAGGTCTACGAGCGCTTTGGACACGGCAAGACCCAAACCCGCACCGCCTTGCCGGTTTATTTTGACGGGGCTTAAGCGCTCAAAGGGTTTGACGACCCGCTGCAACTCTTCTGTCGGGATTCCAACCCCAGTATCGGTGACGCTCACGCGCACCTCGCCGTCCAATTCTGCGGCGGCCACCGTGATAGCGCCGCCGGCAGGTGTGAACTTTATGGCATTGGAAAGCAGGTTCATGAGGACCTGCTTGACCGCACGGCGGTCTGCCAGCACCGATGCCATGCCATCGGCAGCAATGGTAATCGGCAGGCGCTTGGCGCGCGCTTCCGGTTCAGCGGCGTGCACAGCATCGGAAATGATTTGTGGTACGTCGACCGGGGCAAGCTCCAGTTTCAGTTTGCCGGCCTCGATCTTGGCCATGGCCAAAATGTCGTTGACCAAGTCAAGAAGGTGCTGGCCGGAGCGATGAATGTCATTGGCGTATTCCGAGTACTTCCCTGGCAGAGGCCCGAACACGGCATTACGCATCACATCGGAAAAACCAAGAATGGCGTTCAGGGGCGTGCGCAACTCGTGGCTCATATTGGCCAGAAATTCTGACTTGGCGCGGTTGGCGCCTTCGGCCTTGGTCTTCTCCGCCTCGAATTTCTGCATGAGATCGCTCATCTCAGCAGCCTGTGTTTGCATCAGGCGACGAGACGATTCCAGTTCAGCGACCGTTCTAGATAACTCGCTTTCCCGGCGTACCAGTTCGTCTTCTTGGAGTTTAAGGGCGGTAATGTCTGTCGCGACGACGACACGGCCGCCCCCCGCCAGTCCGCGCGCGCGCACCAACAGCCAGCGCGATCCCGCCTTCTCAAGGGCGATTTCGCCGTCGCCTACGCCAACATGGGTTTGGCGCAACGTCTCCGCGGCTGCATGCGGTTCTGGACGCAGGTGTGCACGTGCAAGCACGTCAACCTCGCTTTCGCCCGCGCGAACCTCGTCAATGCCATAGAAGGTCAGAAATTGGCGATTGGCCATCACGAGCCCGCCATCCGCATCCCACAATGCGAAAGATTCCGCTGCAGCATCAACCGCTTCCCGAAGCCGTTGTTTGGCTTCACTGCGCGCCGATATGGCAGCTTGTTGATCGGAGACATCCATCGCGACGGCCATCAGACGTTCGGTATGCGCAAGAACGCCATAATGGATTTGGCCGCGCAACCGCACCGCGATGTCGTAACCGTCCGCATGTTTGAACCGCATGACTTTGTCGATCACGGTCTCGCCGCCCTGGATGCTGGCGCGGATCTCGTCCAGCACCGCCCGGTCTTCAGGGTGGACAAGATCCATGATTTGAGCCCGGGTTTTGGCGCCTGCAGTCCGGCCACGGCCAAGCAATTGCTGCATCGCGCCTGACCAGTAGATTCTATCCGAACGAAGGTCCCAATCCCAAATGCCGCACCGTGCGCCAGCGATCGCCAGTTCGAAGCGCTCTTCTGTACGCCGCAGCAGCGAGTCGACCCTAGTGCGCCGCTCAATCTGATTGAGCAGCGCCCAAGCGAGACCCGCGCCCAACAAACTGGGTCCAAGCAACATGATGGAATAGAGTGGCAAAGAGGATATCCAGCCATCCAGCTTTGCGCTGGCCCGCGCAAAGGAGATCACGCTTACATCAAAGCCAGGAACGGGCGCGATTGCCGCCAAGACGCTCGCGCCGTCAAGTCGATTTACGTAAGTGACGTTGGGCCTCAGGGCTGTTTTGGCGGGCAAATCGTCTAGGACTTGGGCCGCCCAGCTCGGTGTTCCTGAACTGCTCGCGATCAGTCTTGCCTTTGCATCGGCGAGCAGTATCGATTCCGGACGGTTCGCCAGGCCCGCGCCAAGCACTTCACTTAGCGCCTCAGGCTTTATGATCAAAAGGAGCGCTTCGCCTTGGGTTGGCAATCGCGTTACCAAACCCAACATTCCTTGAGTGTAGCCCACTTCGTTTAGGCGGCCGGCAGCCATGCCGTGCCGGCTTGCGATGGCCGTTTGGATCAACGCCATGTTCGTCAGCTGCCGCCCATCCGCAATAAGCCCTGACCGATCCTCAAGGATGTAGCCATCCGAACGCACCTTCAGTGCGTGGCCAATTGCAGGGTCTGCGTCCTGCAGGCCCGCAAGGCCCAGGCGAGGAAGCAATCGCGCGCTACGCTGCAGGCGGTTGCGCAGATCGGCTGACAAGGCCCCCGCCATTGTGGCGATGACGGTACTGGCTTGCGTCTCTGCATAGGTTAAGGCGGCTGCGTGGTCTTTGCGGATTTGCAGGCCCGCAGCGGCCGCTATCGATAGAATGCTCAAGACGGTCCCAACAACCACCCAGCGTGTGGGGCCTGTGCTGAACACCGTTTTGCGCGGGGCCTGCCGTCCTGCAAGTTTCGGCAATCGGTGGTCCGCCATGCGCTCTTGGCTCGATGCCGGTGACGCGGTCAAGGACATGTCCTGCACTCTTCCCAAACCCAACCCAATGAAACTTCCCCGTCGATTCGCAACGCTGTGCTGCGAATCGTGCGGTTCCCTGAGGATTATCTCTCAAGCACTGGGCCTGTCATTAGTGTGTCCACCACATCTTGTGGGGAACTTAACTAGCCTAAGGTGCGGCTCGCCATTTCGCGAGTGTTTGTGGAAAGGCTTGGTTCCGCAACAATGCGCTCAAGGGCAGCTTTGGCATGGGCCCGCCGTTTCGGTTCAAAGCGACGCCAGGCTTCAAATGCCCCGGCAAGGCGCGCAGCCACTTGTGGGTTTATTGGATCAACCGCCAGGATCTCCGACGCCACAAAGTCATAGCCAGAACCATCGCCGGCGTTGAACCGCAGGACATTCGCGGCAAATGTCCCGGTTAAGGAGCGGACACGGTTGGGGTTGGTCCGGGTGAAGGCCGGGTGGTCGCAGAGCGCTTTGACAGAGGCCAAGGTGTCTGTCCTGCACGAAAGGGCTTGCACCGAGAACCACTTGTCCAGAACCAGAGGCGTGTCGCGCCAGCGCGCTTCGAAATGACCGAGCGCTTCTGTGCGTTCCACTCCATCCATGTCCGCGAGCATAGCAAGGCCCGCCATGGCGTCGGTCATGTTGCCTGCAGCATTATAATGGTGTGCGGCAAGCGTGCGGGCCTGTGCGGTTTCCTCAAGCGTCAAATAGCGTAGGCAGGTGTTTCGCAGACTGCGCTTGCCTGCTTGCTCATGATTGGGACTGTAGGGCTCGTTGCTCTTGAGACCGTGATAGAGTTCTTCCAGCTGGCCCCGATAGCGTTGGGCAAACGCTTTCATCAGCGCCATGCGCGCTGCGAAAATCGCGTCGGGGTCCGCGTCATCCATTGCCTGCACGATCTCGCTCGTGATCGGCAGCATCAACATCAGCGACGCAAATTCGGGGTCGCGGCGTGCATCACGCAGCGCGTAGGAAAAGGCTTCGACAAAGGCGTCATTGACCTTGGGTGTTGCGCCGCCTGCCGCCTGGCGTGCCATCTCGATGAGGACCGCGCGGCCATATTGCTGGCCGGCATCCCACCGGTTAAACGCGTCGGAATCTCGTGCCAGGAGGAACTGCCGGTCTTTCTCGCTCAAGGCGATCTCGACATTCACAGGGGCGGAAAAGCCGCGATTAACTGAGGGAACAGGTTTCTCGGTCACGCACTTGAAGCGGAATGTCTGAGAGCTCTCGGTCAGCATCAAGACATCGCGCGCGGAGTTCTGTCCGTCGATGTGAAGCGCCAGATCTTGGCCTTGACCGCCCAAAAGGCCGATCCGCACCGGAATATGGAAGGTCAGCTTGTCCGGCTGTCCGGGCGTTGGCTTTGTATCTTGTGACAGCGTCAGGGTGTAGGTCTGGCTTGAGGCGTCGAAATGGTCTTCAGCCTTGACCGTTGGGGTGCCCGCTTGCGCCCACCAGCGGCGGAATTGGGTTAGATCAGAACCGGTCGCATCCTCAAAGGCCTTCGCAAAATCCTCAACCGTCGCCGCTGTGCCATCATGGCGTTGGAAGTAAAGATCCATGCCTTTGCGGAAACCTTCCGCACCCAGAATGGTATGCAGCATCCGGCATAATTCAGCGCCCTTCTCGTAGACTGTGGCAGTATAGAAATTGTCGATGGTCTGATAGCTGTCCGGCCGCACTGGATGGGCGAGGGGGCCGCCATCCTCACGGAATTGGCGCGCGCGCAAGGACTTCACGTCCATAATGCGCTGGACGCCGCGGGAACGCTGGTCAGCGGAGAATTCCTGATCGCGGTAGACTGTCAGACCCTCTTTCAGGCACAGCTGGAACCAGTCCCGGCAGGTGATCCTGTTGCCAGTCCAATTGTGGAAATACTCGTGCGCCACCACTGATTCGATCAGCTCGTAGTCCTGGTCGGTTGCGCTGTCAGGGCTCGCCAACACCAGCTTGTCATTGAAGATGTTGAGGCCCTTGTTCTCCATGGCGCCAAAGTTAAAGGCGCTTACGGCGACAATGTTAAAAATATCGAGATCGTATTCCCGGCCAAAGACCTCCTCATCCCAGCGCATGGAGCGCTTGAGGGAGTCCAGGGCCCAGTCCGCCTTGTGCTCATTGCCGCGATCTACATAGACGCCCAGCGTAATCCGCCGCCCAGACATCGACACAAACTCGCCCCCAATGCGCGCGAGGTCGCCAGCCACCAGCGCGAACAAATAAGCGGGCTTGGGGAAGGGGTCGTGCCACTCTGCGAAATGGCGCCCGCCGGGCAAATAACCTTGGGCGACCGGGTTCCCATTCGCGAGCAGAACCGGATATAGCGTGCGGTCCGCGACCATCCGGCATGTGAAGACAGCCATAATGTCCGGCCGGTCGAGGTAAAAGGTAATCCGGCGGAAGCCTTCGGCTTCACATTGCGTGCAAAACATGCCGTCCGACGTGTAGAGGCCCGATAGGGCTGTGTTGCCTTGCGGGTTGATTTCGACCGTGCTTTCAAGCCGGAACCGCGATGGCGGGCGGAGAATGGTGAGCGTCTCCTCGCCAAGCTGATACTCCGCCTCGCTGAGCGCGCGGCCGTCGACCTTGAGCGTCAAGAGTTTGAGGTGCTTCCCATGAAGGACAAGAGCGCCCGCATCGGCCGACCGCGCCTCGACATCCAGCGTCGTGTGCACCCGTGTTGCGATTGGGTGCAAATCAAAGTCCAAATGCACAGTGCGAATGGCGTAAGCGGTGGCTTGGTAGTCTTCCCGGCGGATGATTGGCGCGGTCTCGGTTTTCATGATGCGGCCCTGGATAAGCGGTAAGAGCCGCTTGCTTAGCCCATCTGGCCGGGACTTGGCGAGAGGCTTACTCTGGTGCCGCTTGGTCGATATAGCGCAAGACCGCTTGGGCTTCTTGGGCGAGAGCCGCCACATCATCCGGCAGATCGTGGGGCTGGTCGCGCAGCGCGTCGACGAGCGAGCGGGCAATTGCCGCCAGCCGCGGCGCGCTGACGATTACACGGGCCTGATGTTCAATGCGCTCCGGGTAGAGATCATACTCGGCGCCCGGGACCCGCCAGCCACCCCATTCCGCGTCATTGGTGATCACCAAGGGGTGGGTGCCTGGAAAGGGGTGGTGTGTGCACTCGGCGGGCGATTTCCACTTATTGCGCGAGCGCACCAGGCGCCAATGCTCCTGGCGCTTGGCTTGGACCGCATCGGGCACGGTCTCGCATTGAAGTTCTTCAGACGCGAATTCGCGGCCCAAGCCCACATCGTAAAAGACGCGCAAAGGCTCATCCAGACCCTTGGCCCATTGCGGCATGACTTTTTCAACCAGAGCCCAGGTGCCGACCGGGCGCACGAAAACGCGCTGATTCTTGTGGAAAGTGGCCTTTGCCATGACGCGGTTCCCGGCGGACAATGATGAAGGATTACGGGCAGACTGTGCCGCAAGCCTGCTAAGAACCGGTAAAATTCACTCGGCGGGCTCGGGCGAACTTTGACGCTTGGACCCAAGGAGGCGCGACACCAGCCTCGCGCCGTCGTCCATTAAGGAATAAGCAACCGGGACGATCAGCAAGGTCAGGAAGGTCGAGGACAGAATACCCCCGATAATCAGCACACCCATGCCGTTGCGGAACTCCGCCCCCTGGCTAACCGAAATGGCAACCGGGATCATACCGAACACGGTCGCTAGCTGGGTCATGAGAACCGGTCGCATCCGCCGCGGTCCTGCTTCGGCGATGGCCGCCTTGGCATCCAGCCCGCGCTCCTGGCGCGCGGTGTTTGCATAGTCCACCAGCAGAATGCCATTCTTCATAACCAGGCCCATCAGCGCGATCATGCCGATCTGGGCGAACAGGGTCAGCTCAAAGCCCGAAAACGCCAGCGCCGCAAAGGCGCCCACGAACGACAAGGGTGCCGTCAGCATGACGATCAGGGGTTGGAAAAAGCGGTCAAACTGGCTCGCCAGGATCATATAGAGTGCCACCATCGCGAGCACGAAGGCAAAGCCGATGGCCGCCGCGCTCTCCTTCATCCGCTCCGCCTGACCGGTGAAGATGCCGGCATAACCGGGGCCCAAATTTACCTCGCGGACAATGCTCTGCAGTTCGTTCGTGGCTGTGCCCAGCGCGACCCCTGGCGGAAGGTTGGCAATGATGGTGATCGTGCGAGCACGGTCGCGGCGATTGATCTGCGCAGGCCCCTCCGCAACGGTAAAGTCCGCTATAGATGACAACTCTGTCAGCCCCCCGGTCTGGTTGCGCACCTGCAACTGCGCCAGTTTGGCCGGATCGTTGCGCTGATCCTCTTGCAGGCGTACGCGCACATCATAGCGATCGCCAAGCTCTTCATAGGTGCCTGCATCAACCCCGCCTACCAGCGCGCGCACCGTTGTAGCGAGCGAGCGCGCGGCAACGCCTTGATCGGCGGCGCGAGCCCGGTCCACCGATATCTGCACCTCCGGCTTTCCGGGCTCATAGGAGGAGCGGGCATCCGTGAAGAAGGCGGGTCTAGCCTTCATTTGCGTGACGATGGCGTCGGCCTTCTGCCGCAGGACGTCCAAGGATGGCCCCACAAGAGAGAATGTCACGTCAGCATTGAAGTCGGAATTGCCGGACACCCAGGGCACTTCGGTCGCCTCAATGTGCGTGGCCTCAGGGGCTGCGGCCGCCATCGCCTTGCGCGCGGCCTGCATGACCACGAATTGGCTATCTGTGCGGCCCTTTTTCGGCGTTAGCCCCACGTAAAAGTTCACGCGGTTGACGCGCGCCTGCGCGCCCGAGCCGATGGTCATGAAGACGGTCTCGATATGCTCAGTTTTCAACAGCGCATCCGCGACCCTTGCGCCGATGACTTTCGACTGCGCGATGCCCATGCCAAAGGGCAAGTCAACCTTGGCCAGGAACTCGGCGCGGTCCGTCTTGGCCTGAAAGGCAAAGGGAATGCCGCGTGCCAAGGTCACGCCAGCAACCACAGTTGCAAGTCCTGCGGCCATGGTCAGCCAGCGATGGTCCAGCACCCAATGCAGAATGCGCCGGTAGAAGGCCTCCATACCGTGGTGAAATGCATCAACCCGGCTACTGATCGGGCCCAGTTTGAGCTTGGTCAAAAACCGCGCGCAGAGCATGGGCGTTAGTGTCAGTGACACCAACAGCGAGACAAGCACCGAGAACACAATCGCCAAGCCGTACTGAAAGAAGAAGCGACCTACAATGCCTTCCATAAAGGCGATCGGCACGAATACGGCCACCACCGCCCACGTGCCCGCCATCACCGCCACGGCAACCTCTCGGGAGCCCGTCGAGGCGGCGTCATTGGGCGCCAGCCCTTGCTCCAATTTATGGTGGACGCTTTCGAGCACCACGATGGCGTCGTCCACGAGCAGCCCGATGGCAACGGAAAACGCCATCAGGGTCATCATGTTCAAGGTGAAGCCCGCCCAATAGAACGCAAAGAACGTGGCGATCAGCGAGGTGGGCATGGCGACCGCGACAATGACGGTCGCTCTGAAGTCCAGCAGAAAAGCCCAAGTGATCACTACCACCAGGAAGATACCAATGATGATGTCAATCGTGACGTCGTGGATGGAGTCCTCGATAAAGACCGAGATGTCGCGCGCCACTGTCATCTTGATCGTGGGCGGCAATTGGCTGCGCAGCCGCTCGACCTCGGCCTTGACCGCTTTGGCGACCGCCAGCGTGTTTTGGCCGGACTGCCTGCGGACTTCGAGAGAAATGCCTGGCTTCATGTTCAGGGCTGCGGCGGAGCGCTCATCCTCAACCCCGTCCTCGACGCGCGCAATGTCCCTGATGCGGGTGGGCAGCGCATTGCCGCGGAAGGCAACCACGATCTCTCCAAAGCCCGCGACGGTTCTGGACTGCGCATTGGTTTTGACGCCCAGCTCCTCCTGGCCGCCGCCCGTTTCGACGCGGCCCGCTGGAACATTGGCATTCTCGCGCCGCAGCGCGTTGACCACATCATCCGCGGTCAGATTATACGCCCGCAGACGGTCGGCATCGAGCCAGATGCGGATTTGCCGTTTGCGGCCGCCCAGCAAGGCCACGTCTCCGACACCGGGCACGCGCTGCAATTGTTCCTTGACCGTTTTCTCGGCGATGCGTGTCAGTTCTTTGACCGGCATGTCACCGGACAGCATGACCGACAGGATCGGCTCGGCGTCGGGATCCAATTTCTGGATGATGGGCTGCTCGGCATCTTGGGGAAGGTCGCGAAGGGCTAGATTGACCTTGTCGCGCACGTCCTGGGCCTTGGTGTCCGGATTTTCGGAGAGGCCGAATTCGACGATGACTTGGGAAATTCCCTCCGTGCTTTGCGAGTTAAGGGATTTGATCCCTGCGATCGTGTTCACCTGTGATTCGAGCGTATCCGTCACCTCGGTCTCAACGGTCTCCGGGCTTGCGCCATCAAGGACGGTCGTAATGACGACAAAGGGGAACTCGACGCGGGGGAACAGATCGACCCCGATGCGCTGATAGGATATCCAGCCCAAGGCCACCAACGCGCCGATGACCATGACGGCCAGGACGGGCCTGCGGATCGATAGATCAGAAATCCACATGGGCCTGCGCCTATCCTTCGGTTTTGATCCGCGCGCTTTCCTTTGGCCCCAGACCGGGGAGCAGATCACCGTCCTTTAGGGCCTCTATCCCTGCGCCCATCAACAGCCGGGTCCCCTCAGGAACGTTGGTCAACAGCTCCATACGGTCTTGCGTGACCGCACGCGCGCTGAGCGAGACTTTGCGGACAATGCCATTCTCAAGCCGGAAGGCGTAGTGAGCGCCATCGGGCCCAAAGATCGCGTTCCGGTCAACGACCAGCACGGGGCGCGGTTTCGCCGCAAACTCCGCGCGGACGAAAAGGCCGGGCCGGATGGCAAGGTCCTGATTGGGCAGGGCAATGCGGACCTCAACTGAGCGGGTCGCCAAATCAAGACGGTGATTGACGACCGTGACCGTCGACTTGAATTCGCGGTCCAGGCTATCGATCCGCAAGGTAACGGGCACGCCCACCGTGACGGCTGGCAGATAGGCCTCAGGCACCTGCACGATCGCGGCAACGGTTGCGATATACATGATCTGGACCACACCTCCGCCGCCACCGCCCGCGCCACCGCCGGGGATGCGGGTCGCCATGAACTTGCCCTCATCCGCGTCCCGGCGGGTGATCACGCCATCGTAAGGCGCGCGCACGGTCGTATCGTTCAGGACTTGGCGGGCGGCTGCCAGCCGGGCTTCCCACACGCCAACCTGCGCGTCCGTGACGCGAGCATTGGTGGAGATCGTGTCCATCCGCGACGTCGAGACCCATCCGCCGGACTTCAGTTGCGACTGACGGCGCATTTCGCTGCGTGCGTTGTCCGCTTGCGCCTTGGCGAGCGCGAGCTGGCGCTCGACCTCTTGCACGGCAAATCTGGCGTCAACATCGCGGGTTTTGAACAGTGCCTGACCCTTGCGGACCTGGTCACCGACCTTGACGTAGATTTCTTGGATAATGCCATCAACCGAGGGGCCAAGATCAGTCGTCTTGACCGCATAGATTGACCCTGTGCCAACGACCGGCTGGGCGATTTCCTCTCGCTTTACGACGGCTTCGGTGAACGCAGGGGCTAGCGCCGCGGTTGGCTCTGCTCGCGACTGAGCTTTTGACGCTTGGCTGGATTGGCCAGCATTATCCCCGCAAGCGGCGAGCAATGCTGCACAACCAAATATTGTGATAAGACGGTAGGGTACTGGCATTGACACAAAACGCTCAAAAACTAATAATCTAGGATACGATATTCCATGTCACAAAGCCAGGGAAAAAGCCGGGTGGGCCAAGTCGACCTCCTAAAGGGTAATCGGCGTCCAAGTGCCGCGCCTGCGGAAAGCGCCGCCCAGACCCTTGAGGCTGCGGCCGCCATCTTGCGTGTCGAAAGCGCGCTTGGCTGGTTGTTTATGGACATCCACAGATTGCTGGGCCGCAATTTTGAGCGCCGGTTGCAGGCCGGTGGGCTGACCCGCGCGCAATGGCGTGTCCTGTTCACTGCCCATCGCTTTGAAGGACGGACGCAAACCGAGTTGGCCGAGCAGCTCGATATGGAGAAGGCGCCGTTGGGCAAGGCGCTCGACCGGCTTGAGAATGGCGGCTGGATTGAGCGCAAGGCCGATCCCCATGACCGCCGGATCAAGCGCATCTATTGCTCTGCGAAGATAAAGCGCTACGTTCCGGAAGTGATGGCTGCCTCCAAGGCGGTGTTTGCCGATGCCTTGATGGGGATGACGGCCCAGGAGGTGGAGGCGCTGATCGCCCAACTTGAAAGGCTCAAACTTAATCTCACAAATTTGACGCCGGAGGCTTAGCGCGTTCGTGCAAATGGCCAGGCCTCGCCAAACAATAATAAACCGCAAGACAGGAAGGACTTCATGAATTTCGATTTCTCCGACGACCAGAAAATGCTCCGCGACCAGGCACGCAAATTCCTGACTGAGCGCTGTTCGGCCAAGGTCGTCCGCGCCAGCCTCGATCAGGATGTGGGGATCGATCGCAGCCTTTGGAAGGCCATTGCGGAAATGGGTTGGCTCGGGACCTCGATCCCGGAATCCCATGGTGGTTTAGGGCTCGGTTACTTGGAATTGTGCGTGATCGCCGAAGAGATGGGCCGATCACTGGCGCCCGTACCATTCTCCTCGACGGTCTATCTGGCGGGTGAGGCGATTATGCTCGCGGGCAGTGACGCCCAGAAGCAAGCCCATTTGCCCAAGATCGCCGCGGGCGAGGTGATAGGCTGCTTGGCAATTGCTGAGGGCGCCCACCCGCCGCTCGCCAAAAACATCGAAGTCACCTTCCGCAATGGCAAGCTGGATGGCCGCAAGGTGCCGGTGACGGATGGTGGTGTTGCGGATTTCGCGGTCGTGGTGGCACGCTCCGGCGATGGCCGCGGTCCGCGCGACATTAGTCTTGCGCTGGTCGACCTCAAAGGCCCCGGCGTCACCCG
>DMER01000161.1:0-11355 GCA_003451645.1 Alphaproteobacteria bacterium | reverse complement strand
CAAAGGCCCCGGCGTCACCCGCCATCGCGTAAAGACTTTGGATCCTTCGCGCGATCAGGTCGAGATCACTTTTGCGGGGGCGCCAGCGGAACTCCTGGGCGCGCAAGGCGAGGGCTGGGCGATTACGGAGCGCGTTCTTGACCGCGCGGCGATCCTCACGGCCTTTGAGCAAGTGGGCGGAGCGGATGCGACACTGCTTCAGGCCAAGGATTATGCGCTGAACCGCTATGCCTTCGGCCGTCAGATCGCCTCGTTCCAGGCGATTAAGCACAAGCTTGCGGACATGTATGTCTATAACGAGCTGGCGCGCTCCAATGCCTATTATGGCGCCTGGGCGTTATCGACCAACGCGCCTGAACTGGGCATCGCGGCTGCGGCCGCGCGGGTCTCGGCAACACAAGCGTTCCACTACGCAGCCAAAGAAAACATTCAGACACATGGCGGGATGGGCTTCACCTGGGAGTTCGACTGCCACCTCTTCTATCGCCGTTCCAAGCTCTTGGCGCTGTCGCTCGGGTCCGAGCGCGCCTGGAAAGACAAGCTGATCGCACGGCTCGAAAGCCGCAATGCCGCCTGAACTCCACTGCCATTGAAGGACACGCACTCATGAATTTCGAAGACACCCCCGAAGAGGCCCGCTTCCGCACTGAAGTGCGCCATTGGCTCGAAGCTAACGCCAAACCAAAAACGCCTGATACGCTAAAAGCGCGCGCGTCCCTCAGCGAGGCCGAGGGCCTGAAACGCGCCAAGGAATGGCAGGCCAAGCGCGCGGCCGCGGGCTATGCGCGGATCACGTGGCCCAAGGAATGGGGCGGGATGGGCGGCACGCCGATCCAAAGCGTGATCTACGGCCAAGAAGAGTCCAAATTCGATGTGCCTGCCGGATTTTTCGAAATCGGCCTGGGCATGTGCATCCCGACCGTCATGCAATACACGAGTGCTGAGCACAAGGCGCGCTATGTGAAGCCTGCTTTGTTTGGCGAAGAGGTTTGGTGTCAGTTGTTTTCAGAGCCTGCGGCCGGCTCTGATGTTGCCGGTATCCGCACCAAGGCCGAGCGCGATGGCAATGACTGGATCATCAACGGTCAGAAGATCTGGACCTCGGGCGCGCATTACTCCGACTTCGGCATTTTGCTGACACGGACCGATCCCTCCGTGCCTAAGCACAAGGGCCTGACGATGTTCTTCCTGGACATGAAGTCGCCGGGTGTTGAAGTGCGCCCGATCAAACAGATATCCGGCGGCGCCAATTTCAACGAGGTGTTCTTCACCAATGTGCGCATCCCCGATCACCAGCGCCTTCATGACGTGGGCAAGGGCTGGGAAGCGGCCCTGACCACCCTCATGCATGAGCGGCTTGCTGTGGGCGGCGGCACAGGCGGGCAGGGTCCCGATGTGCGCGAGTTGATGGCGCTGGCGCGCACCATCGAGCTGGAGGATGGCCCCGCCATCAAAAACGCCGCCGTGCGCGAGCGCCTTGCGGATTGGTATGTGCGCTCGGAAGGCTTGAAGTTCACCACCTACCGCACCATGACCGCCCTCTCCAAGGGGCAGATCCCGGGGCCGGAGGCCTCCATTGCCAAGATCGTCGTGGCGCAAAAGCTTCAGGACTTGGCCTCCTTCGCGATGGACCTGGAGGATATGGGCGGCATCATGTCCGGCCGCGAGCAGGTTCCGCACGAAGCGATGTTCCAGCAGGCCTTCATGTCCGCGCCTGGCTTGCGGATTGCGGGCGGTACGGACGAAATCTTGCGCAATATCATTGCCGAGCGCGTGCTCGGTCTTCCTGCCGATATCCGTGTGGACAAGGACGTGCCCTTCAATAAGGCCCCGGCCGGCCGCTAACGATTATCCGGCGTTCGGGCTCGCGCCCCAGTCTCACGGCTGGGGCGTTTGCATTTTTGTGACCTTTTAGCTCACTGGCATCTTGCCTTCTTTAAGGAGTTAGGGCCCACAATAGGCAGCTGGATTTTTCAATGGGTCAGCCACGCGCATGAAATCGCCAATCCGCCGCCTACGGGTCGGGCTTTATCCCGGCACCTTTGACCCGATCACCAATGGTCATATGGATATCATCCGCCGGGCCGCGCGGCTCGTTGACCATTTGGTCATAGGCGTCGCGACCAACGAGACCAAAGGCCCACTCTTCACCGTCAGTGAGCGTGTGGAGATGGTCAAGCATGAGGTCGCGCCTATCGCGGTTCAAAACGGCATCAAAATCACGGTTGAACCCTTTGGCATTTTGCTCATGCATTTTGCCGAGAAGATCGGCGCCACCATGATCGTCCGGGGCCTGCGCGCGGTTTCCGACTTTGAATATGAGTTTCAGATGGTCGGCATGAATATGGAGATCAACCCGGATATCGAGACGGTCTTCCTCATGGCGGATCCCAAGCATCAATCCATCGCCAGCCGCTTAGTGAAGGAGATATGCGCGCTCAATGGCGATGTGACCGCCTTTGCCTCACCCTTTGTGATTGACAAATTGATGGCCAAATATGCCGACCGGCGGGCTGCCACCTCGAAGTTGGATGGCGCAAAGGCGCGTCCGGTTGCCGCCGCCCGTGCAGTGCAAGCGGTCGCCGTGCCACAGCGGCGTTCGCCAGTGCGCCCTCGCCGACGTTAATACCTTCCGTATGCAGCTCCGCGATTTCGACTTCTCGCTGCCTCAGGACCTTATCGCCTTGCGGCCCGTCTCGCCGCGCGATCAAGCGCGCCTCCTCATCGTTCACGAGGGGGCAGCCCATTTTGAAGAGGCGCGCGTCTGCGATCTGCCCCGATTCCTCAGGGCGGGTGATGTGATGGTCGCCAATGATACGCGCGTTCTGCCCGTTCAGCTTCAAGCGACGCGGCCTGCTCGGGGTCAGAGCGATGCCGCCGCCATCGATCTCACTTTGCACACGCGCGTTAACGCTCAGGAGTGGCTCGCCTTCGCAAAGCCCGGCCGCAAGCTCGTGCAAGGGGATCAGCTATCCTTCTCGGCCTTGCTTTCGGCAGACGTCGCCGAAAAGCGCGACGAAGGCGATGTTCGTCTTGCCTTCAACCTCTCGGGCGCTGATCTCGATGCCGCCGTGGCCGGGATCGGACGGATGCCCTTGCCACCCTATATTGCCGCGCGAAGGGCCGCCGACGCCCAGGACCAATCCGATTACCAAACGCTCTTTGCGGCCCAGGATGGCGCTGTCGCGGCACCGACAGCCGGCCTCCACTTCACGCCCGCCCTGCTTGAGGCTTTGACCGGTTTGGGCGTCGGCCAAGAACGGGTAACACTGCATGTGGGCCCGGGCACCTTTCTTCCCGTCCGCGTTGACGACATCGCGACCCATCAGATGCATGCGGAGTGGGCGGCCTTGAGCGAGCCTGCTGCCAACCGCCTCAACGCGGCGCGTGACCGGGGCGGCCGGGTACTCGCGATTGGCACGACCTCTCTGCGCACGCTGGAAAGCGCGATTGGGGCCAATGGGCGGTTCGCTCCTTACGCCGGCGAAACGCGGATTTTCCTGAGGCCAGGTGTGGCGATACGCTCCACCGGCATGCTGCTCACCAATTTCCATTTGCCGCAATCGACCCTGTTCATGCTCGTGTGCGCCTTTTGCGGGCTTGAGACCATGCAACGCGCCTATGCGCATGCCATCGCCAGACGGTTTCGGTTTTTCTCTTACGGCGATGCCTGCCTGCTGATACGCAAGGCCGCATGACATCGTTCTTCTTTGAATGCTTGGGCCAGGATGGGGCCGCCCGCACGGGCCTGTTGCATACGGGCCGCGGCGTGATCCGCACGCCGGCCTTCATGCCCGTGGGCACTGCGGGCACTGTCAAAGCCATGCTGCCCGAAAGTGTCAAGGAGACGGGCGCCGACATCCTGCTCGGTAACACCTATCACCTCATGCTCCGGCCTGGGGCTGAGAGAGTCGCTGCACTGGGCGGTTTGCACCGGTTCATGAACTGGCCGCATCCGATACTGACCGATAGCGGCGGCTTTCAGGTCATGTCGCTCTCGGGCTTGCGCAAGGTCACTGAGGACGCTGTCACCTTCCAAAGCCACATTGACGGCTCGACCCATGTCTTGTCCCCGGAGCGCTCTATGGCGATCCAGGATCTTCTCGGGTCAGATATTCAAATGGTCTTGGATGAGTGCACGCCGTACCCCGCAACCCAAGAGGTGGCCCAGAGCTCCATGGCCTTGTCGATGCGCTGGGCGCTGCGGTCCAAGCGGGCCTTTCGCGCGGTTCAAGGCCGCGGCTTGTTCGGCATTGTTCAGGGCAGTACCTTTGCCGATTTGCGCGAGCAATCGGCCGAACGCCTCATGGAGATCGGTTTTGACGGCTATGCCGTCGGTGGCCTTGCCGTTGGCGAGGGGCAGGAGGCGATGTTCGAGACGCTCGATGTCACGGTGCCTCATCTGCCCCAAGACCGGCCACGTTACCTCATGGGGGTGGGCAAGCCTGACGACCTTGTGGGGGCGGTCGCGCGCGGCATCGACATGTTCGACTGCGTGATCCCGACGCGGTCTGGCCGCAATGGGCAGGCCTTTCTCAAGACGGGCACACTGAACTTGCGCAATGCGCGCCACGCTGATGCAAATGAACCGATCGACCCTAACTGCCGCTGCCCTGCTTGCCGTTCCTATACGCGCGCCTATCTGCACCATCTCATTAAGGCGGAAGAGATCTTGGGTGCGATGCTCCTGACCTGGCATAATCTGACAGTATATCAAGACCTTATGGCCGATTTGCGTGCGGCAATCTCCGGGCAAGGGCTTGCGGCATTTGTGCATGATTTCCACGCGAAGCGCGACGCCAATCGCGATTGACCTTTGGCCGCCGCCTCACTATGGTCCGCGCTCTTGCCGGAAGGGCGCGCCCGCGTGCTTCTTTCCTGGCCGTGTGGGCCCGTAGCTCAGTGGTAGAGCATCTGACTTTTAATCAGAGGGCCGATGGTTCGACCCCATCCGGGCTCACCAAACAAACCAACTTCTCGATATAACGGTCTGTGCGCCCAAATTGTGGAAGCAGCCATGCGCCCGTGCGATCGGCATTGGCGCTGGGGCGAAACGCATACGCGCGCCTTAGAAGGGTGGCTCCCCGGGCCGGACTCGAACCAGCGACCAAGCGGTTAACAGCCGCTTGCTCTACCACTGAGCTACCGGGGATCACTGGTATCCACGCCATGACGAGCGCCGCAGCGCAGCGCTGTCAGGGGAGGTGCCTATAGCAGGGTCAGTCCCTGCGATAAAGCCCCTAGTCACAGATCCGTGGTAAATTTCTGAAGCAGACCACCCGGCAAAAAAAAAGGGGGCCAGATCGCTCTGGCCCCATAAAGTTGGGTATGTGGTGGGGTGTCTTCATGGGAAGACAATCTTGATAATGGCTTGCAAAGGTTAACCATAGGTTAATCGCAAGAATGTTTTAAGGATGATCGAGCGGCAGCACAGCAGGCTTTCGCGATTTCATGGCCTGGGCCGCCAGGGTGTAGCCTCCATCAGCGCCATCAATGAAATGAAGATGGCCGCCATCCCGCGTCGATTGCACGAAGCAGGTCATCACTGCAGATGATGAGCGCTGGAGGCCAAAGGCAAAGCCTTCGGAACTTGCTAGGGACACGAGCCGCTCTTGGACCGCATCCGCCTCAGCCTGCGAGCAATCAATCACCATACGCAGACTATCAGCGAACTTCAGGGCGTCGGAATGATTTTTGATGCTGTCGCGATAAGACCGTCCGTTAAAGCCACCCAGTGTGAGGCCGGTCAAGATTGACGTGGCCGCGATGGCTGCTTCCGCGACCAGCCCTGCGCGGCTGGACGCTTTGGCGGGGTTTAGCGCAATCTCTGGCGCAATGGCGCGCGGGGGCCAGCCTGGCTTCAAGCGTGACTTCGCCAGCGGATGCAAGGGCCCGTCAGCGGCGTCGCCAATCTCGCGATATATATGGGCATAGGACGATGGCGGTCCGCCTGTTTCGATCACGAGGGACAGCATGACACCGCGTTTCGGCTTGACCGGTTGCCAGCGGCACGAAAGGCCCTCAAGACTGGGTTCCGGAGCGGCCGGATCCGGGCATATGAGAAAGGCCTCCGCATCCGGTCCCTTTGACAGCGTCTCCGCCGTCGCAACGCCACCGCCCGACAGCATTGGTAAGCGGCGGTGCGGGCTTAAACTGTGATACGACAGGCGGACATCGCAGCCCCGTGCGCGTAGGTCAGCAACCCGGAACAGGGCGGCCCGCATACCGAGCCCAAGGGCGCGGCGGCAGGTGTTGAGCAGACCCGGAAGCACCTCTCGCGCCTCCCGCTCCACGTCCTCAGGGAGGATAATCGCCGCACCATCGCCGCCAAAGGCCGAAGGGAGGTCCCAATCGGGAAAGCTGTTGGCGAAGGCGGCAATCCCTGCGGCGCCCGCGAGATTGACATCTTTGTAGCGGCCATCGGATATCGCTGCTGTCGAAGACACTACATCCGTCACCGCGACAAATGCGCAATCGGGCAGGCGTCCGTAGTTTTCATCACGCAGGACCGCTTCGAAGTCTTGCACGACGGGGGCAGGAAAGCTGCGTTGCACCAACGCCTGTCTCCTCAGCGAAGAGGCGGACTGGATGGGCCTTGGCGGCCAGCACACTACACGCAAGACCGGCCGGTCGTTGGAGGCCACGCCCGGAATTGAACCGGGGTAAACGGTTTTGCAGACCGCTGCGTAACCACTCCGCCACGTGGCCACTCCATCGAAGACGCTCTATAACAGACCCGTGACCAGATGACAAAGCGCAAACTGTGCTGGTCTGCGGGAGCCATTTACCAGACCGGAGCAATCAGTCTATAAACGGCAGCCCTTAAAATCACACCAAGATGGTTCGCCACAATGTCGCGCAGTGCAGAAGCCCGGATGCAAATGATCAACGGGCAAATCCGGACCAATGACGTCTTCGACCAGCGGATTCTGGACGCCATCGCGGCGGTGCCGCGCGAGACCTTCGTCCCTGAGAGTGTGACACATCTGGCCTATTCGGATGCCTGTGTGCCTCTGGGTGGCGGACGGGTTCTTCTCGATCCCCGGACGTTCGCCAAGTTGCTGCAGCTTGCCAATCTGGAGCGAACGGATCTGGTGTTGGATATCGCGCCCGGTACCGGGTATTCCTCAGCGGTGCTGGGGCAGCTTTGCGATGCGGTTGTGAGCGTCGAGGAAGACCCGGACTTGGTCAAAAGTGCCGAGCGCAACCTGGGTTCTATTGACGTCACGGGAACGGTGAAGTGTGTGCAAGCGCGGCATGCGGACGGTCATCCAGGTGATGGACCCTACGACGTCATTTTTGTGAACGGTGCGATTACTGAGCCCCCAGAGGCTTGGGCGCAGCAGCTGAAGTCCGGTGGAAAGCTTCTGGCCGTGGTCAATCATGGGCCCACCGGCCGCGCCCGGCTCTTCGTCAAGGATGGCACCAGCCTAATGGGCCGGGACGCCTTTGATGCAACATTGCCACTACTGCCGGGATTCCAGAGGCCGCAGCGATTTGCCTTTTGATTGATTCACTTGGGTTTTTTCCAATGGCGGTGCGCGATAGGTGATTCGCGTTCGTTTCGATTACGTACTCGTGATCGCTAGCGAGATGTGAGATAAATATATAGTCGTTCACTAGCGTGCGGGGTCGTGTGGGCGCGCGTGAGCTGGAGCGTTTGAATGGGTCGTGATTTGCGTTTTTGGTTGAAAGTTTCCGTTGCCCTCGCGGCAGCTGGCCTTGCCGTGCCGTCGCCAGTTTCGGCCGCGACTTTGAAAGAAGCGCTTGAAAAGGCCTATTCGACGAACCCGCAGCTTCTGGCTCAGCGGGCAGCCCTTCGTGCCACCGATGAAGAGGTGGCGCAGGCCCTATCCCAATGGCGGCCCACAGTGTCTGTGTCTGCGCAGCAATCGGAATCCGATTCCCGCACTAAATTCCGCGACGGCGTCACACCGACGTCCAAGTCGAATACGCAGCCCTGGAGCGCGACAGTTTCGGCCTCACAGACCCTGTTTGCGGGCGGCCGCATCTTGGCACAGCGCCTTCTCGCGGGTGCCCAAGTTCGCATCGGTAGAGCCACTTTGCGGGCGACGGAGCAGAATGTTTTGCTGGGCACCGTCAGTGCCTACATGAACGTTGTGCGCGATCTTGAAGTCGTGCGGTTGAATGAGACCAGCGTCAAATTGCTGACCAAGCAACGAGAGGCGGCGCAAGAGCGGTTCAAGGTGGGCGAGGTAACGCGAACGGATGTCGCGCAAGCCGAAGCCCGGCTGGCGCAAACAGAGGCTGGCTTGATCGCCGCCCGCGCGAGCCTGCGAGCGAGCGAATTGGAATATGAGCGGATTGTGGGCGTGGCGCCTGAAAATCTCGAAAAACTGCCTGCACTCCCGGCAGTACCGGCGACGGAAGACGAGGTCCGCAGGCTGGCTGAGGGCAACAACCCGAACTACATCTCGGCGATCGAAAGCGTGACGCTTAACGAGCATGCCGTGAATTTAGCCGTTGGGTCGTTGTTGCCGACCGTGAGCGTGCAGGCGAGCTACAGCCGCAGCAACGCCGGAGATGCCTTCCCCGAACCGGGCGCGCGGACGGACAGCACATCGGTCTCGGGCGTTGTGACCATGCCGATCTATCAAGGCGGCGTTGAGTGGGCGAACATTCGCCAATCTGAGGAAAACCTCAACCAAGCCAAGATGAACAAGGAACAGAGCCGCCGGACAACATTGGAGGACGCCTCCAATGCCTGGGAGTCGTACCGGGCGTCGCGCGCCTCACGCGAGTCCAATGCGCAACAGCTGAAGGCGCAAGAGACGGCGTTCCAGGGCGTCCAGCAAGAGGCCGAGGTTGGCACTCGCACAACGCTTGATGTTCTTGACGCGCAGCGTGAGCTTTTGAACAGCCAGGTTGCCTTGGCCCGAAGCCAGCGCGATGAGGTTGTCGCGGCCCATCTTGTCCTGTCGTCGATGGGAGCGTTGACCGCGGAAAACCTTAACCTTTCAGTGGCGATCTATGATCCGCTGGAAAATTACGACGAAAACGCCGGAAAATGGTGGGGTCCGAGCGGATTTTAAGGGCTCCGTTACGCTGGCCTGTCACGATGGGCAGGGTTTTTGAATCACATTGCACGAGACTGGCATTCCGCGTCGCGTTGGCCTATGCTCACGCGTCTGTGGTAATACAGGCTTGAAGGGACCATGCGGGTATGAGCGCTCCCAGTTCGGCACAACCGGAACCGACAATGGAAGAAATCCTTGCCTCGATCCGCCGGATCATCTCCGAGGACGGGGAGCCCGCGAAGGGGCAGGCCGCTCCGGCGCCGCAGCGTCAGGCTGACCCAGACGTGCTGGAACTGACACAAGAGGCGATGGAAGAATTGCCACCCCAGCGTGAGCCGGAACGCAAGGCGCCTCCAGAAAAGCCCCGCGCTGCAAGGCCTGACCCCGCACCTGAACGCATGGCGCATCGCCCGCAACCCGCTCCTCCGCCTTCGAGGCAAGAATCGGATCTTGAAATGGTCGACAAGAATGATGACGGGCTTGTTTCAAGCCACACCCAATCCGCAGTGAATCAGGCGTTCAGCATGCTGTCTCGTAGCAACACCAATGACATGCCGATCGCCCAAGGTGACGGGCGGACCCTGGAAGACATCGTGGCACAGATGCTGCGGCCGATGTTGAAGGACTGGTTGGAAGATAATCTGCCAGCCATGGTAGAGCGCATCGTGCGCGAAGAAGTCGAGCGGGCTTCCCGCACAACGGGCCGCCGCCGCTAACCCGCCGCGGGGCGGCGCTCGTTAAGAGCTTTTCTCCGGAGCCTGTTTTGCTCTAGTGATGGCTGCACAACCCTTTGTGCAGTTATCGCCTCCATGCCAATCGACAAAACGTTTGATCACGCGGCGCTCGAGCAACCCATGTACGCGCGGTGGGAGCGTTCCGGCGCGTTCCGGTCCGGGCGGCGCCCTAACGCGCGGCCCTTCACGCTGATGATGCCGCCGCCCAATGTGACAGGCAGCCTGCACATTGGGCACGCGCTCAACCACACTCTTCAGGACATTATCGCGCGCTTTGAGCGGATGCGCGGGCGTGACGTGCTCTGGCAGCCGGGCAAGGACCACGCAGGGATCGCCACGCAGCTGGTGGTCGAGCGCCAACTGGCGGAGCAGCAATCCTCGCGCCAGAAACTGGGCCGTGAGGCGTTCCTCCAGAAGGTGTGGGAGTGGAAGCAGGTCTCCGGCGACACCATCACCAATCAATTGCGCAGACTGGGCGTCTCCTGCGACTGGAGCCGCGAGCGCTTCACGATGGACACCGCCGAAGATGGGCAAATGAGCCGGGCGGTGCTCAAGACCTTTGTCCGTCTGTACAAGGAGGGTCTGATCTACCGGGACACGCGGCTGGTCAATTGGGACCCAAGGCTGCAGACGAGCGTCTCCGATCTGGAGGTCGAGAATATCGAGCTCGACGGACATCTGTGGCACATCACCTATCCGGTCGAGGGCAGCGATCTGACCATCACGGTGGCGACCACGCGGCCCGAGACCATGCTGGGCGACACAGCGGTCGCCGTGCACCCCGAGGACGAGCGTTACCAGCATCTGGTGGGCCAAAAGGTTCGCTTGCCGCTGACCGGGCGCCTCATTCCCATCATCGCGGATGAGTATTCTGATCCAGAGAAAGGGTCGGGCGCGGTCAAGATCACGCCCGCCCATGACTTCAATGACTTTGAAGTCGGGCGCAGACATGGTCTGGAGGCGATCGCGATCCTCGACAAGGCAGGAAAAGTCTGCGCGCCGGCACCTCAGACTTACGTGGGTCTTGACCGCTTTGAGGCCCGCAAGCGGATCGTGGAGGACCTGCAAAACATTGGGCTCTTGGAGAAGATTGAGAAGGTCCGCCATGCGGTGCCGCATGACGAGAAGACAAAGACGGTCGTCATCGAGCCCTTTTTGACGGAACAATGGTATCTGAACGCTGCCAAATTGGCAGGCCCAGCGATGGCGGCGGTGCGGGCAGGCCAGACCCGCTTTGTGCCGGACAATTGGGAGAAGACATACTTTCGCTGGATGGAGAACATCCAGCCATGGTGCATCTCCCGGCAATTATGGTGGGGCCATCAGATCCCGGCCTGGTACGGACCGGATGGCATGGTCTTTGTTGAGGAAACGCCGGAAGCGGCGGAGGCTGCGGCGCTCAGCCACTATGGCAAGCCAGAACCCCTGACCCGCGACCCGGATGTTCTGGACACCTGGTTTTCCTCAGGCCTGTGGCCCTTCTCGACACTGGGATGGCCGGACGAAACGCCTGAGGTCGCGCGCTATTACCCAGGCGACGTGCTGGTGACGATGTTCGATATCATCTTCTTCTGGGTCGCCCG
>DMER01000166.1:2398-3108 GCA_003451645.1 Alphaproteobacteria bacterium | reverse complement strand
ACCCATGGCGTGCTGTCGGGCGGGGCACTTGCGCGGATCAAAGGTTCGATGCTCAAGGAGCTTGTAATCACCGATACGATCGCAATCACAGACATGGTGAAAAGCGTGCCGAATATCCGGGTGTTGCCTATCGCGCATCTGATTGGCGAGGCGATCCGTCGTATTTCCGAGGAAAAGAGCGTCTCGAGCCTCTTTGACTAGTGCTTTCGCGCGGCAACCGCGGGATTTGCAATCGGGCGAGGTTTCCTGTAACAAGCTGCGCTCTTTTCACCTTCGAACAAGATAAGGGTGCGCTTACGTCGCACGCCTGAAAGGGTTCAATTCATGACTGCGACACCAACCACTCTCGAAGCAAAAGCGCGTCCTGGCACCGGAACGGGGGCCGCGCGTGCAGCCCGCCGCAGCGGACGAATCCCCGCCGTTGTTTATGGCGGCGCAAAGGGCCCTGAGCATATCTCGGTCAATGGCCGGGAGTTGACGCTGAACTATCTAAAAGGGCGCTTTCTTTCGACCATCTTCGTGCTGGACATTGACGGCGAGAAACAGCGCGTCATTCCGCGAGAGGTGCAGCTGCACCCCGTGACCGATCAGCCCGTGCACGCGGATTTCATGCGTCTTGTCGAAGGGGCGCGGATCAAGCTCTTCATCCCCGTGCACTTCAAGAACCAGGAAGAAAGCCCAGGACTGAAGAAGGGCGGCGTGCTGAACAT
>DMER01000166.1:872-2303 GCA_003451645.1 Alphaproteobacteria bacterium | reverse complement strand
TGCACATCGACTTCCAGCGCGTCGATGAGAACAAGGCCCTGCGCACCGCCGTGCCGCTGCACTTCGTCAACGAAGACAAGTCGCCCGGCCTGAAGCGCGGCGGCGTGCTCAACATCGTGCGCCACGAGGTGGAACTCTACTGCCCGGCCGACCGCATCCCGACCTTCATTGAGGCCGATCTGAAGGAGTATGACATCGCGGACAGCTTGCACATCTCGGCCTTCAAATTGCCGGAAGGCGTGAAGCCGGTGATCGCCAACCGTGACTTTACCGTTGCAACCATCGCGCCGCCGACAACCTATAACGAAGCAGCGGCAGCTGCGGCCGCTCCTGACGCTGCGGCAGCAGGGGCAGCAGCCGGCAAGGCGCCCGCAGCGGCAGCGGGCAAGGCCCCTGCGGCGGGTGGCAAGGCGCCTGCAGCGGCTGCGGGCAAAGCCCCGGCGGCGGGCGGCAAGGCTCCGGCTGCTGCAGCCAAACCTGCGGCAGCTCCGGCCAAGAAGAAGTAACCTGGGTCAGCGCCTCCGCTGGACCGCGAGAAGCCGCCGAGGTCGCATCCGATGTTGCTCATCGCTGGCCTTGGCAATCCTGGCGGGTCCTATGCTGGCCACCGGCACAACATCGGCTTCATGTGCGTGGATGCCATCGCGTCCGCGCACAACTTCGGCCCTTGGCGCAACCGGTTCCAGGGCGAAGTCTGCGAAGGTGCGCTGCCCACGGCGGCAGGGTCAGTCAAGACTTTGTTGTTGAAACCCATGACTTTTATGAACGACAGCGGCCGGTCGGTGGGGCAGGCTGCCTTGTTCTACAAGGTCACCCTGCGGCAAACCGTGGTCATCTATGACGAGCTTGACCTGGAGCCTGGCAAGGTTCGGGTCAAAACAGGGGGCGGAGCGGCAGGCCATAATGGGATCAAGTCCGTCGCTGCGCATGTCGGGATCGAATTCCGCCGGGTGCGGCTGGGCATTGGTCATCCGGGCGACAAAGCTCTTGTGCAGGCGCATGTCTTGAGCAATTTCAGCAAGGCTGAGCGTACCGCCTGGGTGGACCGCCTGATCGATGCGGTAGCGCAGGCTGCGCCTTTGCTTGCAGTTCCGGACGATGTGGGGTTCATGAACAAAGTGGCGCTGCTGGCGCAAGCACCCTGACAAAATGAAAGTGGGTTCAGATGGGATTTAAGCTTGGTATCGTTGGACTGCCCAATGTGGGCAAATCGACCCTCTTCAACGCGTTGACGCAAACGGCGGCTGCGCAGGCCGCAAACTATCCATTTTGCACCATCGAGCCCAATGTCGGCGAAGTAGCGGTGCCCGATCCCCGCCTCGACGCGCTCGCCAAGATTGGCAAGTCTCAGCAAATCATCCCGACCCGCCTGACCTTTGTCGATATTGCGGGCCTCGTGCGGGGGGCCAGCAAGGGCGAGGGCCTGGGCAA
>DMER01000166.1:0-569 GCA_003451645.1 Alphaproteobacteria bacterium | reverse complement strand
GAGGACGGCGACATCACCCATGTGGAAGGGCGGATCGATCCGCTCGCGGATGCTGAAACGGTCGAGACGGAACTCATGCTGGCCGATCTTGAAAGCCTCGAACGGCGCCTGGCGAACACAGAGAAAAAGGCCAAGACTGGCGACAAGGAAGCCAAGGCGCAGTTGGAGGTGATGACCATTGCGCTCGCCCTTCTGCGCGAGGGCAAGCCTGCGCGTTCGGCCCTCAAATCGCTGAGCGACGAACAAGTGCTGGCCTACCGGCAATTGATGCTTCTGACCGCCAAGCCTGTGGTCTATGTCGCCAATGTGGAAGAGGCGAGTGCCGCCAAGGGCAACGCCCAGTCGGACCGGGTCGCCAAACGTGCGGCGGAGGAGGGGGCGGCCTTTGTTGCCATCTCAGCCAAAATCGAGTCCGAGATTGCCATGTTGTCCGCCGATGAACGTGCCGCGTTTCTTGAGGAGCTGGGTCTGCAAGAACCTGGCCTCAACCGCTTGATCCGGGCAGGCTATGATCTATTGGGGCTCATCACCTACTTTACGGTGGGGCCAAAGGAGACGCGCGCCTGGAC
>DMER01000160.1:6129-9934 GCA_003451645.1 Alphaproteobacteria bacterium | reverse complement strand
TTGCCCCCGGTTGCCCGCGCATAGCTCTCTTGGAAGGCTGCGATAAC
This sequence comes from Alphaproteobacteria bacterium, assembly GCA_003451645.1. GTDB lineage: Bacteria > Pseudomonadota > Alphaproteobacteria > Micropepsales > Micropepsaceae > DMER01. The sequence goes on along the minus strand of DMER01000160.1, from coordinate 9,887 downwards.
GAACAAGAACCAGAGCGGTAGCTTGCGCGTGGGTGCGCGCACGCCCGTCTCAGCTTCGAGCATAGGGAACAGATCCGCCAAGGTCATAAAGCGGCCCGCCGCAAGGTAGCGCTCGCCCCGCCGCCCTGCGGACGCCGCAGTAATCTGTGCGGCCGCAACGTCGCGCGCATCCACGAACGAGAAAGACGAAGGCGGCACGCCCGGCAGCTTGCGCTCCACAAAGTCGCGCGCCAATTGCCCGGCCGATGTCGGGCCCGCGTCGCCCGGCCCCCACATCCAACCTGGTAAAACCATGGTTGCATGGAAATCGAGATACTTGCGCAGTGCCTCGAACACGGCCTCGTCCGTCAGAATTTTGCTTCGATAATAATCGTCGGCGTTCGCCACCTTGCGCGTCATCGTCTCGTCAACCGGCGCACCAGGCGGCCCGTCGAGAACCGCGATTGACGACGTGTGCACCATTCGCCGCACGCCAGCACCGTAAGCGGCCACGATCAGGTCGCGCGTGCCATCGATATTGACCCGCTTTAATTCCGCCCAATGGCTGCCGCCGGTATAGCTATCGCGGAAATAGGCGGCCGTGTGGAACAAGATGTCCACGCCGTTCAGCGCCACCGCAAAGTCTTTCACATTGGTCATGTCGCCGATGACAAAGCTCAACCGTGGGTCCGTCACGCCGGCGAATTGCGCCTTTGCCTTGTCCGCGGAGCGCACCAGCGCCCTCACCTGACCAGCGCCCGCATCCAACAGCGCGCGCGTCAGATTGTTGCCCAACAAACCCGTCGCGCCGGTCACGAACAGTATTTTTCCGCTAACGGACATTGTCACATCCCCTTTCGACTTAAAATACCATTTGGTATTCGAATGTCAAGTGGTATCGTCTGTCCAATCTGGAGACGCTGCGATGAAACGAATGACGCGGGACGAAAGCCGGCTGCAAACGCGCGAGAGATTGCTCGCCTCCGCGCGGGAGGTCTTCGCGCGCGCTGGCTATGGCGGGGCCTCGGTCGACGACATCGCGGAGACCGCCGGTTACTCCAAGGGCGCGTTCTATTCGAACTTCGCGACCAAGGAGGCGATCTTCTTGGAACTGCTCGAAACGCATATGGCAGGCGAGCTTGCGGGCGCAGAAGCGCTGACCGGCTCGGCCACGACGTGGCAGGCGGCCGTCGACGCGATCGCCGAACGCTATGCGACCGACGCGCAGGATCGCGACTGGTGCCTTTTGTCGGTCGAATTCGCACTGCATGCCGCGCGCGCGCCAGCTTTCGCAGCGCATTTTGCACGCCTGTTCGAGCGGCAATATGCGGGCATCGCCAAGATCGCGCGCAAGCTGGCCCAGATGGCCGGCACGCGCCTCGCCGATCCGCATAAGGTGGCGGTGCAATTCATCGCGCTGCGCCAGGGCCTCGCGCTCGACCAGGCGTCCGCGTCGCCTCAGCTGTCCGCCAAGGACTGTATCGCGACCTATCGGATGTTCATGCGCGCGGCATTGGGGGTTTAGCGGGGCTTCGGCGCGGCAGGCCCTGCCGCTGATTGCGTCCCGGCACGCATAGGGCTACGCTTCCAAGGTGGCAGCGGGCATGTTTGGCATGCTTTTCGGGTGCCCTGACTTGTAAGGACGCCGCCGCGCACCATGACCAGCAAAGAATCCACGCCCGCTGACGCGGGCACATACGATCCGGACAACCTCAGCCGGGTCATCATCCTGGTCAACGGCACCATGGACCATGGCGGACCATTCTGGTGCTATGTGGCCGTCAAGCCATCCATGCTTGAGAAATACCACGCTGCGCAGGCCGGCCGCACCCTCAATCTCTATGACTTCGACGCGTATGGCGAGGTGATTGTCTCAGCCGAGGGCACCGAGCCGCCGGACTATGTCACCCAAAAAGTGGCCGAAATCTACAATTGCGATCTCTCGACCTTTTTCCAGCCCATCGACCCTTTGGCGGAAATCGACAGGAGAATTGAGGCGTTGAAGGCGAAGGATGAAGGTGGGACATAGCGGACGCCAGGCCAAGGTAAGGCCGCGTTTCGATCGGCCTGAACCTTGCCGCGATCCGCGATGTAACCCTGCGCGCGCGGCCTCGACGACATGGGATCGTGTGTTTCCGTCCGAAGCGGCTGTCAAGGGCGGCGTCGCCGCCGCAAAGCGGCCAAGACCCTTGACAGCCGCTTCGGACGGAAAGACTTGCACTTAAGGGCTGTAAGCCGCTTCACGGCTTACAGCCCTTAAGAGTCGATTTGACTTCTTGAACCAAGGCAATCAATTGCTGCAGGACATTGGAATGCGAACTCGCATGAAAATGGAAAAGAGCAGTGGCAACGTGTTTGCGGACTTGGGACTGCCCGATTCCGGCGAATTGCTGCCGAAGGCCAAACTCGCCCATCGCATAGGCGTGCTTATTCGCGAACGTGGCCTCACCCAGGCACAGGCCGCAAGTTGCTCAAACTCGATAAGCCGATTCTACATCACACGTTCCATTTCTGATTGAAAGCACAACTCATGGCCGTTAAGAAGAAATTGCTCAAAAAATATAGACACTATACCAATGTCGTTTCATTGATAAAGCTTCTTACAGATAAGAAACTCTTGTTGTCCGACCCAAACTATTGGGATGATAGAAACGACAGAGCTGCAATGAACGAATACAAAAAAAGAAATGAGTTTTCATGCGTTCTTGCAGTATGCCTTTCAAAGACCGGCGAGACGTATCATCATTGGAGCGTGTTTTCAAAGGGAATTGCTGGAGTTTGCGTCGAATTCGACGCCCGCGAGCTCGACAGCGACATCTCCCGCTGCAGTGTACCAACTGGGACAAAACTGTTTGGTCGCGATGTTAAATACTATCCTATAAGCGTACTTAAAAGACTGAGGTTAGAAAGTGATCAATTGGGCTTTGCAAAACGCATTTCCTATAAAGATGAGAAAGAGTTTCGAGTAATGTATACGAGCACTAACCATGCGCACAGAAGCGACAAAATATTTGAGTGTCCAATTCGTATTGTTTCTGTCTCTCAGATTTTGCTCAGCCCATGGATGTATGACACACAGATCCCAAGCACGAAGAAAGCCATCAACTCAATCGATGGCTGCGCAGGTATAAAAATTGCTAAATCGACTCTGGTACAAAATGATACGTGGATCCGCGAGTTGACGAAGTAAAGCGCTATAAGATTGCTGCGATTTGAGAAATTCGGCGGAGCGGCAAGCGCATGCAGTGTCGCTATTGGGACTCTGAGTGTAGCCGTTATTGCGTCAGCCTGGTTTCACGCCCCGCCGCCACCCGCCCCCGGTATAGTCTCATATCGATCGACGCCGCGCGTTTGCGTGCGGCGGCGATGTCATAGGCCGTCTGCATGCGCATGAGCGTGGGCATGTCCACGCCAAACGCTTTTTCCAGCCGCAGGGCCATCTCAGCCGAGAGCGACGTGCGGCAATTCAGGAACTCTGACAGGGCCTGACGCGTGACGCCAAGCACCTTGGCACCCGCAGTGACAGTCAGCCCATAAGCTTCGATAATCTCGTGCTTCACGAAGTCGCCCGAATGGGCGGGTGCTTTGAGGTCAGTCATGGGCGCTCGCTGGCAGCTTGATCTTCGACACCCTGATCGCGCCTGCCTCTATCTGCGAGAGATCATATGCCTGCTGCATACCCAGCCACGTTTCGGGCGTACTGCCGATACCCTTGGACAAACGCACGGCCATTTCGGGCGAAACGCCGCTGTCGCCATTGATCACGCGATATAGCTGCT
>DMER01000160.1:435-5914 GCA_003451645.1 Alphaproteobacteria bacterium | reverse complement strand
CACGCGATATAGCTGCTGGCGCGTCACGCCCAGGGCCTTCGCCGCATCGGCTACGGACACGCCAAGTTCCTCCAGCTCGTTCTTCACAATACGGCCCGGATGGGCGGGCTTTTTCATTTTCATTTGCTCGAACACCTCAGTGATAGTCGACGAGATCGACGTCGAACGCCCTGCCGTCCTCAAACTTGAACACGATCCGCCAATTGGCGCGGACCGTGACGGCCCAAAAACCCTTCATGTCGCCTTTCAGCGGATGCAGCCGGAACGAGGGCAGGTCCACGCCCTCGATCGCGCTGGCGGAATTCAACACAGTCAGGATATCGCCAATCTTCGCCGCATAGTGCGGATTGATCCCGCGCGGGTCGCCAGTTTCGAAAAAGCGCTTTAATGCCTTATGCTTGAAACCAGCGATCATGCGTCACGTCTGTAACGTGTAACGCTACGCTTGTCAATTTCCCAGACTCCGGCAGCATCGCCCCGGCGCGAGGGGCGCCGCTTGCCCTCACCAATTCGTCTTGAGCGTCACCGCCACGCCGTGATCCTGGAAGCCATCGGCAAAGACGCCGCGATAGCCCGCATAAAGCTCCCACTCGTCGTCCAGTACGGCGTTGATGCCGGCCTTGAGCTGAAGCGAATCCTCGCCCGCCTCGGACGAGGCAACCACAAAGTCCGGCGAGGCAAAGGGCGTTGCACCCGGTGCCACCGTGAGGGCGGAATTGAAATGGGCCTGCACCGTGTGACGGGTATCCAGGAACTCATGACGCCAGGTCACCTCGACCTCCGGGCGGATCATGGTGCCCTCAAAGTCCCAATTGGTGGTGAAGCGCGCACCAAGTTCCGATTGCAAGCTCTCCGCATCCCCTTCCCGAATGGTGAGCGCAAAAGGCGAGGCCCGTGAAGCGCCGAGCGCGCCGCCGGGAAGCACCACGGGCTGACCCTCGCCGAGGGAGGCCTCAACCGCGTCATCCGCCGAGAGCTCCCGGTACTTGACGCCCAGATAGGGCTGGATGTTCCACGCCCCATGGTTCCAGACCGTGCCAATCTCGGTGCCAGCGGTCCAACCCGTCTGCTCGAAATCGGACCACAGCTGCGCGCGCTCAACAAAAGCGCCACCCATGGCGAGGGGCAAGTTGAGGTCGATGCTGCGGTTGAGCGTTACGTCATTGCGCGCGATCGAGGCTTGCGCATTCCAGTACCAATGGCCGAAGCCATAAGTGGCATAGAGGCCGCCTTGCAGCGTATCAACCTCGGACTTGGCGATGCGGGCATCGGAGAAGTCGACTTGCGAGCGCGTCCAGAGGAGCGATCCGCCAACAAGGAAATGGCCCGACGGTGAGGTCCAGTCCAGCCCGCCCTGAAAGCCCTTGGTGTCATAGTCATACCCTTGCGCTTCGGCATCGCCGTCAGCGCGCGCGAACTGTGCAAGGCCGCGGCCCCAAAAGGCCCAGCCATCCGTGCCGCCCCGGGCCTTGCCGAGGGCCGCACCCGCCGCGCCCAGGCCGGACAGGCCCGCAGTGCCGAGGCTGGCCACCGCGATTCCAGTGTCGCTCGCCAGCTGCACGCCAGCCTGACCATAGAGGGCATTGCGCAAGCGGGCATCGACCCCTTGCGGCCAGTACTCAAAAAGGTTCAAGCCCAATTGCAAGGATTGGGCGTACTCAGACCCCTGCACCGCGGCGCCAAAGCGCTCATAATCGGCAACGCTCTTGAACTCGGAGACGGACTCCAGAATGGCCGCCCACTCCGCACGCAGGGATGTGCCCGCAAATTGCCCGTCGCCGAAAAAGTCGGGGCAGACGTTGCCCGCCACGTAACATGCCGCGAAATTGTCGAGCGCCCAGCCCACGGCAGCACCATTGGCCGTGGTTGCTGCTTGCTGGAAGGTCTTGCTGACCAACTCGATATCGATGTTGTCGTAATTGCCCGTGGCCACATCGGCCTCCGCACCATCGCGGTAGTGCGCGGTCGCGGTGATGAAGACCCGTGCCGTGGTTGTCACCGTCGCAAAGCGGCCCGCCAGGGCGTCGGCCGCATCGCTCAAATCTTGGATCACATCGTCATAGAGCTTGGTGGTGAGCCCGGTCCGCGCCTGATGGATGAAGCGCACGCTGTCAGTGGCCAGCGCCAGATGCGCGCCGTCGAAGGCGCCATTTTGGGCGAGAAAACGCGGGATCTGCACCCGGAACCCGGCGGCCGGGAAATAGGGGCACGCAACGAGGAAGTAGTCGCACTTGTCATTGGGTGTGGGAATGGGCAGCGCCGCGATCGCCCCGCCAGCCGCAGCATTGGCCGTGAATGTGTCAGTGATGCCGGTTTCCAGCACCAGCGTGGAGCCTGGCGCCACGGTAAAGGCGGTGTCGCCCGCCACGGCCCCCGTCTTGGTCAGAAGCGATTGATCGAAAAAGGCTAGTGCTGCTTGCGCCACCGAACCAATGGTCAGTTCGCGCGAAAGAATGCGATGGCGCGGGCCATTGCCAGGGATTTCAGCCTGAAAATGTGGATCGACGGCGGTATCACCCAGGATGGCGGCGCCGCGTTCAATCCGCACAATGTCTGTGTGCAGATCGAGATTGCCGAACAGAGCATCGCCGCCCTTCCAAAAGAAATGGCCCCAGCCATTGGGATCCCGCAAATCCATGACCATGGGCGCGGTGCCCGCATCGGCGGCCTGAACGATCAGGGCGTCTGAATTGGGGTCAGCGAACTCGGTCGAGGAATCGCCAAACACCCCGCCCTCCAACAGGCCGCCCTCAAAGCGCAAGATGTCGTTGAAGTTGCTGAAGGATTGATAGGCCGGCCCATTGAAGGCGCCGTCCACTCTGCCCAACAAGGCGCCGCCATCGAAAACCTCGGTCACGATGGCGTTCTCGGCGCCGCTTTGCTGGATGCCGAAGCCGCTGCCGCCGCGCACCGTGCCCCATATTTGGATCTTGCTTGCGCCATCGATGGGGCCTAGGAAGCCCGCAATATCAATACCGTTATTGTTGCCTTGGACCAGCGCGCCCTGTAACACGCGGATATTGCCGGTCACACGCGAGATACCGTTGACATTGAGGCCGCTGGCGCTGGCCGTTACGGACCCGAACACATCAATGCCGCCATTGATGCCGCCGGCTCCAATTGTTTCGACGCCATCGCCGCCTGCCTGAAACGTGCCGCGCAAGATGACATCGCCATTGACCACGGCCTGATCCTGGACCCGCACGATATCGCCAAACTGAGCTGTCCCCGTGCCATCGAGATCGATGGTGCCAGTCACCACCGAAAAGTCACGAAACGTCACCATGTTGCCGAAGGCGGACATGATGCTCAGCGCGGTCGCACGCAAGCCGCCAGACAAGATGTTGAAACTGTCGAACTGAAACAAATTGCCGCCCGTTCCGCTGGCGGTGCCGTTGTTCACGATCCCGGTGCGCGAGATCGCGCCATTGAAGTCGAGCACGGTTTCGGGAGATGTGCTGCTGATCACACTATTGTTGATGAAGGCATCGAATTGCGTCTCGCCCTTGATGCTCACCGTGAAGGACGTCCCGCTCTGCGCAATCAGACCATTATTGATGATGCTGCCGTCAATGTCGGACCCGGTGACGAACAGCGGAATATTGGTGTTCGACTCCAAGACGCTATCGACATCATTGAGGACATCGCCAGAGATCACCGCATTGGTGATCGTCATGTTGCGCCGGCCAAAGCCGCCCGGTGTGGAGTTGGTAACCGGATCAAGGCCGGGGCCACTGCACAGGATCTGCGCTGTCAACGTACCGGGAACAAACGGCTGGGGCGGATCGATCGTGCCGCATGGCACGGCGTGCGCGGGATTGCCGGACACCATAAAGGCCGCAAAGAGGGCGAGGGCGGAGGCACACGAATAATATGTGTTGCGGGACATGATGGGCTCAACTTCTGTAAGGGGCTTGAGGCACGAAGGCACTGCGGTGGGGCCGGAATTCCGCTCGGCCCAGGGATTCGGCCACATCAGGGCGAATCACTTCTGCGGACCGGCATAGCGCGCCCAGACGAAGGCTTCTCCGTTAAATGCAGACGAGCATGGTGATTCCTGCAATACCGTTGCAGTACAGTGACAATACTAGAAAGTGTAAATGGCAGTATTTCGAGATAATTTCGAAGAGCGTGCGGAGGCCTAATACCCGCCATTACTGCGTGCGGGCACCAGGAGGCGGGTATCGCTCCAGCGCTCAACCCGCCCTACGAAGCATGCACATTGGAGGGCGGCTTGAGGGCGCAAGCCCAATACCCGCCGACCGGCAAATTGGCGCCTTACATTCCCTGAAAAACGCTCGCGCGGGCTCTCACCTCTCGCGGCATTAGGCGCGTATTGACGCCCATCCGCGTCAAGCTTGCGTCCGATGGCAGCCAGTGAGAGGTCAATCCGCAAGTTCTGCATCTGTGGAATTCAATCCTCTTTGGCCCGCGCAGATACGTTTCCGTCGCACCCAGCGTACTGATGATCTTGACTTGGTCCTTTTGGAAATATGACCAAAGCGCACCGAGCCTTTGGCACCAGGTGCATTGACAGTCGTTAATCTCCGTCGGCGCCGTTTCGATTTCTAACCGCACCGCGCCGCAATCGCATACCGCCTCAATCATGACGACCTCGCTTGGGCACCTGAAAAGAGACTTACCGCAAATCTGGCGGGGTTGCCTCCGCCTTGAGCGCCGCGATGGCGGCGTCTAGGGTGAGTGTCTCCTGTGCCTCTACCCCTAAGCGGCGCAAGGTCAGCGTGCGTTCCGCCGCCTCTTTCTTGCCCGCGATCAGCATCACCGGCACCTTGGCCAGCGAATGTTCGCGGACTTTGTAATTGATCTTTTCGTTGCGCAGGTCGGTCTCCGCCCGCACGCCGGCCTTCAACAGCATGGCGCGGACTTCCTCCGCATACGGATCGGCGTCGGAGACAATGGTCGTGACCATGACCTGCACCGGCGCCAGCCAGAGCGGGAACTTGCCCGCATAATGCTCGATCAGAATGCCGATGAAGCGCTCAAAGGTGCCCAAAATCGCGCGGTGCAGCATCACGGGGCGGTGGCGCGCGCCATCCTCGCCCACATAGGTGGCATCCAGCCGCTCGGGCAGGACGGTGTCCGCCTGGATCGTGCCCACCTGCCAGGTGCGGCCGATCGCATCGGTCAGATGGAACTCCAGCTTTGGCGCGTAAAAGGCACCTTCGCCCGGCAATTCCTCCCAGCCATAGGCGGCGGTGCGGCGTCCGGCGGCCTCCACCGCATCACGCAGGATTTGCTCAGCCCTGTCCCACATGGCGTCGGAGCCAAAGCGCTGCTCAGGACGCAGCGCCAATTTGATCGCATACTGATCAAAGCCAAGATCGCGATAGACGCTGTCGAGCAGATCGCAGAACGCCTTGATCTCGTCGATCAGCTGATCCTCGCGGCAGAAAATATGCGCGTCATCCTGCGTGAACTGACGCACGCGCATGATACCGTGCAGCGCGCCATGCGGCTC
>DMER01000160.1:0-182 GCA_003451645.1 Alphaproteobacteria bacterium | reverse complement strand
TCGCGATAGGATTTGAGGCCCTGCCGGAAGATCAGGACGTGGGCAGGGCAATTCATGGGCTTCAAAGCCATCAAATCCGCCTCGCCCGATAGCACGGGCTTCTTGTCGTCCGTCGACGGAATTTCGTCCGGCACCGCGAACATGTTCTCGCGATACTTACCCCAGTGGCCGGATTGCTCCCA
>DMER01000130.1 GCA_003451645.1 Alphaproteobacteria bacterium | reverse complement strand
CCCTTGACCGTCGCCATGACGATCTTGCCCTTGGATTGGTGCGCGGCACCGGTGCGGCGCTTCTCCTCCTCCATAAACGGGATCAGATGGGCCACAGCCTTTTTCATGACGCGGGCGGATTTGACCACTTGCGGCAGGAACATTTTGCCCGCGCCAAAGAGATCGCCGACCGTGTTCATGCCATCCATCAACGGCCCTTCGATCACGTGCAAGGGACGCTCGGCAGCGAGGCGCGCTTCTTCGGTGTCCTCAAGGACGAAGGCGTCGATGCCATGCACAAGGGCATGGGACAAGCGCTTGCCGACCGGCAGGCCGCGCCAGGCCATATCGGTTGCCTTGTCGACACTTTTCTCGCCCTTGTACCGGGGCGCAAGCGCAACCAAACGCTCAGTAGAATCGGCGCGCCGATTGAGGATCACATCCTCCACCGCCTCGCGCAGGTCAGCATCGATGTCGTCATAGACGGGAAGATCGCCCGCATTGACGATGCCCATATCCATGCCGGCCTTGATGGCGTGATAGAGAAAGACCGAGTGCATCGCGCGGCGCACCGGCTCATTGCCGCGGAAGGAAAAGGAGATGTTGGACACCCCACCCGAAACGCGCGCAAAGGGCAGACGCTGCTTGATGGCAGCCGTCGCCTCGATGAAGTCGATCGCGTAATTGTCATGCTCCTCAATGCCGGTCGCGACGGCAAAGATATTGGGATCGAAGATGATGTCCTCGGGCGGGAAGCCCAAACGCTCCGTCAGCAGATGATAGGCGCGCGCGCAAATCTCGATTTTTCGCGCGGCCGTATCGGCCTGCCCCTTCTCGTCAAAGGCCATGACGACCACCGCCGCGCCATAGCGCAGACACGCCCGCGCCTGAGCGAAGAACTGCGCCTCCCCCTCCTTCAGCGAGATGGAGTTGACAATTGCCTTGCCCTGCACGCATTGCAGGCCCGCCTCGATCACCTCCCATTTGGAGCTATCGACCATAATGGGCACGCGGCTGATATCGGGTTCGGAGGCGATGAGATTAAGGAAGGTGACCATCGCGGATTTGGAATCGAGCAAACCCTCGTCCATATTGACGTCGATGACCTGCGCGCCGCTTTCCACTTGCTGGCGCGCGACGGTCAGTGCCTCCGCATACTGACCATCGACGATCAGCTTCCGGAATTTGGCGGAGCCGGTGACGTTGGTTCGTTCGCCAATATTGACGAATTGGGCGCGAGGGCCCTGAGTCGTTTCAAGAAGGGTCATGCGCGTGCGATCCATCCTCGGAAGAGTGTTCCCGCGGTAAAGAGGGTAATGTCTGAAAAACCGGCGTCCGACATGAGGGCAAGATTGCGCTCAGCCGTTACAAAATTCAGGCTGCTTCTGTTCATTTCAAGGGCCATGGTGATGATATCTTCCGGGGCGCCCTGGAGCCTTGCAAACTCAGCATAGTCGGCGAGTTGCCGCGCGAAGTTTGGTGAGGCCATGTCAGCACACCCGTCAACAAAGAGGAATGGCGCACCCGGCCTGAGACACGCGTGGATATGCTGAAACGCCTGGGCCTTGGCCCCATCATCCTTGACGAAATGCATGGTCAGGAAACAGGTCGCAGCATCGAAGGCACCACGCGGCGCATCGGGGATATACCCGCTTATGAGCTCAAAGCGGCTCGCGGGCACGCCGTCGCGCGCGAGGATGCGTCGTGCAAGGGCCAACATTTGCTCCGACGGGTCGACGCCGGTGAAGTGCCACGCGCCATGCCTGGCCATGGCAGTGATTTCAAAACCGCCACCAGCCCCAAGCACCAAAATACGGCCCGTTTGTCCGATCCTGTTCCGCAAGAGCGCAGCCGCCATGGTGTGAATGGCGTCATAGCCGGGGATGAACCAGCGCGGTCCGCGCTCATAATTGGCGACGAGGTCCGGTTGATTGTCGAAATCGATGGCCATGGTTCACTTGATCCCCAAAACAGCCGCAGCGCGCGGCGAAACTTGACCATCGTTGAACGCGGCCACCACCTCGATCGCGCCCAAGCGCATGCCGTCGCCCATGCCTTCGGTGATGAAATGGCGGATGCCGTGGCGCTCGGCGGCGCTCAACAAAAGTGCGTCCCAATAGCTGAATCGCCCAGTGGCGGCTTCGGTGAGGGCTCGAGCAACGTCGGCTTCCACATAGGCGAAGGTCGGAAAACTCACGAGGATGTTGCGGGCGGCTTGCGACGCTTCCCAAACAGGCCGCTTGAGCTTCTTTCGCAGTGCCGCATGAAATTCGCTCACCGCCTGTACCCCGATGCGCCCGCCGAGCTGTGTCAATGCGGTGAGCATCCGCGCCGACGCATCTCTCTTCGCGGTGTCGCGAACGTCCGCCGCGTAGACGAGGATGTTCGTGTCAAGCGTCGCGGTCATTGTCGCGGTCATAAAGATCGTCACGGGGACCGTAGGGACCATCGGAACGCCAGCCCAACTTGCCCATATCCATGAGCGCCTGAAACGCCGCCTCCCGCTCAGCCTGAGTGGCGGTTTCGTAAAGAGTCCGCGTGTCATTGCGAACGAACATAACTGCCTCCTCTCTTAATTGCGCGCGCGGCTTCCGGCCCGCGGCCACCGCGTTGATCTCCACACTCTGTCCCTTGCGGTCCCGGTAATAGGCCCGCCATACATCCACCATCGTGCCCAAGGGCCGGATGCCCAGTGTGGGCCGCCCATCCTTGCCCGCCGCCATCCGCACCCAATCGCCCTCCACCCCATCGATCACCAGCCGGATGCCCCCCCCATCGGGCAGCGATAGCAGCTGATGCAGCAAAGGCGGATCGCCAGACAGATGCGAGAACCAAATGACATCGTCCTTTATGGTTACAAGTCCCATGGGGTACCTCCAGGGGTTCTTATGACCCTAGCATCAACCCGTGTCAATACCCTTAAATATACCCCCCTCATTAGGCCAGCAGTTCGAAGGGCTCCAAACCCGACAGCCGCAAGGCCCGCGGACGCTGCGGCGGAAGGCGCGGCCGCACGTTTTTTACCGCGTCCGCGATATGCCGGATGTGGTCCGGCGTCGTCCCGCAGCAGCCGCCCAGAATGTTGACGAGTCCGCTTGCGGCCCACTCATGTAAGTGCGTGCAGGTCTGATGCGGTGCCTCATCATAGGCGCCGAACTCGTTAGGCAGACCGGCATTGGGATAAGCGGCAATCAGCGTGTCAGCGATCCGCGCCAAATCCGCCACGTAAGGGCGCATAAGGTCGGCACCAAGGGCGCAATTTAGACCGACTGCGAAGGGCTTGGCATGGCGGATCGAGTTCCAAAAGGCTTCGACCGTTTGGCCTGACAAGGTGCGGCCCGAGCGGTCCGTGATCGTGCCCGACAACCAAATCGGCAGAGGCTCCAGACCCTCATCTTCCAGATCGAGGATGGCCTTGATCGCGGCCTTGGCGTTCAGCGTGTCGAAGATGGTTTCGATCAAATAGAGATCGGCTCCACCCTTGTGCAGCGCCAAAGCCTGCTCGCGATAACTGTCATAGACTTCGGCAAAGGTGACGGCGCGCTTGCCGGGGTCGTTGACGTCAGGCGAGATCGACAGCGCCCGGTTGAGCGGCCCGATCGAGCCCGCAACCCAGCGCACCCGGCCAGGCTCCGCCGCCATGTGCGCGTCGCACGCAGCGCGGGCCACCGCTACCGATGCTGCAGTGATCGCGCCTGCATAGTCCTCAAGACCGTAATCGGCCTGGCTGATCCGGGTGGCGGTGAATGAGTTCGTGGACAGAATATCCGCCCCCGCCTCAAGATAGGCCTTGGCGATCTCGGTGATGATTTCGGGCTTGGTCAGGCAGAGAAGATCGTTGTTGCCCTTGAGGTCCGAAGGCCAATTGGCGAACTGAGCGCCGCGGAAGGCCGCTTCCGGCAGCTGATAGGTCTGGATCATCACGCCCCATGACCCATCCAGGATCAGGATGCGCTTCTTGGCCTCTTGGTGAAGGGCACGAATGCGGTCGGTGCGGGACATCATGGTGCGGCACTCCCGGGGCTCTGCGCGCGGATGCCCAACAGGCGGCAAATCGCGAAGGTGAGGTCCGCTTGGTTGAGGGTATAAAAGTGGAACTGGGTCAGACCCTCCCGCCGCAAGCGCTCGACTTGCTCGGCGGCGACAGTGGCGGCGATCAGCTTGCGGGTCTCGAGATCGTCGTCGAGGCCCTCAAAACGGTCGCGCAGCCATAAGGGAACCGAAGCGCCAGAGCGCTGCGCCATACGCATGACGCCCTTGAAGTTGGTGGCAGGCATGAGCCCTGGCACGATCGGCACGCGGATGCCGCGCCGCGCAGCCCGCTCGACAAAGCGTAAGAGCGCATCGGTATCGTAGACGAATTGTGTGATGGCGCGTGTGGCGCCAGCCGCGATCTTTTCTTCCAGCAAATGCAAATCGGCATCGAGCGAGGCGGACTCAGGATGTTTCTCCGGATAGCAGGAGACCGAAATCTCAAAGTCACCAATCGCGCGAATGCCTTGGATCAATTGCGGGGTTGTGGCATAGCCGCCTGGTGTCACCTTATAGGCGCCCATATCCGGCATATCGCCGCGCAGGGCCACGATGTGGCGCACGCCGGCCTCCCAATAGTCGCGCACGACCGCATCGACATCGGCGCGCGTCGCGCCAACACAAGTGAGGTGGGCGGCAGGCTTGAGCTGCGTTTCCTCTGCGATCCGCTTGACTGTCGCATGGGTACGCTCCCGCGTGGAACCGCCCGCGCCATAGGTCACCGAGACAAAGGAAGGGTTGAGCGGCGCCAAACGGCGGATGGACCGCCACAAGGTTTCCTCCATGTCCGCGGTCTTAGGTGGAAAGAACTCGAAACTCACTTTGAGGGTCATGTCACTACCTTTATTGGACGGCGGCGCAACGCGCGCTCGGGTGTCGAAGCGAGCCAAAGAGACACGGTCAAACCGTCGGGACGCCCAGCAGGCAAATCGCGCTGCGCCGATAGTGTCAGGCCGCACGCCATCAACCAGCCCTCCACTTCGGCCGCGTCGAAGCCCAGACGCCGGTGCTGATGGTCCGTACGCAGACTTTCGATCATGTGGGGAGCGAAGTCGGCAATGAGCAGAAGCCCGCCGGGCGCCAGCGCACGGGCCGCCTCCGACAGCGCACGGGCGGGATCGTCCAAATAATGCAAAACCTGGTGCACAGTGACGAGATCGCAGGTCTCATCGGCAACGGGGAGGCTGAACAAATCCGCAAGGCGGACCTGTGTGCGGCGCAATCCCGCCTCGCTAAGGCGAGCCCGCGCGACGCCAAGCATTTCACCACTCATATCGATGCCAAGGCCCCGCTCGCAGAATGGTGCCAGGAGTTCCAGCACCCGGCCCGTGCCAGTGCCGATATCCAGATGCTCTTTGAATGTGCGCCCCTTCAAGAGAGCCAACATCGCCGCCTCGACATCGGCGTCGTCGGTATGGAGCGAGCGCAGCCGGTTCCATTCAGCCGCGTTGGCCGCGAAATAGCTCTGCGCCTGCTGACGGCGCTGGGAGCGAACGTCCTCAAGGCGCTCCAGATCGCGATCAGTGGCGGGCGTGCGCGCGAGCGCCATGCTGGTCACCGTATCCTTCAGTTGAGCGATGGGACCGCTTTCCTGTGCCCGGTAAAAGACCCAGGCGCCTTCGCGATTGCGCTCAATGAGACCCGCATCCGCCAGCAACTTCAGGTGACGGCTAATGCGAGGCTGCGATTGCTTCACGATGTAGACAAGCTCACTCACGGTAAGTTCCGCGTGACCCAACAGCATGAGCAGCCGCAGCCGCGTCGGTTCACCGGCGGCTCTCAATGCGTCTACAACTTGGTCAAAATCGATCACCGCGACGCCTCGTCAGCAGAGGTTACCCACCTGACATAAACATATCCTTATGTGGTTATCAATCAAGATGCAGGTTCTGTGGCGCGCGGCTCGCGGCATCGATGATGCATTTCGGCACCAAGCAGGCGAGTGAGTGAACAAATTCGGCACACTGCGTCCAAAAAAGTGTGTCCGCCGTAACCGGACAGTAGGGATATCAATGGTTTAATGCGTGCGGGGACGGAAAGATGGGGGCTAGGTGACAGCTTCCGATTGTTTTCGTCTGAAACATTGGGCAAATATCAGAACCTTGTCACGGGTTTGCAGGCAGAACGCATATGTTGAAGTCGCTGTTGTTGGGGAGTGTGTTGGGTGCGTGGGCGGCCTTCGCGGCGCCAACGATGGCGCAAACCACCGTCACGCCCGATCAGATCAAAGAGGATGCCAACGATCCGTATGAGGATATCAACCGGGCGTTCTTTGGTCTGAATGAGGTCTTGGACGATATATTTCTGCGCCCGGCAGCAGTCACCTATCGTGCTGTTATCCCACAATATGGCCGTGACCGCGTCCGGAACGTCTTGAACAATCTGGATAGTCCGGTGGTCTTTGCGAATGACGTCTTGCAAGGCGAAGGCGACCGAGCCGGTACGACGGTTATGCGATTTCTTCTGAATTCGACCTTTGGCGTCTTGGGTATCTGGGACGTGGCGACGGACTGGGGCTTTCCGTTCCACGACGAAGATTTCGGCCAGACCCTCGCGGTGTGGGGTGTCGACGAAGGTCCCTATTGGTACGTCCCTTTGCTGGGCCCGTCCAACCCGCGCGACAGCGTGGGCCGTCTGGTCGATATTGGCCTTGACCCCGTGACCTATGTGACATGGGGCGACGATTATGAGTGGGTCCCGTTCGCACGGACGGCGATCAACATCATCGACTTGCGCAGCCGCAACATCGAGACCCTCGACGCCATTGAGCGCGATTCCATCGATTATTACGCCAGCGTTCGCAGCCTGTACCGGCAATTCCGAAAAGATGCGATCAACAATGGCGAGCCCTCCGCCGACCTGCCTGAGTTCGACGCCAACATCAGGTAATCGTGAGCAGCATCACCAATTTGCAAAAGCATCTTTGAACAGCCGCAAATTGGCCCTAAAGTCGGGATGGGAATTGCAGCGCGAAAGGTTTAGAACGCGTGGCCGCAAGGCCCCCGCGGTTTGCGCTGCACACGAGATTCACTCCGGCATTTTGGGGACTTCACATGACGCTGTTTCGCACCTTTATCCGCTTGGCCCCTGCACTCTTGGCGGCAAGCATGATGCTGATTCTCGCTAGCCGTTCCTCGGCTGCAAACCCTGAGGTCTTCACTCAAGGCCTCATTGATCAAGGTGTCGCGATCCTCGCGGACAAGAGTGGCGGCGTGAAAGCGCGCAATGAGCGTTTCCGGGATTTTCTTCTGAAATATGCGGACACGCGCACTTCTGCTCTCTTCACCTTGGGGAGCTATCGCCGGGGCGCCAGCGAGGCTGACCTCAATGATTTTGTCGATGCCTTCAAAGACTATGCGACCGCTGTCTATGAGAAGCGGCTGGAGCAATATGCCGGCCAGACGTTGAAAGTTACCGGTTCAACCAAGAACAAGGACGGTGACTTCACGGTCAATGCCGTGGAGGCGGGAAATAATCCTCAGCCTCTCAAAGTGGCCTTCCGGCTGATGGGCCAAGAGGGCAATTATCGCTTTGTCGATGTCAATGTCGCGGGCGTGTGGCTGTCTATTGAGCAACGCGATCAGTTCGCGAGCTTCCTTGGTGCCAATGGCGGCAAGATCCCAGCACTCAGTGCCAATCTGCGCCAACAGGCGTCCAATATCCGCGCCGGAGGTTAGAGCGCCAGGAGCGCTCTAGGGTCTTTTTTGACGCGCTTTCTTGCGTCGAACCGGCATCCACTTCGCCGGAAGTCGCTTTAGCTCATCCACACAAGAGCGCAAGCGCGCTCTTTGGCGGCCTTGGTGACAAAGGCTTGCAGCGCAGGGAAATAGTGCTCGACCGTCTCCTGGAGCTCCATGAGCGCCATCTCCGGGTCATCGTCAGCTTCGTCGCATGAGTAGATCTGCGCCTCTAACATTCTCGCATAATCGGCGCGCGCCATGAGGTCCTCAACCGAGAGGCCGCGCACCGCATCAGCAAAAGCCTGGACGGTCGCAGCATTCCAAACGCGCGCAGGGCCGTAGCCCACATCGTCACCAATGTCTTCGCCCCCAGTCATGAGCAAATTAAGCGGGGCAGAGCCGCCATCGGCGGTCCCAGTCAGAAGATAGTGGAGCACGTGCCAGCTCTTGTGCAGATCGACCATGGCATCGGGAGAGGGAATATCCGCCGCACCTGCGCTGCCCGGCGGCGCTGCACAGGCGGCTTTGACTTTGTTCAACTGCTCCAGCTGCTTGCGCAAGGAGCGTTTCATCCAGCGCTAAAGCAGCCATTGCCCGATCCAGCCAATGACCCCGCGCGGTTTGCCCATCACACCGTCAAGCATGTCGGGATTGAACGCCAGGTCCAGATCATCGGGGAAGGGCGTGCCTCCAAACATCGTGCCTATCGTTGCGGCCTCAAGGGCCTCTGGATCGCGGCGAAAGCGCGCCACGTCATCCTCACTCACCTGCCGCATATACAAACAAATGC
Source organism: Alphaproteobacteria bacterium (assembly GCA_003451645.1). GTDB lineage: Bacteria > Pseudomonadota > Alphaproteobacteria > Micropepsales > Micropepsaceae > DMER01. The sequence continues at coordinate 760 of DMER01000130.1, read as the reverse complement.
TCATGGCAACCCCTCCGCTGGACCAGACCCTGGGCCCTTGTAACCGGTCAGGCGATAAGGCGGGGTTTAGGGGGTTGCTAAAACTCTATCGGTTTTAACGTTCAGGTCCATGGAGCGTGATCGAAAGCCGACCGAAGCAAGAGCCGTCAATTGCCACGACGAGGTCTCGCAGCATTTGCTTGAGGCGCGGGCGGTTCCGTTTTTAGATCGTTTGAGTTCTTGTTCAGCTACTCACGCCCTAAGATCAAGCCGTTCGCCAATACGGCCGAACACACGATCAGGCGCTTGCGAGGGATCAACAGGTCTGACGGACAAGGCATCTGCGGGGGCGGCGACTTGCGCCAAAGATCCGCCATAGGTCACCGCCTCTTGGCGCTCCGTCTTCAGCGTTTCACGGATCTTGTCCACGGGGTTCTTAGGCTCACCTTGGGCGTCTTTGGGGTGCGCTGGATCGATATGGCGCTTGGCCAGCGCCACATCGCTGCAGTTATGGCAGACATAACCGTTCACCGTCTCCATGCAGCCTCCGCCCCGAATTACGCAGACTTGGCTTAACACGAGTGGCCTAAGCGGGCGTTCCCCGGCCGCATAAAATTGGCGCTGCCACCTTCAGCCTTTGCAAACCATGAGGACTTTATCGCACCAGCTTCTTGTATTTGATCCGGTGGGGCACGAGCGCGTCATCACCCAAGCGGCGCTTGCGATCGGCCATATAGTCTTCGAAATTGCCCTCGAACCACTCGACATGGCTGTCGCCCTC
>DMER01000047.1:17648-18900 GCA_003451645.1 Alphaproteobacteria bacterium | reverse complement strand
AGGATACCGAGCGAGGGCTGACCGGACGTCAGCAGGTCCATTGCTTGCGCGCCATCCTCGATAGCAAAACGGTGCGTGATCAGAGGCTCGACCTTGAGCGCGCCGGAATCCATGAGGTCCAGCACCGCTTCGAAATTGCGCTGCTCGGTCCAGCGGACAAAACCGATTGGGTATTTCTGTCCGCCCTCCTCATAATCCGGGTCATACCGCCCCGGCCCATAGGAGCAGGACACCTGAAAGGTGAGCTCCTTTTCATAGAAGTCTGCCCGGCTCAGTTCGAGGCCGACTACACCAACCAGCACGATGCGCCCGCGTTTACGGCACATGCGCGCGGCTTGCGACACCGGCTCATTGCTTTTGGTCGAGGCAGTGATGATGACCGCGTCAACGCCCGCGCCCCGCGAAAACGTGGCAGCGCGCGCAAGCACATCCTCACCTGCACCTGGGTTGACCGTTTCTGCGCCGAATTGGCGGGCAAGTTCAAGCCGCGCCGGATCGAAATCGATACCCAAGACGCGGCAGCCCTGCGCCCGCAACATCTGAACCGTCAAGAGGCCAATCAGCCCGAGCCCGGTGACCACAACGCATTCGCCAAGGGTTGGCTGTGCCAGACGGATGCCTTGCAAACCGATGGCCGCAAGAACGGTAAAGCTCGCCGCCTCATCTGTGACCCCGTCGGGGATACGAGCGCAGAGATTGCGCGGGACCGCGACAATCTCGGCGTGCTTGCCGTTCGACACCCCCCGGTCGCCAGGCGCAAACCCCTCGGCACGTGACTCGATCACCCGGCCGACATTGCAATAGCCCAGAGCCAGCGGCTGATCGAGCTTGGAGCGAACCGCCTCCAATGTCGCGGCAACACCATCGGTGCGCGCTTTCTCAAGAACCTGGCGAACCTTGTCGGGTTGCGACCGGGCCTTCTGGATCAGATTGCCTTTGCCGAATTCCACGAGCATGCGCTCGGTTCCGGCTGAGACCAAACTGATTGACGTGTGGACGAGAACCTGCCCGTTGCCGCAGCGCGGTGCCGGGATCTCGGCAACCGTCGTGGCACCATCTTTGAGGGATTGGAGAAGCTGTTTCACGGTGACCATCCTGTGCGGGTCAGAAGCGCCGCCTTTTCATCCAGATTTGGGTAATTGATGAGGACAGCGCGAAAGCGGCCCTTAAAGACGAAGAGGCTGCCGGCGGAAGCGCCGATGATGCCTTGTGCGTTCCAGAGTTCGGCAACATGGTCCAGTGAGCCCGCACC
>DMER01000047.1:7727-17462 GCA_003451645.1 Alphaproteobacteria bacterium | reverse complement strand
GGTCCAGTGAGCCCGCACCACCCATGACGGTCATCGGAAGAGACGTCTCGCGGCGCAATTTCTCCACGAGCTCAAGATCAAAGCCTTCCATCATCCCATCGCGATCGACATTATTGATGACGATCTCACCGGCACCGCGTTGTGTTGCTTCGCGCACAAAGGCGGCCGGATCGATACCGGTCTGGCGGGTTGCATTATGCGTCACGATCTCCAAGCGGCGCAGCAGGCCGCTCTTCCGGATGTCGAGTACGACAACCACGCTTTGCGAACCCACGTGCTTTGCGGCTTCTTCAATCAGAGCGGGACGTGCGAGCGCGGCCGACGATAGCGCGACTTTCTCCACCCCAAGACCGATGATACGTTCGATCTGCGCGCTGCTGCTAACGCCACCGCCATAACACAAAGGCATCCGGCATTCGGTCGCGAGGTTTGCGATCATCCGGTAATCGGGTTCCCGCCCTTTCACGGTCGCGTCAATGTCGATCACCATGAGCTCGTCAACGACCTTCTCGTTGAAGATGCGCACCGCATTGATCGGGTCGCCGACATATTTCGGTTCGCCAAAGCGGCGGGTCTTCACAAGGCCCTGATTCTGAACGAGCAGGCAGGGAATGAGGCGGGGACGCAACATGGTCAGACTTCGGCGAAATTGCGCAACAGCTGGACGCCCCAGTCGTGGCTTTTTTCAGGATGGAACTGCGTCGCCCAGATATTGTCCCGGCGGATGGCAGAGGCAAAGACTTGGCCGTAATGCGTTCGTGCCACAACATGGCCCTCGTCAACGGGATGAAAGAAATAGGAGTGCAAGAAGTAGAAGCGCGGCGCCGCCATCTCGGAGAACAATGCGGGCTTGCCCGCGACCTCGATATCGTTCCAGCCCATATGCGGCAGATGCGTCCGCGTATTGAACCATTCGTCGCGAAAACGCTCGACCCGCCCGTCGATCCAGCCAAGCCCTGCGGCGGTGCCCTCATCGCTGCCTTGGGCCATGATCTGCATGCCGACGCAGACGCCAAGAACGGGGACCCCGTCCTTGAGGACGCGCCTGTTTAAGGGGTCAATCATTCCAGACTCAGTCAGCCGCGCCATGGCCCAGTCAAAGGCACCGACGCCAGGCAAGATCAACCTGTCAGCGGCCTCAAGTTCCGCCGCGTTGCGCACAGGCTCGGCGGCAATACCCAAACGCCGGTAGATGTTCTCAAAGGCACGGACATTGCCAAGACCGTAATCGACGATCCCAATCACCGCTTGCCCCCACGCTCAATGCCAAGCGCACGCATGACCCGCGCACCGATCCGGTAGATATCCTCCTGGTTCTTGTAATCCCGATAGGTCTTCTTGGGCAGTGCCAAATAGCTTTTGAGCTCATCAACTGTGATGTCGAGCTTGTTGGCAACAAACTCGATCTCTTGCCCAATGGTTTCAGCGTCATAGGGCGGCTTTTGCAGCTCGGCCAGGGCCTCGTCGCGTGTCATCTGACCCGTCACAATGAGGCTGGAGAACTGGACTTTGCGCACGTCATAACCAAAACGCTCCGGCAGCCAATAACTTTCATAGAACCGCGTGAAGCGGGATTCGAAATGCTTTTGCGGATAGGGTTGCCAGCCAAAGCGGTCCATTAGCAATTGCCGCGCCTCGGTTTTGATGTACGGCATGGAATTAAGCGGCCGCAGCACCTTGATGCCGCGCACATAAGGCAGCCATGCCTTGTGCCAAAGGATCGAGGTCAGCGGGAAGTTTCGCAATGGGCGCCCGCCGAATTGCTGATGAATGTCGCGGATCTGACGCACGTCGGATTGGAAATACATCCACTCCATGGGATTGCGAATGCACTCCGTCGAGTAGTTCGCGCCCGTGAGGATGTGCTTGACGCCATGTTGGGTGGCGAACTTGTACATGGTAGCGAAAAAGGAGTGGTCTTGCGGTGTGTCGATGTGCGGCACGCCAGAGCGGAAAAAGGCGCGCTGCAGGTCTTTCATTTCCTCCCAGTCGATCACCTCGGTGAATAGATCGAGGCCCAGCCCGTCCACGAGACGTTCGATATTGTTCACCGCGATCTGGGAGTTCCAGCCTGCATCGACATGGAAGACCAGCGGCCTGAGGCCCATGACCTCTTTAGCAGCATAAACGAGATAGGAGCTATCGATGCCACCGCTCATCCCGATGATACAGTCGAAATCCTTGCCTTTGCCCGCCGCGCGGATGGTCTCAACCATGCGATCGAGCTCGGCTTTGCCTTTTTCACCCGTGTGCCAGTTGGGCTTCACCTGGGTGTAGAAGGTATTGCAATGGTCGCAGACACCACGCTCATCGAAAACAATGGCGCTGTCGGTCGTATCCATCACGCAGTTGGTGCAGATCCTCATGTGCTCTCTCAATGATTACTTGATTTCGCAACGTCGGCTAGTAACGCCCACGTCTCATTTGAGCAGCGCTCCCAAGTATATCCCGCTGCTCGAACTCTCGCATCCTGCATGATGCGCTGTCGTAAACCACTTGAAGACAGCACTTTCGAGAGCGCCGTGGCGATACTCTCGGGCGCCTCTGGGTCGAAGTAGCAAGCGTCAGGACCCATCACCTCGGGCATCGGACCTCTGTTGGACGTCGCGATGGGTAGCCCCGCAGCCATAGCCTCAAGAAGAGTTATAGGCAGGTTTTCACAACTCGACGCGAACACAAACAAGTCTGCGTCTTTCAGTTCTCCTGCAATCCGATCGTGCGGCACGAATGCAATGTGCTCAACGAACTGACCAGAAGGGTCATACTGCCGGATTGCGGCGTCCAACCGTTCTTGCGCGTGCCCCTGCCCACCGCCAACGAGACGAAGGCGCAAGTCAATGCCGGAGGTCTGGCGTACGCGGGCCACGGCATCAACAACATGCCATTGATGCTTGTAAGGCGCCGCATTTGAAACGTACAGCGCGCGAATCGGGCCAGAGGCAGGAAAATACCGGTCGGTCATGGCCACTCTGGAGAACTTTTCGTCGATCCCGTGAGCAATAATCGCAGATTTGCGCAGAGGCGTGAGGGCACCAATAACCTTTGCGGCATGCCGGGTCAAAAAGACCGCCACGCTGCTGCTTCTCAAGCGGTGCAACTGCACAAATCGAAGTGCCTCAAGCCTAATCCGCGCGCGAGACGGCCATGGGTAACGTTGCATTTCACCGGGCTCGTACGACAGCATGTCTTGGCTCAGCGTGATAGAGGGTTGAAAGGGACACACCGATCCCGCATCAGTATTGAACATCGCAAGCACACCAAGCTCTTTTGCGAGCTTGGGCAGTGTGCGCCGTTGCCACATCAATTGGTGAATGATCGAGCGGCGGCTGGCTGGCACCTCATGCAAAACAAGCCATGGTGCCTTCTCCACGGCGTCGAGAAGCTTGTCGTGGGCCCACAAATGGACGGTCTTGATGCCGTGGGCTCGCGGATCGCCGCAACGTAAGAAGCCGAGGACATGCGCGATCGCCCCACCTGACCGGCTGCGCGAGGCATCCACGCCGACAACCAGCGAGGCCTGTGTGGGCTTATACGCGGTGTCTGATGGTTCCACGACGGCTAGATCTTTTGCATAAGGAAAAATCGGGTGTGATAGCTGAGCGGCGTCAAGACGTGATCTGCAAGCCGCCACCACGCCCTCGCGGGCAAGGACGTTGAGTCCGGTTTCAAGGCCAGCCCTTTTGCGAGCGCTGGAGCATCTTCTGTAAGCCCAAAGGCCCCGCTGCGGCCGTAGTCGCGAAGCAGTCGAAACCCTGCTCGTTCGACCTCGGATATGACGTGCTCTCGCCGGAAGGCGAACTGGAAAAAGCGATCTCTGTCTTCCGTCTTGTAAGGCGGCAACACACCGCGATCGATCTTCCAGCTCTTGAGGGGCGAAATGGTTGGCACAGTCAAGAAAAGATAGCCGCTGGGCCGAAGCACACGGCGCGTTTCAATGATCAATGGATCAAACCCATCGAAGAAGTGCTCAATCACGCCCAGGGACCAGAGCCCATCGAGTTCTCCGTCCTCATAATTCAACGCGCGCACATCGCCGAGTTTGACCGTGAGCTCTGGCGCCACGCGGTTGACGGCGGCGACTGTCGATTCAGCATAATCAATTCCTTCTGCCCGGAATCCCGCGTCATGCAGTCCACTGACCGTCGCAGCGATACCACAACCCGCATCGAGCACCCGCGAACCAACCGGAAGCACGCGTCGCGTCTCCGCGGTAACAAAGCGATCGCCGCGCTTGATGTGAGAGCGGTCCAGCGTAGTTGACCACAGATCGTCCCAATAGGTCTGATCGGGCGCCACATGAAGGAATACAAGCCGGTCATTGGGCTTGTCGTAACTGATTATTCGTTCCATTCTGAGTGCTCTGCTTAGAGTGGCGTTACGAAGGCGATAGTGTGGACCACAAAGCGGCTGAGTGGGTCATGATGGCACCGCCGTGGTCAATGAGGGTCTTGGAGTGGTCGTGACGCGGCCTGGGCATCGCCTTCCTTGACTTGAGTATGCGGCTTAAGCCCCTCGTTGTGATGTTTCACGCCTAACCTCAACCGCCACGATAGTTTGTGGGATGGTGGTCATGCGGCAAGAAAGCACGATCAAAATACACATCAGTTGAGGACAACTGCTTCTTCATTTGTGCAGGGTTGCCCGCGATCAGCAAGAACTCCTCGGTAAACGGCTTTGTCACGACCGAACCCATTCCGACAAAGGTCCCCTTGGACACCCCGCTGCCAGGGACAAAACGGGATGACGAGCCGATGTAACACCACGACCCGATGCGAATTGAGCGCACATCGTCAAGGTTCGTCGCACTGATCCCGTGCGTGAAAAAATGACTGTCCCGGCCTGCGATGATGCTGTTTTCACCGATGGTGATATCACCAGAGGCCTCGAAAAAGTGAAACCGTGTGATGGCCGAATTCTTACCAACTTCAAGCCGTCCGGTGCCAGCGCCAGTGATCCAGTTGAAGCCGTTCATTCTCGAGCCATTGCCCATGTCTAGGCGGGAGAGCCGGTGGACGAGATTAAAGCTGGCGATCTGAACGCAATCCCCCAAATGGATGTTTGAAGCATCGAGGATCGTGAACGCACCAATATGACACCCAGCACCAATAGTGGCTCCGCGCCTGCGCAGGAGCCATATTCTGAGAGTACTGGGCAAAAGAGCCTCGAGCATCATCATCAAGAATCTGAGCGCTCGCATGCACCTTTGTCCGGCTGTTTGTGAATGTTGGGGATTTGTATCAAGACTATTCTAACTGGCGGCATGAAACCAATTCAGATCTGCCGTACGAATCTCCGCAGCTAACGTTGTCCTTTGAGGCGCTGCAGAGGTGGTCGTTTAGCGAGCACGTCAAGAATTCGCTCTTTGCGAGGAAGCTCCATATTGTAAGCGTTATCGTGAAAGCCCACCGACTTGGTTCTTTCAACGAACTCCTCAAACGAGCAAATTTTCCGCGCCGGGTTCCCAACCACAACACTGCCAGGGGGTACATCCTTCGTTACAACGGAGCCAGCACCGACTACGCTGTTTGAGGAAATGGTAACGCCAGGAAGGATGATCGCGTTAGCCCCGACGAAAACGTCATCGCAAATTTTCACTTCCCCGATCAAGTGGTAGCGGCTTCCATTCTCGTCACGCACCAGCCACGAACTTCCGTCATGGGTCAGAATCTGCACGCCCGGGGCTATAGTAACGCGATCCCCAATCGATATCAAAAAGGGCTCAGTACCAAAATCGCGAATCCCAATTCTGCAACCCTCGCCGACTTTGACCCCTTTCAAGCGCGCAAAGGCAACAGAGCCCGAACGCAAAAGGACCCACTTCTCGTAGACCGCAATAACGGCACGCTTTAGCAAATCTATGATCTGCGTGACTCCTAGGCGTTTTGTTTAGAGCACTATACGTATGACAACCAGTGCTCGATGGGGCTTTTGGATGAAGGCGTAGCTTAGGTTTTTAGTGACACCAGAGACTGCTTGTTTGCAACAAATAAGGCAATCGAGTTGTAAATCTGTACGATTAGTACTGCCGCCGCCGCCCCAGGAGCGTCAAAGAAATACGCCAGAGGTGGGCACGTGACCATCCCCAAAACGCCTCCAATGATTGTGATCCGCATCAGTTCGCGATCAAGGCCTCGCGACACGAGCATGGGTGACAAGAAGCTACCGAGAGCAAACGGCATCGTGCACGCAAATACAACGAGTGTCGCCCACGCAGCCTGATCCCGCGCCCCAGCGACAATCATCACAAACAAATCTGACAACAGTGCCAGCGCGATGCCGACCGCGATAAGGATCCAAGCGAGATAATAAAGGATCGTTTTGTACTGCGCTTCAAAGGATGTGCGGTCCAAATCAAAGCTGCGCGACAGGCCTGGGAAAGTGGCTTGCACAAAAGGACTCAGGAGGCTTCTGATTGCGGAGTATATTTTCTCTGCGATGGCATAGGCTCCAACCGCGACTGGTCCAATGATCAGCCCAAGGACAATCATATTCAGCGTTGTGTACAGCTGGACCGACAGATTGGCCACAAAGACCGCGGTTCCTTTTTGAGACAACTGGAGCATTCTGTCCGACGAGGGCCGCACTGCCCAAAGCTTGAACGACCGCGCCGCATAGGCGAGGGCGACGGCGCTGCCACACACGATCGTCAAGGCCTCAAACGCTGGTACGAGCCAGACATCCTCAGGGCCATGTACGAATGCAACCACAAGTGCGAGGTTGCCGACCCGCGCTCCGGCCCGGATCCAGACAATCGGTGGCATCCTCTCAAGTCCCTGGAAGAGCCAGACGGGCAACAGTGCCTCGCCGGCCAAGATCAGAAGCCCAAAGAGCAACAACGGCATGTGCTCCCGGAACTGAGGGATGACGGCGAATAAAGACACGCAAACTACAGCAAAGACGAACAAAAGAACAAGGCGAACCGCAACCACATCCGCAAGCAATCGGGACAATTCTGCGTGTCTTTCACGCCCGTACAGTGCGACCAGCCGCGTTGCCGTCAGATCAAAGCCAAATGCGACCCACACACGCCCAATGATGATGAACGCAGTGACGAACATGAGTATGCCAAAAACTTCTAGACCTAGCACTCGCACAAGATACGGGATGATGATGAGAGGGAGCAGGTAATTTAGGCCCTGAAAAAGATAAAGGGCCGTCATATTCTTCAACACCGCGCGGGTGATAAGACCATTCATTGTCGCGCTTTCTGTGCGGACTGGTCGCAGAACTCAAGAAAGCGATCCGCAATCGTCTGCGGATCGAGAGCGCGAGCAAGCGTGGCCGAAGCTTCGCCATAACGATCGGCTGTGACTTGTTCGGCGGCCACTTCGTCCATGGCGGCTGCCAGGGAAATCCAGTCGCCTACTGGCACCAGGCGTCCATTGACCCGATCCTGAATGAGCTCAGAGGGGCCAGTCGGGCAGTCGTAAGACACGCAAGGAAGTCCGGAAACCATGGCTTCTGCCAGCGCGTTCGGGAAACCTTCATAGAGCGAGGAAAAGGCAAACATGCCCGCTCGCTTATAAAAGGGCCGCAGATCGCTAACGGCGCCAATGAAATCGACGCGGCTTGAAAGGCCAAGTGAGCTGACCTGAGCGTCCAGGGTCGCCCGCATGGGCCCATCTCCACAAATCATTAGGCGCCAGCCTGGCGTTTGCATGGCTCCAAAAGCGCGTATCAGGTGATCCACCGCCTTCTTTCCAACCAGCCGGCCTACGCTCAAGACTATCTTCTCAGGCGTCCGTTCTGAGGGCTCAATAATGCGCGTAATGGGATTGGGAATAATAGTCGACCGGGCGATGCGGCTCCGCCCGAGATGAAAGGCTTGTGCGGCGGCGGTTTGAAAGATCGCGCCGGCAGCGCCTGGATAAAGCGAGTCTCGGGCAAGCACGCGCAAACGGGGAAGAACCTCTGTCGGACTATCGCGCTCTGACACGATTACCGGCGTGCCCGACCCCCACAGCGATGCCAACGCGAAAGCATTATACTTGTTCATAAACGACAAGACAAAACGGGGCCTGATTTTGAGCACCTTACGACGGAAGGCGGCGAGTGCGAGAGCAACGTCGACCGTTCGGCCCGGTTGTCTGCGGTTTGGCACGTAGCCGAGAGAGAGGACCTCGACACGGGGGTCGAGCGTGTAAAAGTGCGCCTCGTTGAAATAGGTGATCAGCTTCACCTGATGCGACTGGCACCACTGATTGGCCAATATAGAGGCAACCCTTTCTGCACCACCCGCAGTCAGGGTTGGAATGAAGATCGCAACAGGGTCCAACACTTGAGTTCTATGCGCTTTAATGAGTGGCCTCAAGACCGTGATCGTCTGCTGCCCAGCGCAAGAAAGAGGGCCCCGAACAGAAGACCCCATAAGACGGGCTTCAGCGGGTACAAGAAAGAAGCTCGGACAATATAAACTGCCAAGCCAGCAAAAATGACGGCGGTGTAGAACCGCATAAAGCCGTGGTCGCCAGAAAGCCACCGCTGCATCACTTGGCATACCTGACCAAAAACAACCATACCTACACAGACGCCGCCAAGACCGAAAGCAAGATACAGATCTGCAACAATACTTGTTCCCAACCCGCTGTGTGGGGTTGGGCCGAACACATAATGCGTGATCAAGAGAGCAGAGTTGACCTCGGTTGCGCGAAACCCAAGAAGAGGTATCATGAAACTTTGGCCGAACGGTATGATACCAAAAATCTGCGAGAAAAAGACTTGCCCTGGTATAAGAGGCACGCTCGACTGCGTAATCTCAACCGCATACCCCAAGGTGACAAAGCTTTGTGCAAGATTGGTGGATAGCTCCCAATAGCCGAACGTCGCCCCGAATTGCGCGCCACCATCCAGCGATGCACGAAGAATGCCAACCAACGAAAAAAACGCAAAGCCTCCAATGAGTGCCAAGGCGAACAACCCGAATCCGATGGGCCGCGTCGATGAACCATAACCGATCGCCAGACCAGCCAGGATCATGATGACTTGGCCCCGTTCCCCTGCGGCAAGGAACAAGAGACAGAACGCGAACAAAACCGCAATATGCATCCATGGCTGAGCAGACACCGCTCCAAGAACCAGAGAGGGCGCCTTTGCCTTCGTGGCCCAAATGTACAATACCACGGCCAGAGAAAGCCTGGCCGTAATCTCGAGTAAATCAAGAAGATAGGCTGCCGTCCCTTCGACAGTATTGGTGATTGATGTCGCCGCAGTTGTATAAATTTCGCGTGACAGAAAGCTTGGTCCGGCAGCGATGAGAAAGACAATCAAAAGAATTAGGAACACGAATGGAACGGCGGCGGCATTTTGGACCGTTTCATATTTCAATTTGAGCGCCTTCATGCTCGGAAGATTGTACCCAATGAGCCATGCAATGAGGCCGATGCCGGATATGGCGATAATATCTTGAATGTGTTCAAGCGCCACCGCCTGGAATCCATGCAAAGGAAAGAGTTCGAAATATAAATGCATAATCGGCCACTGAAAAAACACTACAAAATAAGACACCAAGAATACCGTGTCAATTCTCATCCAATTTCGTTGAATATTAGCGGCAAGGTGTACGATCAAACTAACGGCGACAATGACCCAGATTTCAATATAAGTGACTGCTTCTTGGCTTGCTCCTGCACCCCATAAAAACAAGCTGAGGAGTAGCAAGCCAGAGAAAAAAAGCGTCACTATGGCTTTCGGCATTGTCATGCGTCTACCGCCCCCTCAATAGTATGCCAAACGCGC
>DMER01000047.1:4745-7521 GCA_003451645.1 Alphaproteobacteria bacterium | reverse complement strand
ATAGTATGCCAAACGCGCCATAACAAATAAGCTTTGCCAGCGGTGATTGTGGCCCTGGGACACACCAGCTCTCGCTCTCAATACACTGCGCTAAGCCGCCCATAACAACCTCCCGCCGGTAGTGGGCAGCGGCGAGCTTGGCGTCCAATTCCGCATCCTGAATGTGGCCGGTGCCCGTCGGCAAGGGTTGCTTTCGTTACGATTATGCTCGCAATGGTCCAAGCCTAGCACGAATGATAGTCCCGGTACCAGGCAACAAAGCGGGCGACGCCTTCGCGAAAGGGCGTCTGGGGACGATAACCGGTCAAGCGATTCAAGAGGCTGCAGTCCGCCCAAGTTGCAGGGACATCGCCCGTTTGCATATCCAGATAATTGCGGATCGCGGCAATGCCAGTTTCGGCCTCGATGGCCTCGATGAAATCAAGGAGGCGCACTTTTTCAGAGTTTCCGATATTCACAATCCGAAAAGGCGCAGCAGGGCTCAAGCTGTCATCGGCCACAGCAGTCTCAGGACCACCAGGGACCGCATCCATCAACAGACGGATACCGCGAACTAAATCGTCCACATACGTAAAATCACGCCACATTTGGCCATGGTTATAGATATCGATGGGTTCGCCCTGAAGTATGCCGCGGGTGAACTTGAACAAGGCCATATCAGGCCGTCCCCACGGGCCGTAGACTGTGAAAAAGCGGAACATCGTGACCGGCAGTCCGTGGACATGTGCCCAAGCATGTCCCATAGACTCGTTGGCTTTCTTTGTCGCAGCATAGATCGTTAGTTGACTGTCCGCCTTTTGGCGCTCGTCGAAGGGCATAACTTCGTTCGCGCCATAGACGGAGCTGGTTGAGGCCATGAGCAGATGCCCCACACCGGCTTCGCGCGCGACTTCCATGACATTGAGCGTACCGACGACATTTGAATCGATATAGGCGCGCGGGTTATCAATTGAATACCGTACCCCGGCCTGACCCGCGAGATGAACAATGATATCAGGGGCGAAGGCAGACACCGCGCGCCGCAAAGATTCGAGGTCTTCGAGCATTGCTTCCGTCGCAGTGAAACCCGGATTTTGGTGCAGCACCGCATGTCGCCGCTGTTTTAGTTGGACATCATAGTAGTCCGTCATCCCATCATAGCCAGCCACTTGTGCACCCTCGGCCAAGAGCAGCCGAGCGAAATGGAAGCCGATGAAGCCCGCCGTACCGGTTATGAAGACGCGTTTCATTGCCATATAGGTTGGAACATTGCCGGTCACCGAACCGAGGGCTTAGTAGGCTCGTCCAACGACCACAGTCCCCGTGTGTCAACGGTGATTTTGGCGGCAGGCCGCCTGCGCCTGAATGAGGCATGATCTACTAATAGCACGCCAATGTCGGAAACGACATCCACAGCATCCTTCATGAATCGGGCCCTTTTGAGTTCAGGAGGGCAATGATCAACCATGGGCTCAACGATGATGACAGGTCCTGCGTGGCTATCCAGGATCTTGATGGCAATCTCCAGCGCGGGGCTTTCGCGCAGGTCGTCAATGTCGGGTTTGAAAGTCAGTCCATAGACCGCAATCGTCACATCCTTGGCAGACTGGCCAGGGTGCTCCATCAGATGGGCCCCCACCGCCTCGCGCACTTTGCTGAGCACCCATTCCGGTTTGGAGTCGTTGACCTCCCGCGCTGTGCGGATCAGCCGCGCGGTTTCGGGGGCCGAGGACACGATGAACCAAGGGTCCACCGCGATACAATGCCCCCCGACGCCCGGGCCCGGCTGCAGGATATTGACCCGCGGATGCCGGTTGGCCAAGCGGATCAACTCCCAGACATCCATGCCAAGTTCGTCGCAAATCAGCGAAAGCTCATTGGCAAAGGCGATGTTCACATCCCGAAAGCTGTTTTCGGTCAGCTTGCACATCTCGGCAACCCGCGGCCCGGAGGCCACGATGCATTTGCCCGTTACAAAGGTCTCATAGAGGCGGGCGGCAAGGGCCGAACACCGCGGTGTCATGCCCCCGATCACCCGGTCATTGGTGATCAGTTCCTGCATCACCTTGCCTGGCAAGACACGCTCCGGACAGTGAGCGATGCGGATGTCGGATGCCTCACCCGAAATGTGCGGGAAAGTAAGGTCCGGCCGGGCTTCCGCGAGCCAGGCGGCCATGGCTTCCGTCGCCCCGACGGGCGAGGTGGATTCCAGGATCACCAAATTGCCAGGGCGCAGGACTGGCGCAATCGACCGCGACGCCGCCTTGATATAGCTGAGGTCAGGCTCGTGGTTCTCGCCCTTGAAGGGCGTTGGGACGGCGATCAGGAACGCCTCGGCCGGCTCCGGCTCAAGCGCGGCGCGCAGATACCCTTCCTTCACCGCCGCATGAACGACCATGTCGAGATCAGGCTCGACGATATGGATTTCGCCGCGGTTGATCGTATCAACGGCGCGCGCATTCACGTCGACCCCAACCACCTCGATCTTGCGCGAGGCAAACATCGCGGCCGTAGGAAGACCAATATAGCCAAGGCCGATGACAGAAATGCGCTTGAATGGTTTGTCGAGCATTGTCATCTCCCGGAAATGGTTTGCGCATAGGCGAGGATAGCATCGCGGATCCGGCTGGCGGCAAGGCCGTCACCATACGGATTATGCGCCCTCGCCATGGCGTCATAGGCAGCCCTGTCATCGAGCAAGCGATTGATCTCCCGCACGATCAGATCACTGTCGGTGCCGACGAGTTTCACGGTACCGGCGGCAACCGCTTCTGGACGTTCTGTCGTGTCGCGCATC
>DMER01000047.1:0-4553 GCA_003451645.1 Alphaproteobacteria bacterium | reverse complement strand
TGGTTCTGTCGTGTCGCGCATCACCAGAACAGGCTTGCCGAGCGAGGGAGCCTCCTCCTGGACCCCGCCGGAATCGGTCAGGATGATCTCGGCCCGCCGCATCAGATGCACGAAGGGGAGGTACTCCTGAGGCGGGATGAGCGAGATATTGCCAGTGGCCCCGAGGCGCTCGGTGACCGGGCCCATGACATTAGGATTGAGATGCACTGGATAGATGATGTGAACATCATCCCGCCGCGCGAGCCGCGCGAGGGCATCGCAAATGCGCTCAAACCCGCCGCCGAAGCTTTCGCGGCGATGGCCGGTGACCAAGATCAATCGCCGCGACCGGTCTATGCCGAGACGCCGGTCAAGTGACGTGCTGAGCTCACTGTCGCGTTCGAGCCGCGCGACGACGTCCAGCAGCGCATCGATCACCGTGTTTCCGGTTACGATTATGTGCCCATCTGGCACAGCTTCGCGCAGCAGGTTCTGCCGCGACTGATCCGTTGGCGCAAAGTGAAGCCGGGCAACGGTGCCCGCCACCCGCCGATTGATCTCTTCTGGCCACGGCGAATAGATGTTCCAGGTGCGCAAACCCGCTTCGACATGGCCCACCGCGGTGCGATGGTAATAGGCCGCTAGCGAGGTGGCGAGCGTGGTCGTAGTATCGCCATGCACGAGCACGAGATCGGGCGCAAAATCCTCCAAAACCGGCTTTAGGCCGATCAAGACGCCGCTGGTGATCTCTGCCAACCCTTGACCGGGCTTCATAAGGTCGAGGTCGTAATCCGGTTTGATCTCGAACAGCTGCAACACCTGATCAAGCATCTCGCGGTGCTGAGCCGTGACAGCCACGCGCGCCGTGATTTGCGGCGACTGCGCAAGTGTCTTTACGACCGGCGCCATTTTGATCGCCTCAGGCCGGGTGCCAAAAACCGACAAGACTTTCACCATCGTTTAGCCTTTCAGCTCCGCCCGCAAATCTTTAAGTTCCTGATCTGACAGCTTGGCCTTCACGTCTTCGATTTCCGCCCGCAACGCTTCATATTCGGCCATCTTTCGCACAATGAAGCGCCGCGTGGCATGCGCTTTTTGGGCGATGCCCTTGGGCGTGAGCACATAGGCATAGCGCCGTTTGTTTTCCGCCACCGTGAAATTGCCGAGCTTAATCAGGCCCTTGGCCAGCAACGCGTTGATCACGTAATGCGCGCCTCCGACGCTGATGCCGACGGCACGCGCCAGCTCGCGCTGGGATATCTCAGGATTGTCCTGGATATGGCGCAACACGCGGAAGTGGATGTCTTCTTGGAGTTTGCTTCGCTGCCCGGCCATCGTGTTTACGCAGGCTACCGCACGAGGGTTGCCTGCAGGGCACCTCGGGTTGAATGCACTAGGGTCCAAAACAGCAGCCACATCGCTCAAGATTGAGCACTAGCATAATGCTGCAGGCGCGAAAACATTTTTTTCTCGACCGCTTGATTAGTCTCCGCCAGACGGCTTTCGCTCGAAAAGAACACCAAGGAGACGGCATCGCGCCATGGCCTGATCGACGTTCAAACCGCTAGCGCAACACCTGGCGCTTTTCCAGAGGTCTCTTCGGCCTGAGTGAGTGCGGAGTGACCTTTTACGAACCTGGCGCCATGCAGGTCGGAAGCGGACGGGGCCGCCTTGCGCGTTAAGCCGGATAAAGTCGGGGTTCTCAATATGAGCGTGTTTCGAACTTGCAACCGGTCGCAGAAAAGGGTTAGTGGCGGGCGCTCGTCGCGGCAGAGCAGCTGGCCGCCCATCGACTTCCCGTAACCGGCACGGATGCTCGGCTCTGAGCGGAGAACAAGCATGACGGCTTACGACATCGGGATTGATTGGTTCCTGGCCCAGCTAAAGCCCAACAGCGCACAGATTGCCGAGCGCGGGCTCATCCAGCAAGGGTTCCGCACCTTCTTGCCCGTTGAGGAGGGAACCAAGCGCGTGCGGGGCAAGTTCGTCTCCGCCCTTCGTCCCTTGTTCCCAGGATACATCTTCGTCGCGTTCAACCCAGGCGCCGGTCACTGGCGGGCAATCAATGCGACCAATGGGATCACCCGGCTCGTCAGTTTTGGCAACACCCCCACGCCGGTGCCTCGTCCAATTGTCAGTCAGCTCATGCTGCGCTGTGACGCATCGGGCAAGCTCCTGCCGCCCGACAGCCTCAAGCCCGGCGATCTGGTGCGCCTGAGCGCAGGTCCATTTGCGGATTTCGTGGCCGAGGTTGAGACGATCGAGCCAGATCGGCGCGTGTGGGTCTTGATGGAGATGATGGGTGGGCACACACGCGTCGCGGTCGCGCCAGAACACCTAAGATTGGTCTGACCACGGACGGTCTTGCGCGACGGTTTTGGCGTCAGGTAACGCTTGATCGAACTGCGGTCTTGTCGTCGCGGTCCGGGCCCAGCATCATGGCAGCATGGCAGCCCCAATTGATCCGAACGACTTCAAAGAAGCCCTGATCGTGTTGGCCACGGCCAGCGTAGTGATCCCCGTATTTCACAGGCTTCGTGTCTCCCCACTCTTAGGTTTTCTGCTCGTGGGGATGGCTGTCGGACCCTATGGCCTTGGTGCTTTGCTACGCGACGTGCCCTGGGCCCAATACGTTTCGATCACTGACAAGGAGCGCATCGCGCTTGTGGCCGAGATGGGCGTGGTCTTTCTCCTCTTTATGATTGGCCTGGAATTGTCCTTTGAGCGCTTGCGGGCGTTGCGCCGCTATGTCCTGGGGCTCGGCCCCGCCCAATTGGCGCTCTCAGCCCTAGGGATCGGAGCGGCTGCTTGGGCAACAGGATTAAGTCCCACGGCGGCAATAATCATTGGTCTGGCGCTGGCCATGTCGTCGACCGCCGTGGTCGTGCAGGTCCTGGCGGATGAGAAGCGGCTCGTGACCCCCTCGGGTCGCGCGAGTTTCGCGGTCCTCTTGTTCCAGGACATAGCGGTGGTGCCAGTTCTCTTTGCGATCACCGTTTTGAGTGCCCGCGCGACGCAAGGCGCATCGCCGCTTGGTGATTTCGCCTGGGCTCTCGGCAGTGCCGCCTTCGCGGTCGGCGGCATTCTGATATTGGGGCGTGCTTTGCTCAGACCGATGTTCCGCGCCGTCGCCCGCACGAACAGCCCGGAGCTGTTTCTGGCGGCATGCCTTTTGGTGGTCCTGGGCTCAGGCCTGGCGGCAGCGGTCGCAGGGCTCTCGATGGCGATCGGCGCGCTCCTGGCGGGGCTTTTGCTTGCCGAAACGGAGTACCGCCGTCAGGTCGAAGTGCTCATCGAACCGTTTAAGGGTCTTCTCCTGGGCGTGTTCTTGATCTCCATTGGCATGTCGATCGCCATCCAGAAGGTGTTCGAGAGCCCACTCCTGATCTTGAGCCTTTGTGCTGGACTGATCCTGTTTAAGGCGGCCATCGTGTTTGGGCTCGCACGCGCCATGAAGATTGCCCCTGCGGCAGCCTTGGAATCTGGCTTGCTCTTAGGGCCAGGCGGTGAATTCGGCTTTGTCATTCTAGGCGTTGCCGCGAGTGCCCAGATTTTGACGGGCGCGCAAAGCGATGTGGTCTTGCTGGTCATAGCCCTCACAATGGCGTCCATCCCTTTGATGTCGAACGCGGGCGGCATTCTGGCCCGGCGCCTGCGGCCCAAGGCCGTCATTGACCCGGACATGCAAATCGAGCGCGCGGACCGCCAAGCAGGTCGCGTGGTTATTGCGGGCTTCGGGCGGGTCGGACGCCTTGTCGCCGACATGCTGGATCAGCATCAGGTTCCATATCTTGCGGTGGATATGGACCCGGATGTGGTGGCCCAAGCGCGCGACCAGGGGCGGCGCGTCTATTACGGCGACATGACAAGGCCCGACTTCTTGGCGAAGGCGGGGCTCGAAGACGCCCGCGCTTTGGTCGTGTCGATGGATTCGCCGGTTCGCGTCGATGAGGTCGTCAAAGCGGCGAAGACGGCCCGCGAGGATTTGCTGATCGTCGCGCGTGCGCGCGACGCCTTGCATGCTGCCCGCCTTTACCGGCTTGGAGCGACCGATGCGGTGCCCGAAACCATCGAGGCCAGCCTCCTTCTGAGCGAGGCCGTCCTCGTGGATATTGGCGTGCCGATGGGGCCCGTCATCGCCTCAATACACGAAAAGCGCGATCAGCTGCGGGGCGAAATCCAGAACATGGCGCCCGAAGCCAAGATCAGAAGCCGCAGCAAACGCGTGCGCGATGCGGCACTGGGAACGGACGATTTGGGGGCGGCCTAAAGAGACACATCAGGCCTTATGCTGTGTCACCATGACCGTCGCCGACGCCGTCGCAATCAGCTTGCCGCTGCTATCAGCCAAAGCACACTCAACAAAGATGACGCGAGCCCCCCGCTTGACCGTGCGCGCATCGGCGATGAGGCGCATTCCTGGCTTTGCTTGCGCGAGATAACTCACCTTCATCTCAAGGGTCGGCGTGATTTCACCCCATTGCGCACTGACCCCCGCCGCGAGCGACATCGCGTCATCCATCATCGCCGCTGTCATCCCACCATGCAGGGCGCCGACCCTTGAGATGAAGGTG
>DMER01000222.1:19947-20891 GCA_003451645.1 Alphaproteobacteria bacterium | reverse complement strand
GGGGATGTGCCGCCTGTCGGGGCCAGTGAGGCGGTACCTGGGAGTGCGAGCGAAACGTCTGAAACCACTAACTCCGAGCTGGACGCTGAGGCAGAGGCAGAGGCGGAGGACGAAGCCACCACAAGCGACCTAAACGCCGACGATATGGAAGCGACAACGCATGCCGCTGAAAGCCCGGAGGTGGAGACTGGCGCGGAGTTGGGCGGAGCGTCTGAAAATGCCCAAGAGCCTCAAACTGAACGCAGTCCCACACAAAGTGCCGGGACCGCACGACGTCCGGCCGAACCCCGTGGTCTCGGCGGCCCTGCGCGTGGGCTCGCGTTTCAGCTGATTGAGAATTTGGGTGCCGTCTCGCGCGCTAAGGCCGGTGCGCTTCTGAAGGGCTTGTCGCAGGATGCGCGCGGACCCTTGCGAAAATTGGGTGTGCGCTTTGGGCAATACACAATCTTCGTCCCCGCCTTGATCAAACCGCAGGCCGCAAAACTCAAGGCGCTGTTGTGGGCCGTCCATCAGGGCTTGGCTGACGTCCCCCCGGCGCCGCAAGCGGGCCTGACCTCCGTGACCGTTGACGAGACGATGCCAGGGCCATTCCTGGAGGCGGCGGGCTACCGGATTTGCGGGCAGCGCGCTGTGCGTATCGATATGCTTGAGCGCCTCGCCGATTTGATCCGCGCCAAAGGCGAAAGCGGCAAACCGCCGGAATCGTTTGAACAATCCGGGGACATGATGTCGATCCTGGGTGCGGGCCCTGAGGAGCTCGCGGCGGTTCTGCGCGGTCTCGGCTTCCGCGACCAGGTCACACAAAAAGAGGACGGGAGCAGTGTTACCACTTGGCGCGCCCGCGTCTTCAACCGGGACAAGCGCGGCCCAGAGCGCACCCAAAACGGCCGTGGGGAGCAGCGTGATGGCGGGCGGCACCGCCGGGGCGGCACTCCTCATGGCAC
>DMER01000222.1:10157-19738 GCA_003451645.1 Alphaproteobacteria bacterium | reverse complement strand
GCGCCACACAACCGGGTCAAGAGGGTGGCGCGACAACAGTTTCTGCAGACGCAGCCACGCCGCGGCCCGAGCGCGGGCCACGGCCTGACCGCTTCAAAGGTCCGCGCCAGGACGACCGCAAGGGCCGCGATGGCCAGGACCGGCCGCGAACGGATCGGGAGCACACGCGTTCCAGTGAAAAGGAGGTACGTGCAGTTGAGGGGCGGTCCGCTGACAGCCAAACGCCGTCGCGGCCAAAGTTCGATCGTCCGCGCTCGGATGGACCGCGCCCGGACAAATCGGGGCGGCGCGAAGAGCCCAAGGTCTACACCACCGAAAAGCCCAAGGGATCAAAGGGCTCCCGGCCCGTCGATCCGGATTCTCCTTTCGCCGTGCTGGCGCAGCTCAAATTCAAGAGCTGAAGGCACGACATGGGGCAGCGGGCGGATCAGTGGCTTTTCTTTGCACGGATCGTGAAAAGTCGCACCCTCGCCGCCGCGATGATTGAAAGTGGCGCTCTCAGGATCAATGGGGAGAAGTGTGCGAAACCCTCCCAAATACTAAGGGCGGGCGATGTGCTCACACTTGCGCAGGGCGGGCACGCGCGCCTCATGCGTGTGAGCGGGGCCGGCACGCGGCGTGGCCCCTATAGCGAAGCGCGCTTGCTCTATGAGGACATAACGCCTCCGGTGGAGACGTCTGCTACCGGCGAGCCCCGTAATGCACAGCGTGCGCCTGGGACAGGCCGGCCGGTCAAGAAGGAGCGGCGCGCGATGGAGCGGTTGCGCGAGCACACAGAGCCGGGCCGTTACGAATAAACCGCAGTAGGTTCATGGTTGTTGCGGCGCAGCGCTAATGATAGGGCGTGGAACTGTGGCGAGAGCTGAGGAATAAGGAGCTGAGTAGCGATGACCTATGTGGTCACAGATGCGTGCATACGCTGCAAATACATGGATTGTGTGGAAGTATGCCCGGTGGATTGCTTCTATGAGGGCGAAAACATGCTCGTTATCCACCCGGACGAGTGCATCGATTGCGGTGTGTGCGAACCGGAATGCCCTGCGGACGCCATTAAGGCCGACACGGAACCAGGCCTTGAAAAATGGCTCAAGCTCAACAAGGACTTCGCGGTCACGTGGCCCAATATCACCATCAAGCGTGACCCGCCGCCTGATGCCAAGGACTTTGACGGGGTCGCGGGTAAGTTCGAGGCCCATTTCAGCGCCAAGCCCGGAAAAGGGGACTGAGTCGCGAGACCTCGATGCGCCAAAGCCCGCCTCGATTTTGATCCTTTTAGAAAATGCAAGAGGATAATTTCGCCCATCCGCGGCGATTTGACTGGATATAACGCCGCAAAAACAATCGTTAATGCCGCACTAACCCTTTCCAACGTGGGCGTGTTGTGTTACATTTAAAGCACTAGTTATTCATCAAGACGGGTGGATGGACGGCGCCTCGGCTGTCATGCGTTCGTCGAACACAAAAGAATCGAGTGCGCGTGGGGACGAAGTCAAGTCTTACCGGCGGGAAGAGTGCGAGACGGGCCCTAAACGCCAAGAAGCATGCTCCGTCGATAGCTCCGAAACCAAAGAGCAAGTCTGGGTCCACCAAGGCCGCCACGCAGAGTGCGCGTGAAGCCGCAGGCCGTATTCGTTCGAAATTGAGGCAAGCGCCCCCACCTGCCCAGACGCGTGCGCGCGACGTCGTGAACACATTGAACCCTCTCAATAAAAAGGTAGAAAAAGTGCCCCCTGCCTCCAAATCGGTGAAGAACGACAAGATCGAACTTAAAGTTGATTCAAAGAAGAAAGGCGACTTCCGCGCTCAGGATTGGGTCGTGTACCCAGCCCACGGCGTGGGCCGCATTGTTGCGGTTGAGGATAGCGAAGTGGCGGGCATGAAGCTGGAATTGTTTGTGATCAATTTCGAGAAAGACAAGATGACCCTGCGGGTGCCAGTCTCCAAGGCGCGCACGATTGGAATGCGCAGATTGTCGTCGCCCGACGTCGTTCAGAACGCGCTTGCCACTTTGAAAGGCCGCGCGCGCGTCAAGCGCACCATGTGGAGCCGGCGGGCCCAAGAATACGAGCAAAAGATCTTTTCTGGTGATCTGATCTCGATTGCCGAAGTTGTGCGCGATTTGCACCGTGCCAGCGGGCAACCAGAGCAATCCTACAGCGAGCGCCAGCTCTATGAAGCAGCATTTGCGCGGTTGGCGCGCGAGGTCGCAGCAGTCGAGCGTATCGACGAGGATGCGGCGATGAAGCGACTGGAAAGCGCGCTGCTGAAGGCGGCTTGAGATCGCGCCAGCGAACGCGGGGCCTCATATCCCAAATCTGAAATCACCGCTCCGGATGGCCTTAGGCCTCCGGAGTGCTTTTTTTGTAATCTCACATGGGACAAAAGTCCCGGCGCGCAAACGCCCGATGCGCAATTTTTCTCTGTTTTAGAATTGATCCAAAGCGCACTGTGCTCCGTAAGACCTAGTGGAATAGTTGGTCAATAGCGCCGCGGAGCACATAAATGGCTGTTTTGGATGTATCCAATTCCCACGCTGCACACAGGAAATTTGTAAAGCGGGCGATGGCAACGCCCCTGTTGCACGCTGAGCGGGAAATGACTTTGGCACGTGCATGGCGAGATCAGGCCGACCAGAAGGCCCTCCACGAACTGATTTCAGCCTATTTCAGGCTCGTTGTCTCGGTTGCATCCCGCTTCCGCAATTACGGGTTGCCTATGGGTGATCTCGTTCAGGAAGGCGTCATTGGCTTGATGCAGGCGGCTCAGCGCTTTGAGCCTGAGCGAGAGGTTCGCTTTTCGACCTACGCAACCTGGTGGATCAGAGCCTCGATCCAGGATTACGTCCTCAGGAACTGGTCCATTGTGCGATTGACGTCAACGGCCGCACAAAAGTCATTGTTCTTCAACCTGCGGCGCTTGCGTGCTTTGATTGGTGACCGCCCAGGTCACGCCTTGAGCCCCAAGGCCGCACGTGAAATTGCAACCAAGCTCAAGGTCAGCGTGCGCGACGTCGAAGATATGGATGGACGCCTGACCGGTGGCGACCGCTCGCTCAACGCCAAGCCTGTCGAAGACACGGACTCCGAATGGCAGGACTTATTGGCGGATGACACGCCCTCACCGGAAGACCAAGTCATCTTGTCCGATGATGCTGATATGCGCAGAAGGCGCATAAGTGAGGCACTGAGAACGCTGTCGCCGCGCGAACTCACGATTATTCGGGAGCGCCGGTTGCACGACGAGGACGAAGGCGTCACGCTGGAAGCGCTGGGAAAGCGGCTCGGCATTTCCAAAGAACGGGTTCGCCAGATTGAAGCAAGCGCTTTGGAGAAGCTCAAGAAATTGCTCATGGCACGCGGCGATGCTCCCGCACTGGGCTATGATCATTAGAGCGCTTTCCGACGACGTGGATAACGGTTCGTCGCGAGAAAGCGCGTCTAACAAATAAATCGAGAGCGCGATTCGATTAAGCTTGAACGGATTGTGCTCTAAGCGTTGACGCTCGCGTCCCTACCTACTGGGACTCAGAGGATGTGCGCGCCAGTGGAGCCGGCTGCAGCGGCAAGTCTTCAATTTGGGCCGGGTGGTCCGCATAAATCATCGGACCGTTGCGGTCGCGAACATAACCACGCACACGGATCGTCCGCCCTTCCAAGGCCTTAAACAAGGCTATCGCGTCGGCGTCACTTTGCCCAAAACGGGCAAAGCTCTTGGATGTAATTGCGACTGTGAAATCACTGCGGTAATCCTCACCGAAATTGAGATAGACGACCGACTTGATCGCAGAAACGCTCCGCACCCTGCCTTCAACGATAGTGAACCCATTTTGCCGGGCTAATACTGTTTCGGCCTGCCGGACTGCAAACTCTGGATGGCGCCACAAACCGTTACCTTTCACCCGCGCCGATTGCTCTCGCTGCAAGAGCGGTATGGCACACGCATCATTGCCGGAATAAGTACGAACACGGGCTAAACCAGCGCCAACCATCGCACCCTGGACCCATTCCTTACCCAAGAAGACTTGCGCAATTAGGCGTCCTTTGCGGTCGGTTTGGCGGCCACCCACGCCCAAGCTGACAACGTGTCCTTGCACTAACTTTGCCAACGCCTCTCGAGCAGACTGCGCCAGTTTCGCGCGCTCCACATCCTGCCCTGCCCGATCGGCAATCACCGCCTCGATTCCCATAAGACGGATAGTCCGCCCATCCTCAAGCTGCAGCACATCGCCAGCGGTGACTGCGGTAACGCGACCGCCCACATTGGTGTCGACAACGCACGTAGCACTCGCCGCTGCATTGGCTGGCCTTACCGCCACCGGCGCCGCTACCGCACGCCACGCAGTGAAACCCGCCATCCAAACCAATGCGGCAGAGGTCAGAAACACCCCAAACCGGAACCCTTGCGCAAGAACATCTTTACCAGTCATTCCACCCTCCCAGATTTAGAACACAAGAGGAACATTAACGAATAGAACAAATCATGAAAAGAAGATTCGCATGCGGCATTTCATCATCGCGCCCAGGCAGCTTTGTCTTGATCGCGCGCTTAACTCACGGCACCTTGCTCACTGGCCGAGGCTTGACCCCGTAGCTCAGCAGGATAGAGCGGCAGATTCCTAATCTGTAGGCCGGACGTTCGAATCGTCTCGGGGTCACCATCGCCTGCCGCCCGGCATCTGGCCTCTCGGGGTGTGGCTGAGGCCTTGACACACTTTTTAGTTTGCCCCGCCAACAATCTACAACACTGGCAAGAGTTCATTAGCCAACGTCGTGCATGATGCCCAGCAAGTGGCGGAAGGGGCTGTCGTCCTTCCGCAAGAGAACTGGGTCTTATCAATGCAGATGATGAATGACGCGCGTCCGCCGCAGGACTTCGCGGCCAGCGAAACTGACTGTCTTACTCTGCCCACGGAGCTTGACGGGACCGAGACCGATCAACTCTTGCGGCAATGCCAAGACCGCCTCGCCAATGGTCAGGCGCTGACGATCGAAGGTGAGGGCGTCAGCCGCATTGGCACGCCGGCCTTACAGGTGTTGGCAGCGGCACAACGCGCAGCCCAAAAGCATCGCCTGACCTTTTCAATCCTGAAGCCCTCGCCCGCTTTCCGCCGCGCCTGCGCGGAAACCGGGCTCCTGTCCCTTTGCAGCCCGCCGGAGACCCCGCATGACTAAACACATCATGGCCGTCGACGACAGCAAGACCATGCGCGACATGGTCAGTTTCACGCTGCGCAATGCAGGCTTTCAGGTCTCCGAAGCCGAGGATGGCAAAGCCGCCTTGAATGCGCTCTCCAGCGCCAAGGTCGATGCGGTCATCACCGACCTCAACATGCCAAACATGGATGGTGTCAGCTTGATTAAGGCGCTGCGCGCCGATCCTCGCTACAAGACAACGCCCATCTTGATGCTCACGACCGAAAGCGACCCGGCAAAGAAATCAGAAGGCCGGGATGCCGGTGCCACGGGCTGGCTGGTAAAGCCCTTCAATCCCGAAAAACTGGTCGAGACGGTCAAAAAGGTGTGCGGATGAGCACAGATGGCATGAATGGCGCTTTTGACCGCTTCAAGCAGACCTATTTCGAAGAATGCGCCGATTTGATCGACAGCGTCTATACGCATCTGTCTGCCCTGAATGAGGGCCGCAGCGACGACGAAACACTTAACGCGATCTTTCGCGGCGTGCACTCCATCAAAGGCGGCGGCGGCGCCTTTGGATTTGACAGGCTAGTCGGGTACGCCCACCACTTTGAAACGCTCCTGGACCTTCTGCGCGATCACCGCATCGAGGCCACGCCTCCGACGGTCAATCTGCTGATCCGCGCCATTGATATGCTGAGCGATCTGGTCCAGGCAGCGCGCCACGATAGTGAGCTTGCGGCCGGCCGCGAAACGGCCCTGATCGAGGAGTTGAGGGCCGCCGCATCGGGATCAACGGTGACAACGTCGGCTACGGTCCAGGACACGCCGCGCGAGGCCCCGACACCGTGTGGCAAACGCGAGATTTGGATCCGCTTTGCCCCCAAACGCGAACTCTACCGCCGGGCCAATGAACCACAATTGATCCTTCGAGAGCTTGCTCGATTGGGAGAGACCTCCGTCACCGCCGATCTCACGAGGCTGCCGGACATCACAACGATGGAACCCGATGGCGCTTATATCGCCTGGTCGATCAGCCTGCTGACCGATGCGAACGCGGCCAAAGTCGCAGACGTCTTTGAGTTCGTGATGGACGATTGCGACCTGACGATCGAAGAGCCAAGTGTGCATGCTGCGGAGGGCCCAACCAAACCCTCTGAAGCCGCAAACAGCTCGACTGGCGCCGTAAACCAGCCTGCATTGGTGGCACCAGCCGGGAAACCAGACGGCACCACAGCGCTACAATCAATCCGCGTCGAAGTCGAACGCGTCGACCGCGTGGTGAACCTGGTCGGCGAACTTGTGATCAATCAGTCGATGCTGCGCCAATTGGGCAGTGAATTGCCGCAAGATCAGTGTCTGGAGTTGATCACTGGTCTCGATGCACTGTCGCAGCATCTGCGCGAACTGCAAGAAAGCGTCATGGCCATGCGGGCGCAACCGGTGAAATCCGTGTTCTCGCGCATGCCGCGCCTGGTGCGCGAGGTTGCGGGCCAATTGGGCAAGGATGTGCGCCTGGTCGTCACGGGTGAGGCAACCGAAATCGACAAGACCGTTGTCGAGCAACTCGCCGATCCTCTGACGCATTTGTTGCGCAACGCACTCGACCATGGCGTTGAGACACCGGAGGACCGCGCCGAGGCAGGCAAGCCCCGGCAAGGCACAATCCATCTGTCTGCGGAGCATCGCTCGGGTCGCATCGTCATCGAGGTCTGCGATGACGGCCGAGGTATCAACCGCGAGAAGGTCCTGGCCAAAGCACAAGCGCGTGGTCTGATCGCGCCCGGCACTCAGCTTACGGATGAGGACATCGACAATCTGATTTTTGTCCCCTCCCTATCAACGGCGGAGTGCGTGTCCAATATCTCCGGGCGCGGCGTCGGCATGGACGTCGTCAAGCGCAATATGCAATCGCTCGGCGGCCGTATCGCAGTGGAATCCAAGCCCGGCAAAGGATCGAAGTTTACCCTGTCCCTGCCCCTGACCCTTGCCGTCCTCGATGCGATGACCGTGGCAGTGGGCCGGGAAACCTATCTCATTCCCCTTACAAACATCATGGAGAGCTTGCGGCCCGCGCCGTCCAAGATCCACCCAGTGGTGGGCCGCGGCGATGTCCTGGCCATTCGCGGCGCCTATGTTCCCTTGATCTATCTGAACCAGGTTTTCGCTGTCCCTGGCGCACTCAGCGATCCGTGCAAAGGCATCGTGGTCATTGTGGAGAGCGAAGGCACAGGGCGGCTTGGCCTTGTTGTGGATGAACTGCTGGGTCAGCAACAAGTCGTCGTCAAATCCATAGAAGCGAATTTTCAATCTGTAAAAGGCATTAGCGGGGCGACCATTTTGGGCAATGGCCGCGTCGCACTCATCCTCGATATTGCGAGCCTGAAAGACATGGAGCGCCAGAATGCGCTCCCGCCCATGCACCAAACCGCCTCAATCACGTCCTCAGCACACGAACCACTGCGCGCGCTCGCGGCAGCGGAATAGGAGCCAACCATGCAGGCAAAACCTGCCGTACAAGACTTCTCCGGACTAAGCCTCGGTGGCAGCGGTGCCGCCGCGGTTGAGAACAGCCAGCAATTCATCACCTTCCAATTGGGGGCGGAGGAATATGGCATCGACATCATGGTGGTGCGTGAGATCAAAGGGTGGACCGCCACCACCTCCATCCCCAATGCGCCCTTCCATGTCCGCGGCGTCATCAATCTGCGCGGCGTGATCGTGCCGATCTTCGATTTGCGGGCCTTCTTCGGCATGGGCCTGACCGAACCGTCCAAGATGCATGTCGTGGTCATCGTGAACTCCGGGACACGGACGATCGGCCTGCTCGTTGACGCGGTCTCCGACATTATCTCGATCGCACCGGATGCGGTGCGCCCGGTGCCCGAGATGGGTTTGAAAACCGACGACCGCGTGCTCGATGGCTTGGTGGCCATGGGCGAGCGGATGGTGACCCTCGTCTCGCTCGATGGGCTGTTTGCGAGCCTTTCGGCCTCGGCACTCGATCCCAGAACCCTCAATGCTTCGACCAGTAAGAGCGGCGCGGATGCGTCCGCAGCCGCGTAACCCTTGATCCCAACCATACAGACCAGACCATCCAGAGGAAGACCCAATGACCAAGACGCAAAAGGCACCTAAGGCCTCCACCTCCACCCGCACCCAAACCAAGACGGTTGATAACGACGTTGAACTGGCGCTGCGTTTGCGCGGTGCGATCGACAATGTGCAGACGGCCATCATGATGGTCGACCGCGACTTCGTCGTCACCTATGTGAACGCGACGACCCGCGAGATGCTGACCAAGAACGCGGATCACTTCCGCAAAGTCTGGCCCAATTTCGATCCGGAAAAGATCATGGGCATGTGCATCGACACCTTCCACAAGAACCCAGCCCATCAGCGTAACCTGCTGTCAGACCCCAAGCGCCTGCCGCACCGTGCGGAAATCACGGTTGGTCCTTTGCGGTTCTCGCTCGTGGTGGGTGCCAGCTATGACCGCGCCGGCAATTACGTGGGCAATGTTCTGGAATGGGCAGACGTGACGGAGCTTCGGGAACTCAATGCGAACTTCCGCGGGCAGATCGATGCCATCCGCAAGAGCCAAGCGGTGATCGAATTCACCGTTGACGGCAAGATCACCGACGCCAACGAGAACTTCCTCAATACCATGGGTTATTCCATGGATGAGATCCGCGGCCAGCATCACTCGCTCTTCTGCGATGCAGCTTTCCGTCAGTCGCCGGACTATAAGCTGTTCTGGGAAGCCCTGGGGCGCGGGGAGTACAAGTCGGATCAATATAAGCGGGTTGCCAAGGGCGGCCGCGAGATCTGGATCCAGGCATCCTATAACCCCATCATCGGGCCGGATGGCAAGCCGTTCAAGGTTGTGAAGTACGCCTCGGAAGTGACCGCACAAGTCAAGGCGCAAGAGCAGCTGCAATTGACCGTGTCCCAAACCCAGGAAGCCGTTAACGCGGCACAAGCCAACGACCTGACCAAGCGCATTCCGCTCGACGGCAAGTCCGGCGAACTGCTCTCGCTGTGCCAAGGGGTCAACGGTGTGCTCGACTCGATGACTGGAATTATCGGCAAGATCATCGACAGCTCGACCACCATTAGCGAGGCCGCCCGTGAAATCGCCATGGGCAACACGGACCTGTCTCAGCGTACGGAAGAACAGGCCTCAAGCCTGGAGGAAACCGCAGCAAGCCTTGAGGAGCTCACCTCCACCGTCCGTCAGAATGCGGAGAATGCGCAACAGGCCAACAAGCTCGCCACGACGGCATCCGAAGTGGCGGTCAAGGGCGGCAATGTGGTCAGCGAGGTTGTCCGCACGATGGACGACATCACGCAAGCCAGCCGCAAGATTTCCGAAATCATCGGCGTGATCGACGAAATCGCCTTCCAAACCAACATCCTCGCGCTCAACGCCGCCGTCGAGGCCGC
>DMER01000222.1:9172-9915 GCA_003451645.1 Alphaproteobacteria bacterium | reverse complement strand
CAAGGCCGCGGCTTCGCGGTGGTTGCCGCCGAAGTGCGCAATCTGGCCCAGCGTTCGGCCAATGCTGCCAAGGAGATTAAAGCGCTGATCTCCGACAGCGTGCAGAAGGTTGAAAGCGGCTCCAAGCTCGTCGACAGCGCGGGCAAGACGATGGAAGACATCGTGATGTCGGTGAAAAAGGTGACCGATATCATGATGGAAATCTCAGCCGCCTCGAAGGAGCAAAGCGGCGGCATCGATCAGGTCAATACCGCGGTCAGCCAGATGGACAAGATGACCCAGCAAAATGCGGCCTTGGTCGAAGAGGCAGCCGCCGCCGCCAAATCGATGGAAGAGCAAACCCAGGACCTTTCTGAGTCGGTGGCCATCTTCAAACTGGCAGACGGCGTAGTGCAGCAGCGCTTCAGTAAGACGGGCAATCCTGTGGTCGACAAGGCCGTACGCGGACAAAAGACCGAAACGCCTGTCCGCCGGCCAACGCCTCCGCGCGCGGAAGCAACATCGGTGCAAGGTCCTGCCAAGCGCCGCGCGGCCGGTGGCAGCAAGGCCGATGCGGAGTGGGAAGAGTTCTAATCCAGCGCGGCCCATTTGCGTGTGTCCGGGCGCGGCGTCAAACCCGCGCCCTCTTTCTGAACAGGTACTGGTGCAATGACACAAGCGGCATTACGAGAGAGCGAGTTCACCCTGACCGACCGTGACTTCCGCGAGATCGTGGCACTGGTCAAACGCGAGACGGCGATTGT
>DMER01000222.1:8336-8951 GCA_003451645.1 Alphaproteobacteria bacterium | reverse complement strand
CGCGATTGTTCTAGGCGATCACAAGCGCAATCTGGTTTATGGCAGGCTTGCACGGCGCTTGCGTGCTCTGGGTCTCGAAGATTTTTCCGATTACGTCGACTATTTGAAGGGGCCCGAGGGCCCGTCTGAATTGCGCGAAATGATGAATGCGGTAACGACCAACCTGACCAGCTTTTTCCGGGAGCCCCACCACTTTGAGACCTTGGAGCGCGACGTACTGCCCGGCTGGGTCAAGGCACAGGGTCAAAGCGGCGGTCGGTTGCGGATTTGGTCGGCCGGCTGCTCATCCGGCGAAGAGCCGTACTCCATCGCAATGACGCTCGCGCAGTGCCTTCCGCGCGGCCGCGCACACGATGCCAAGATCCTTGCTACCGATATCGATACGCAAATGGTCGCGACCGCCAGCGCGGGGCTCTACGCAGAGGATCGCGTCAAGGGCATTCCCGACAGGTACATGCGCGCCTTTGTTCGCGAGGCGGGCGATGGACGGCTCGAAATGGCGGACACGTTGAAAGCGCTCATCACCTTCAAACCGCTCAATCTCTTCGACGCCTGGCCCATGAGGGGACCGTTTGACGTAATCTTTTGCCGGAACGTGATGATCTATTTCGACAA
>DMER01000222.1:7727-8108 GCA_003451645.1 Alphaproteobacteria bacterium | reverse complement strand
AACGTGATGATCTATTTCGACAAAGCGGGACAGGCCGAATTGTTCGAGAAGTTTGCCCAGATCATGGCGCCGGGCGGCACGCTTTTTATCGGGCATTCAGAAACTTTGCCTGCAGGAAACAAGCACTTCACGCATGCNNGGCCGCACAACCTACCGGCGGCAATCATGAGTTCGGTAAAGAACGTCAGGCACGATGCAACGGAGAAGTCCATCCAGGATCTGCATGGTCTGGACCATAATGTCCGTGTCGTGAAGATCGGGCCTGGCGAGCATCACGTTACCGAGGATGGAAACGAGTTGATTGTAACGGTGCTCGGGTCTTGTGTCGCCGCATGCGTGCGCGATGCCGTCGCCCGTGTTGGCGGCATGAACCACTTCATG
>DMER01000222.1:0-7492 GCA_003451645.1 Alphaproteobacteria bacterium | reverse complement strand
GGCGGCATGAACCACTTCATGCTGCCTGAAAGCGATGACGGAAAATGGGGCGGGGCCAGCGCATCTTTGCGCTTTGGCAATTATGCGATGGAGCGCCTCGTCAATGACATTCTAATAAGGGGCGGGCGGCGCGAGCGCTTGGAAGTCAAGCTGATGGGCGGCGGCAAAGTGCTCGACAATTGCGTCGATGTGGGGACGCGCAACGCGGATTTTGCGGAAGCCTATGCAAGGGCGGAGGGCTTGGCCGTGCTTGCGACCGACTTGCGGGGCGATCATGCGCGCCGCGTCCACTTTATGCCCGTGCGCGGACGATTGTGGCTGAAGCGTCTGCACCGTACCGAGATGCCCGTCGTTGGCCAGGCGGAAACCGCGTACTACAAGCGCATTGAGAAGGCCGATCCCGGCGGTAGCGTCGAATTGTTCTGATCCTGGAGGCTATCCACTATGGCTATTCGCTGCCTCGTCGTCGATGATTCAGCCCTCGTCCGGCAGATGCTGACGGAATTGCTGGAAAGCGATGGGTCGATTTCTGTTGTAGGCGCAGCGCCGGACCCATTGGTGGCGCGCGAAAAGATCAAGGAACTAAACCCCGACGTCCTGACGCTCGATATTGAAATGCCGCGCATGGACGGCTTGAGCTTTCTAGAAAAGGTGATGACCTTACGGCCCATGCCGGTGGTCGTCGTGTCATCGTTGACACAAAAGGGCGCAGATGCAGCTGTGCGTGCAATGGAACTAGGTGCCGTCGACTATGTCGGCAAGCCGCTGGTCGACGTGCGCCAAGGTCTTGAAGAATTGCGTTTCGAACTCTTGCACAAGGTCAAGGCGGCCGCCAAAGCCCGGGTAAAGGCACGCGACAAAGCGGCGGCGCCTCAAAAGCCACTTGTGTTTGATCATCGGCTGTCATCCGAAAGCCGTTTGGTCGCGGTAGGCGCCTCCACGGGCGGAGTCGAGGCGTTGCAGACGTTGGTCACCGCACTGCCCGCCAACGGTCCTGCCTTGGTTGTCACGCTCCACATGCCCGCCGGCTTCACCTCTTCCTTTGCACGACGCCTGAACGAGCTGTCGGCAATGACGGTGACAGAAGCCAAGGATGGCGAGCGCGTGATCCCTGGGCATGTGTACATTGCCACCGGCAATCAGCACTTGTCTCTTATACGTTCTGGCGCCCACTACCGATGCTCCGTTCACGACGGCGACCGGGTATCCGGACACAGACCATCCGTGGATGTTCTGTTCCGCTCGGTCGCACAGGCGGCAGGCGCAAATGCCGCCGGCGTGATCTTGACAGGAATGGGGCAGGATGGCGCGCAAGGTTTGCTCGAAATGCGTCGCGCTGGCTCCATGACCATTGGCCAGGACGAGGCGACCTGCTTGATTTATGGCATGCCAAAGCAAGCGAAACTCATTGGCGCCGTAGAACGTGAATTGCCATTGAACCGCATCGCACAGGAGCTCCTGACGTGGAGCGCGACCGCGCAAACCGTCCGGGTCTAAGGGTCAAAAGAGTTCGACACTGCCTGTATCGGCATCTTGCTTTGCCTCACGCGGCTCATCCGCCATCGGCTTGCCTTCGATGACGGAGGCAACAAAGCGGTCGCGCACTTCTGACAAAGTGAACCGCTTCAGCAGATCTTTCAGCGAATCGAGATTGGGGACATCACTTGCGTTCAGGTCGGGCGCCCGTTCGGCCGTGCGTTCCCGCAAATCGGTCAAAGCCTCGCGCAAGAAGGCCAATGTGTCGACCACGTGTTGCAGCCGCTGCTTCGCACGGTCTTGAAACTGAATGCCCGTGACCATTGTGCCAATGTCACGGGAGATGTCTGCCGCTGCGGTTGCGGCTTCCGCGACGATCCCGCCGACCTCATCATCGCGCACTTGCAATGCTTCGATCAAAGAGGTCAGGCGATCTTTGGTCGCAATATTGCTGCTCATGTCGACGCTGGCGACGGTTTTCAGCTTGGCATTACTCTCCAGAATGCCACTTGAGATTTTGGACATCTCCGCGCTAATGCGCTGCGAGAGGCTCGCTGTTTCTGCAGACAAGCTTTTGACCTCATCGGCCACAACACGAAAGCCGCGCCCCGCCTCCCCTGCCCTGGCGGCCTCTATCGCTGCATTGAGCGCAAGCAGCCGGGTTTGTTTGTTGATCTTGCCGATGTGCTCGACGCACTCATCTGCGGCATTGACATTGTTGGCCAGATCATCAAACGCATAGACCATGGTCATGGAATAATGAGACAGCTGCACGATCTTGGACACGATATCATCGAGTGAATCGCCCAAGAGTTTTGCAATGTCGTTGATCGCAATGTTCTCGCCATCGACGCTCAATCCCGTGGCCACGCGTGTCAGCATTGTCACGCGCTCACTCTGATCGACTGCAGCGTGCGCCAGGTCGCGGAAACGGTTGCTCAAATCAATCGCGTGGCCCTCGATATAGGCCGACATGGTGCCGACCTCGGTACCCATATCCGTCAGGACCCGTTGCTGCAATCCAGCCAGTGCCATCCAATCTTTCAGGGCCAGCCGCAGCCGCTCATTCTCTAAACGCAGTTCATCCGACGGCGCTTCAAAGGGCACATCGCGGTGAGACGCCTCCGGCTCTCGACCGCTGTGATCCAGCTCAAACGTGGACGCGGGCCTTGCCTTGGCTTTGAAAAAATGGAGCATAGACCTGAAACTTCATGTGTTTGTAGCTTAATCTATAATGCCAGTGACTCAGGATTGTGCGAGCGAGAATCACTCGACCGTTTGTATCATGAGCAAGCCATACCGCCCCGCGTTGAATTTTTCGGGCGGCGCCCTGCTTGATGCAATCGAGTCACTCGGCAGCGTCCCGCGGGCGCTCTTCGCCCAAACGGTGGATTTGATTCCGGATGATTATTGTCGTGAGGTCATCGCACAGGGGACCGCTCAGCATCGCTTGAAATTTGGCTAAGACAGTGCTCAAGGCTGCTTGAGAATTGCTTTCGCCCTCCGAACCGCGCAACAGGTTCCGCACGCCTTGGTCTTCAAGCCGCTCTCCTGAGGACGTTGGTGTCTCGGACAACGCATCACTGTAGAGGACCAAGGCCGCACCCGCCGGAAAGGCGGTCTCATGCGTCTCATAGGCCGTGCTGTCGTCAATGCCCAAAGGCAATCCAGCACTCGCAAGGTCTTTCCAGTCCTCGCCATCGAGCTTAAGGAGCGGCGGCGGTGATCCAGCAGATGCCCAAGATAGGGTTTGACGTCGGGGATCAATCGCGGCGCAAGTCATGGTCGCAAACTGTCCAACCGGCAGCAAATGGCGCAAACGGCGGTTCAAATCAGTAAGCAGTTCACCTGGCCGCCCCGGGAGTTGCCGCACATCCTGCAGCAAGGTGTGAAGCCTGAACGTGTTCATCGCCGCCTGGACGCCGTGCCCAGCGAAATCCGCAATGAACACGCCGATGCCGCCGTCGGACCGCTGCAGCAAACCCCACATGTCACCTCCAAGTTCGGAGGATGGTGAAAAGGTTGAGGCCAAGTCCAAGCCAAATCGCTGCAGCAGAGCACTCTGCTCCTGCGCGCTGGGCAACAGGTCGAACTGCAAGTCCCTCGCGGCGCTAAGCTCCGTCGCCAGACGATCTCGCGAGCGGGTGAGCCCCTCAATCAGCAGTTTGCGTTCAACATGCAAACTGACCCGTGAAATAAGCTCAAGACCGTTGATCGGCTTGAGGATCAAATCGGTGGCGCCAGCTCCAAAAATCTCAATACGGTCATGGACTGTGCTCAGTCCTGTTTGCACTAGAACTGGCAATTCGGCGAGGCGCGGATCGCGGCGCAAGTGCTTGCAAAGATCAATCCCGCTCATGATCGGCATCATGACGTCCAGGATCAAGAGATCCGGCGGATCCGCCTCGATCAGTTCCAATGCGGACAGGCCATCGCGCGCCAAGCGGATATTGCTGAAACCTACATCAGCCAACATTGCGGACATGAAGTCGAGGTTGATTTCCTGATCATCGACAATAAGGATCGATGACGACAAGACCTCGGGATTGAGGCGCGCCTTGAGCGTACGGTTCTCGTTGACCACGGCGGTCGCTGCAAGGTTCATGGCGTGAACCTCATTGTAATGAGACGGCCGCCGTCACCAACAACGACCTCACTCGTCAGCGCCCGGATGATCTCCAGGCCCCGCCCATGACCAACATGCACACCGCCCTGCGACGCCCCACTGTCGTAGCCGTCGCCACCATCGAGCACAAAAATCTCGAAAGCAGCCCCAAAGCTCTTCAGTCCCATGGTTATGGGCCTTGCGGCAAAGGAGGGGTCTTGCGTGCGCCTTGCGACCAGATCCTCGAAGGCCGCACAACCTTCCAGATCGACCCTGGACTTGCTGCCCAGCGCCAGGCTGCCGTGCACCACTGCATTGCGCAGTGCCTCATGAAGCGACGTTGCGACCGCGGCCTGGTCCGCGTCGCTGAGGGACAATCGGACCGCGAGTGCAGCAGCGATCTGCTGCGCGGTCTGACTCTGTGCTGCGGTTTGTGTGCTCATCGACAGCGCTATGTCACAGGCAAGCCGCTGGCAGAAGCCCAATTTCGGTTCAGGAGACAAGCCCGGCTCTATCCAAATGCCGCGCGCCAGGCGAAACAACTCGTGAAGCGAGCAATCACGCTTCGGGTCCCACATTTGGGAACCGTCCTCGGATACTCCGGCAGCGTTGTGAAGATGGCTCACAAGGCCTGCCACGCGACTACTCCACCTTGAAAATGGAGTTGAAGCGTGAGATTTCAAACATCCGTTTGACCTGCTTGCCCGCATTGGCGAGCGTCACGGTCTGACCGCGTTTCGCCGCCTCATCCCTGAGGAGCAACAACATGCCAAGTCCCGCGGAATCGATGAACGTCAGACCAGAGAAATCGAGCTTCAAATGCGGCAACCCGCTCCCGGCGGTATGCGTCAGAATCTCACGAAATTTTCCGTGGTCGGAGAATACGAGATCACCGCCAAGATAGACACACGCGCGGTCTTCTGAGTAATTGCTGCTTAGCATGGCTGCTCCACCGTCTTAATGCGATAACCGTACATCGCGGACGTGAAGAAGTGGTTGGCGGCCACCAATTTTTGCGCACAAAGACGATGGGATGCAATTATGCCGCGATCAGGTCGCGCTGTGCGCAATAGAGCAGGAACGACATCGCGTGATCGGAGCGCATGGTATCAAAAGTGAATTCGGTGCCGCCGCCGAAATAGAGATTGATGTTCTTTGGCACATCGCTCTCTTGGATAAATCCCATGGACCAGCGATAGAAGGAGCGCGCGCTGACCTCGCTGAAGTGCAAAAGCTGAACATCACTATGGCGAGTATCTCGCAAAATTGATTGGTACAAGGACAGAATGATTTTGCGCGGCCCTTCTATCGCCTGCAGGAATTCGCCGTTCCGGCACGCAAGCAGCCCTGTGATGTCATGGGTCATATTGAAGCTGCGTGCTGTGTGCAGGATCGCGTCCATTGGTGCGCGGTCGCGTGCGTCGAAAGCAACTTTGCTCGTGTAAAGCAGGCGCACCAAGGGCATGAGCAAGGGTCCAGTTCAAAGCGGTTGGGACGCCAGCGGATCGCGTCGTTAGGTCACACTACCCTGGCACTCTTAAAGGCACCCTAAACCTGAGTGCGATTGTCAGGAATGTAACCCGCCCTGCGGTAGAACAATGTTTCCAAAGCCTTAAGCGTAATGCGGTTGGAAGATGGCGACTGATTGACGCCATCATCAGCCAAGGTTCTGCGAACAGCCGCAATGCATTGCTTTAGAGCATGGACTTCGTCTGAATTCACCGCCTCGCGGTGCCTCAGATGCTTGCAAACGAGGGCACCGATATCGCCAATGACATCGAACCCAAACATGCCTCCCTGGCCTTTCATGTCGTGAAAGGCTGCGAAGCACGCGCGCGTGGCCATCGTGTTGTCTTCGTCTAAACGCTCGCAAGACGCCAAGGCGGCGTCGCATTCCTTCAAGCGCATCGTGAGGCCCAGAATGTATTTGTCACGCAGCTGCGCAAGCTTGCCACTCAAGCCGGGCATCTCCGCCGCCAGATTGAGTTGGACACGATCTTGCGGATCGATGGCGCGGTCCGTAGTCAGCTGATCGGGTCCTATTGGTTGCGCCATAGCTTGAACCTCCCTTGGGCCTCGCCACCATCTGGTTGCGGACACTAAGAGATACTATCAATGAGTGTGGTGACGGAGAGGTTAATGGTTGCGTTTTATCTATAGCTCTACCAATGCGTGCTTTCTGGTCAGCGCACCGAGAATACTGGCAACAGTCTGCGCCCGGTCACCGCCTGCCTCAATTGGCGTCCAAACTTGCGGGTCCAGGCTCGGTGCTCTCTGAGCGCTTGCGACCCGCTCATCGGCCTTTGACGCATCGTCCTTGCGGGCTTCGACGCGGGCCAGCCGGATTTCCGCCGGCGCAGTCAACCAAAAGGCCCCATCAAGCAGCAAGCCGGACGCCGCGAGCGCGGCTTGCGTTTCGGCCAAGGCAAATGTTGCGTCGAGGATGACACTTGATCCGGCCTTCAGACACGCGCGCGCCTGGCTGAACATCTGTTCGTAGACGGAAAGTCTGGCAGCGGCATCGTAGTCTTGCGCGGGACGCAAGATATCTGTCCTCAGGATACGCGCGCCACAGACACCAGGAAGCTTATGCGCGATGGCCTGCGCGGCAACAGACTTTCCGGTTCCTGACAATCCGCCCACCGCGACACACATGGGTTTCCTGACCGCGAGCAGATCAAGGCCGAGGACGCGGTAGCGGTCCGCATCTTCCAGGTTTCCACTCGCAACGCTGACGGCCATCCGGACTGCGGCGCGAAGAGCCATGAAGGCAGGCAGCAGGGCCAGGGCCTCCGGCGCGACACTGGCCTCATCCCAATAAGCATTCATCGCCGCGCTCGCGTGTTCGCGTAATCTGAAGACGCGCAGATCCATCAACAAGAAGGCGATATCGTAAAGAACATCAGCCGTTGCCAATGCCGGATCAAATTCGAGGGCGTCGAACAACGTCACCTCACCCTCAAAGATGCAGATATTGCCCAAATGCAAATCGCCATGGCCGTGGCGCACATGGCCCATCCGCTGGCGGGCTTCGATGACCGGCGCATGATGCCTGAACGTGTGCGCGAGGTGATCAAAAAGCTCGGAGGAGCCTGGCTTCAGGTCCAGTGCTGCCGCGGCATCCGTTTCGGTTCGCATCAATCCATCTAGGATGGCCAGATAGTCGGCGAGATGGCCGCGCAAATGGTCTGGCAGCGCCAACGAGTGCAAGCGCGCCGCCGCCCGCGCGGCATCAACCGCTATTGCAACACTCAGTTCTCCCCGAAGGGCGATGTCTCGCAAGGTGTGCGCCCCGAAATTGCGCATAACGACACAGTACTGCTCGCCCTCGCTCGAACGGCCGAGATGCCATGTCCCGTTGGAGTCACGGGAGAGCGCGGCAACACGCTCATAGAGTCTTGGGGCCATACC
>DMER01000196.1:3977-9990 GCA_003451645.1 Alphaproteobacteria bacterium | reverse complement strand
GGCGTGCGCAGCTCATGGCTCATATTCGCCAGAAAGGCGGTCTTGGTCGCATTGGCGTGCTCGGCGAATTTGCGGCTGCGCTCGGCCTCGTCGCGGGCGACGATTAAAGCTTCGGCCAGCGCTTCGTTCTCAAAGCGTGCGCGGATCGCCGACAGGTTTTGTTTGCAGACGGAGTGAACCTGGATCAGCAACCATGTGATCCAGAGCGGATTGAGGATCGCATAAAGGCTTGCGATCTCCGAGTTGCCGGTTAGCCACTTTGCTTGCACGATGAGGCCAACAGGCAGAACGGCAGTGAAAACGGCCATGGAGTCTGAGTTTCGGCCCAAAACCGAGTTCATGATCGCGGCGATCATAAGCGTGGTCAGGAACAAGTGGTTGGCCACATTGCCATCAATCCACAACAGCCAGAAGGCCAGCGCCCAGGCTGCATTGACGAGCGCGCCGACGCCGTAGGCGCCATTGACCAGGAGCCAGAGATTGGGCTGCAGGGCCTCCGCAATGTGGCTGCGCGACCAAAGCGTGAAGATCGCACCAAGACCGCAGGCAAAGGTCACGATGACAACCCAGGTGACCAAGGTCGGCGCCGGCACGACGCCGAAGGCTGGAAAGGGGCCAGAGAAGCTATAGGCGATCAGCAGCGCCCAGAGCGGCGTGGTCGCGAGGATGGTGAGGACCTGCGTGCCATTCGTGCGCAGTTGCTCGAGGCACACACGGCGCTCGAGGCTCGAATGGTCCTGCGTCTCCATCGCCATGGTCCGTGTCTGTCCCAAATCCAAACCCAGCCCCAGCCGCAGCAAGAGGCCCCACGCGCCTTTACAAGCGGCACTCTACGCGCCGCTGGTTAAAGAGGACTTTCGGGATCAGATAAATCCGGAAGGATGCTATCTTTGGTTGCTCAACTTTTAAGTGCTCTCGCTTTGGCACTCTCATCCGCCTGGTAGCGGCGGAAGGCGGTCAAAAGACCCATGCCAAGATCGGGCGGCAACCCATCGCCCATCCGCATGATTTGCTGGTAGTACCAGCCCTGACCGCCAAAGGCGTTGATCATTTTGATCAACGAAAAGGGCGAATTGGGTCCGAGCCAACCGGGACCGAGCCGCAAACTCTTCTCATAGGTGGGAAGGCTTTCGCCTTTCTGCAAGAGCGAGGCGGGGCTCACCGGATCACCGCACATGGGCCGGGCAATGCCGAGCAGGGCGATCTTTCCGGAACCGAGTGCATCATTCATGCCGGCAAGCGTGCGCAAGCCGCCGGTGACCATCAAAGGCATTTGAGCGACGGCAGCGATGCTTTCAGCGTAGTTCAGGAAATAGGCCTCGCGCGCGGCAGTGGAGGCGCGCACCGAGGTGTCGTGGACGGGCTCAAGAACGCCGTCCAAGCCGACCATGCGCGGCTGCTCATAAGTCCCGCCGGAAATCTCGAGCAGGTCGATCTTCAGGCCGTTGAGGGTGCGCACCACTTCTAAGGCCTCGTCATGGCCAAAGCCGCCCTTTTGGAAATCCGCGGAGTTGAGCTTGACCGCAACGGGGAAGTCGCTGCCCACGGCCGCGCGTGTTGCCTTTAGAACCTCGACCAAGAAGCGGCTGCGGTTTTCAAGCGAACCGCCCAAGGCATCGCGGCGCTGGTTGGAGATAGGGCTCAAGAATTGAGAGATCAGATAGCCATGGGCGGCGTGGATTTGAACGCCGCCAAAGCCGCAATCGCGCGCGGTTCGGGCGACAAAGGCATAGCGCGCGATCAGATCGAGGATCGCGGGCTCGCTGAGCGGCTTGGGCTTGCCGAAATTGCCGCCGGGCAACCGCAAGGGCACAGCGGAGGGGGCATCGGGCGTGGCGTTCACCGCCTTTGGCGTCTGACGGCCCGCGTGGCTGATCTGCATCCAGATTTGGGCGCCTGTGCGGGTCACGGCCGACGCCCATGCCTTTAGCGCCGCAAGCTGCTCAGGGCTCTGCGGGCCGACGATGGCTACGTTCCCCGGGCGCTCCAGGTGGCGGCGGTCGATCTGGACTTTGCCGGTCAGGTGTAAGCCCACGCCGCTGCGCGCCCAAGTCTCGTAGAGGCGGACATGGCGGGCGGTGGCGCGGTTGTAAGCGTCGGCGAGCCCCTCGGTCATGGCGGCCTTGACCAGCCGGTTGGCCAGGGTGACGCCGCACGGCAACGTAACAGGCGCTGTGATCGTGGTCATGATTTCCGCCCTTTTTGCGATGGTGAACGTAACAAAACGTAACACCAACGAAACAAAACGAAACAAAAAACCACAAGAATTCGCGAGCCCTTTGGCCCAATTCCGCGATTTCTGGGCGTCCAAGGCCCGTTATCACTGCGTTTTCTTTTTTGGCGCCCAGCCATTGAAGGCGGAGCCGACGTGACCCATCATCGCTTCAGTCCGGCGCTGTCGGATAAGTCTCCCGTGCGATCCCGAAATCCGCAAAGCGTCAGACGCGAGAGCCGCCCATGCTGAAAGGCCGTTACCTTGGCTGGACCATCGATTTCACGTCACCCAAGGGCGAAATGTCTCTACAACACCCCTCTAGTTTGCAATGGCGGGTCTTTAAGAACCCTATTGCGCTGGGTGTTGGCGGTATCGCCGCCGTGCTCATGGAATTCGCCGATGCGCGGATAAGGTCCGGGGTTTGGGATCACTCAACCTACAAAATAGACCCTATCGGACGTTCAAAGCGCACCGGAATCGCCGCAATGGTGGGTGTTTATGGGCCTGAAAGTGCTGCCCGGCGCGTGATCGCGGGCGTCACCAATATGCATGCCAAGGTCCAAGGCCAGACGCCCAAGGGCGAGCACTACCGTGCGCTCGACACTGAGTTACTGGATTGGGTGGCGGCAACCGCGTCTTACGGGTTCCTGAACGCCTATGACCGTTTCGTGCGGCCTTTGAGTGCCACCGAACAGACCCGGTTCTATTCCGAGAGCTGGACGGTCACCCAACTTTACGGTGTGAAGACGAGCCCCTCCTCGCCCGCCGCCTTTGAGGCCATGATGATGGCGCTGGCCGACCGGTTCGAGCCGCACCCAATCGTGATGGAGTTCCTGGACATCATTCAGTCGGGCAAAGCGGCCCCCTTTGTGCCCAAATTCCTCCATCGCGCGGTCGCACGTGCCTCGGTCTCGATTCTCCCGCCTTTGATCCGTGAGCGGCTGCAACTGGGCAAGGCGTTCGACCTGACCCGCACTGACCGGATCGCTTTGAAGGCGGCGGCCGGATTGGCAGAGCGGTTGCCCCTGGCGGGGACGCCTGCCTCGCAAGCCTCGGTCCGGTTGGGGCTGCCGTGGAATTACCCTTACATGGGCGAGGCCGCACGGCTGCGCGCTCTGGAAAAAGCGGGGCTGACACGCCCGACCCCGATGCTGGCGGCGGCAGCCGAATAATGGAGTGGTCAAAGGTCAGCTAACGTCTGCGTTGGGGGCCCGCCCGCGCGAAACTCAAGAATGTCGCCAGGTTGACACTCCAAGACCTCGCAAATGCGCTCCAGCGTCTCGAAGCGCACGCCCCTGACCCTGCCCGATTTGAGCGCCGAGACGTTTTGTTCGGTGATCCCAATGCGCTCAGCCAGCTCCTTGGACCGCATCTTGCGACGCGCCAACATGACATCAAGATTGACGATGATGGGCATGGCCGTCAGACGATCTGGCTGTGGTCGTCAGCCATCCGCGCAGCCTCGGCCAGGACGTGGCCCAAGACCAGGAACAGCGCCCCAAAGACAACCATATTGATGTCGTGGCTTGAGATCGAAATGGCAAGTAGCCTCTGGCCTGGCGGATTGTTGACCGTGAGCGCGACTGACAAGGCCGCATCGACGAACGGGCTTGCCACGGCATAGGCAAGCAAGGTTCCTCCCATCAAGCGCAAACGCTTTCCAGTATGAGGCGAGAAGTAGTCGCCCTTGGAGACCTGCGAAAAGAGGTGCGAAGACACCCACAAGGCCAGCGCCACCAGGCTCGCATGGGCCGCCGTCACCGCGATCCCTGCCAGCAGGCCAGGACCTCCCACACGACCAACGGCGCCACGAACGTCAGGCAAGCCCTCAAGAATCATGTCCAACCCACCGGGCACAAACCACAGCAGGACGCTGACCAGAGGATACAAGAGCGCCAACGTGGCCGTGAGCCGGGCCATCCAAGCGCTAAAGCGACGATAATTTTGCATCGAGGCCTCATGATTTTGCATTGCAAGATTTTCTGTTTCAGGGTAATTTATGATCGTTATACTTTCATTAATGACTGAAATAGGCGGTGCATGCGTAACATATCCCTGACACTTCTGTCCATCTTGTTGACGGGTTGCGCAAGCATCCCGCTTCAGACCATTTACAATCTCTGGAACTTCGACCCATGGCAGTCAGACTTCACGGTCTGGCGAGCGGCGGTTCAGGCACCCATCGGGAATGGACCCGATTTGCGGGACTTGGAAGTCAAAATGACGGTGCATGCGGCACGCGAAGGCGACCCGCAGGTCATTGAGGAGCACTTCATCCTGGAGCGGTCCAACACCCCGGCCGATGTGTCGCCGCTGGCCGCCCGGCAACGTCGAGGGTTCTCACTCAATGTCTACAAATTCTCTCAAGCTGACCTCAAGAGGCTGGACCTCGTGCGTACACGGATCAAAGCACAAAAGGCTAAGGATGGGCCTAACTCCAAGGGAAGCCTGACCATTCGTGTTGGCCGCCCAGGGCAACTGGCCCATGCCCCTTGCGAGACCGCTCTGCTGGCCCAGCCCACGGGCGCCTATCCAATCTCGACCTTTCTCTTGGTCGACCCCAAGGATGGCTACAATGTCATGGTGAGTGATTACGACCTGTTGCCGGAGCTGCGCGAGGCTCGGACGGCCGCGCGAAAGGAATGCACCGGAAAGGCGGCTGCAACGCCCTGAACCTCAGACTCCAGAGACCTGACCCTCGCAAATCTATTGCGGCGGGGGGCCAAGATGTTCTCGCAAGAAAGCCAGCGTCTTGGGCCATGAGTCTTCCCGCGCCGCGTTGTTGCCCTCCGGCGAGCCGCCAATGGACCCCAAAGCCTTGAAATTCGGATGGTCCGCCTCCAAGGGAACGCCAAAGGCCGCATGACCCGCATCGGCATAGGCCAGGACCGTGACGGCGGGCGCCCCCTTCTCCTTGGCGCGCGCTTCGGCGAGGCGGGCCATGTCGCAGGACGGCCATAAACGATCCGCCTCCCCGCATATCAGGAGCAAGGGCCCGGCGATCTTCTCCACCGGAATGATCGCGTCTTGGTGCTGATCGAGCGCCTTCAGGCCATTGCGGTAACCGGACACCACACCTTCATTCCAATCATAGGTACCAAAAGGCAAATGCGGCAGCGCCTTGCCCCCTTGCGCCCAGGAACTACGAAAGCCAGCGCCACCATAGTCCCAATTGATGCCAACCCACACCACATTGGAGGGCACACCCGCCACCACGGCGCGGATATCGGAATTGCGGCTGGCGTATAGCAGTGCGGCCTCCGCGCCCTTGGAAATACCTACCATGCCAATGCGATTGGCATCGACCAGCGCTTGCGCCTTTAGCCAGTCGCGGGCGCGGTCAAAGGTCTCAAGCGGCACCTCCTCCAGCGAATAAGGCTGACCGGCCCCGCGAAAATACGAGACATGGAGGACTGAGAAGCCTGCCTTTTGCAATTCGCGCGCAGTGCGGACGGCGGCGCGCGCCAAGCCGCCCTCCGAGCCACCCAGCAAAATGATGGCCGGATGCGGCCCCGAACCCTCGGCCGGGAAATAATTGGCGAGCAAACCCTGCTCGGCGATCCGGCGGCCCGTCTCTCCAGGCTCCGCCATCTGGATTTCCGGGACCCAAGGCTTGAGCACCCAAAGAGCCCCCAGCCCCAGCCCGCCGATGACGAGCAACCCCACTACGATCCGAATGACCCAGCGCATCGTGCCCCCCACTGTTCCCGGTCAGTCCTGCCGCCATGCGACTTCTGGCTGAGCCTAGCGCAATTGCGGTCTCGTTCAAAGGTTTGTGTCCGCCGCGTGAGGGCGCTA
>DMER01000196.1:3480-3755 GCA_003451645.1 Alphaproteobacteria bacterium | reverse complement strand
GAGGGCGCTGACGCTTGTTTGTAGGGTTTTTTGTGCCTATGCGTGTGTGGG
This sequence comes from Alphaproteobacteria bacterium, assembly GCA_003451645.1. Classification (GTDB taxonomy): domain Bacteria; phylum Pseudomonadota; class Alphaproteobacteria; order Micropepsales; family Micropepsaceae; genus DMER01. The sequence goes on along the minus strand of DMER01000196.1, from coordinate 3,704 downwards.
AGGCGCTGCGTCGCCTGTTTGAATCATCTGGATTGGTGGGAGCACGACGGTGCAGGCGCTCTATTGGGTTTTGACATGGGCGTGCCACCGCAAATGTGTGCATTGCTATGATGACCGCTTCCGCCCTTATGTCCGGGACAATCTGAAGAAGGTGGTTCAGGAAGGGCTGACCGCGATGCCGCGCGTGCTCGCGAATTTGCCCGATGACATGACTTATGAGAACC
>DMER01000196.1:2995-3251 GCA_003451645.1 Alphaproteobacteria bacterium | reverse complement strand
CCGGTTGGACGCGAGCGGCAAGCCCAAGCGCGGGCGGACGCTCTTGGTACTCGCGGGCGGGGAGCTGCTGATCGATGGCGTGCGGGAAGAGCTGCTGTATCCCACACTCGACGCCATTCGTGCGCGCTGGGGCGATCAGGGGCCATCCCTGTCCTTGCAGACGACGGGCGATATCCTTACGCCCGAAATGGTGGCTGAGGTTTTCGCGCGCGGTGTGCGCACCATTGCGATTGCCTCCATCGACGATTTCCATATG
>DMER01000196.1:0-2768 GCA_003451645.1 Alphaproteobacteria bacterium | reverse complement strand
GCATCGACGATTTCCATATGGGCCTTGAGGGCGAGAAGAAATTCGCGCTGGTCGAAAAGATCCGTGCCATGATGAAGCCCTTTGGCGCGCGCGAGATCGGCCTTGGCGGGGCCCGCGATCCGCGCCTGCAGACACCGACGGAGCGTCCGGCCGAGGATGATCCGGGTCCGTTCTATTTGTTCTTTGGCGCGCAGCCCGATCTGTGGATTGGCGAGTTGTGGCCGCGCGGGCGCGCCTGGGCCAATGGACTGTCCAATGCCAGCTATGAGACGAATTTCTGCGCGCGCTGGAGCGGCGGCAAGAATTTCCTGAACCATGGGCTGATTGGCTCGGAAGTGGCGATCGAGCCGGACGGGTCGATCTATCCTTGTTGCCTCAAGACCAAGGCGCCCTTGGGCTCACTCGCTGAGGAGCGCCTGGTGGATATTCTCGACAGCCTGAAAGGGCATCCGGCATTGGAGGCGATCAATGCGGGCGACCCGGAGGCGATGGGTCTTGAGATGGGCTGGTCGCGGGAGGAGTACCGGGCAGCCTCGCATGTAAGCGACCCCAAGGGCCGCCCTTACGCTAATGTGTGTATCGGCTGCGACAAATTCTTTGAGGCGAAATTGGGCGCCGAACTGCGCCGCATCCGGGCCGAGCGGCTGGCGCGGCGTGCGGGTTGAACAGGGTCAAGCGGACTCTACGGCTGCGGCGTCTTTTGCCAGGGTTGCCATCACCCCCTCAGGATCATGGGCAATCAGGCGCAACAAGACCTTGGCTGGCTGGTCGGGGACGGACCGCCCCTGCTCCCAATCGCGCAAAGTGCCCAAAGGGATGTGGAACTTCTGGGCGAAGTCTTCCTGCGTCATGCCCAACGCACGGCGCAAGGTCCGCACACGGGGAACGGGTTTCAGCCGCGCCCAATCCTCAGCCGTCATGGGGGGATTATCAGGATCGCTCAGCGCCGCCTGGTAGATTTCCTCTTCGGTCATCTCCCGGCCAGGTTCCGCTTTGGGCATCAAGACAAGCCCATCGGGCGTTTCCTGATAGAGCTTACCGTCCACTTTGACGACTGTTATAGTAGAAGGCCCGGTCATGATTGGCCCTGACTACTGATTTCCCGTAGTCGCGTCAAGACCGCCGGCGGCCTTCGCCCTTGTCAGTGGCGCCCACAGGGTCTTTATAGCCGGTCCCAACTCCGTGAATCGAGACCGCAAGCCCTCATGTCCAAATCCGCCCCCAAGCCTGATCTCTTCAACGCCCCAAAGGACGCCGACAAGTCCTATAGCGCCAAGGACATCGAGGTGCTGGAGGGGCTGGAGCCCGTGCGGCGGCGGCCGGGCATGTATATTGGCGGCACGGATGAGCGCGCGTTGCACCATCTGGCCGCCGAAATCTTTGACAACGCGATGGATGAGGCGGTGGCAGGATACGCCAACCGGATCGAGCTTCATTTAGGGGCCGACAATGTCTTGACGGTGCGCGACAATGGCCGGGGCATCCCCACCGACCCGCACCCCAAGCACAGAAACAAATCCGCGCTGGAGATCGTGTTCACGGTTCTGCATGCGGGCGGCAAATTCTCAGGCGATGCCTATCAGACCTCCGGCGGTTTGCATGGCGTGGGCGCCTCGGTGGTCAATGCCTTGTCCGCCTTTTTGGAGGTGGAGGTTGCCCGCGACCGCAAGCTCTTTCAGCAGCGCTATGAGCGCGGCGTGCCGGTCACCAAACTCAAGGACATGGGCGCCGTCCACAACCGGCGGGGCACGTCAGTGACCTTTCAGCCGGACACGGAAATTTTCGGGACAGAGTTGCAATTCAAACCGTCCCGCCTCTACCGCATGGCCCGCTCCAAGGCCTATCTGTTCCGGGGCGTCGAGATCCGCTGGTCCTGCGCGCCCGATCTCCTCGGCGCCCACGATACGACGCCTGCAGAGGAAGTGTTCCACTTTCCGGGCGGCTTGCTCGATTATCTGCAGACAACGATTGGGCAAGAGACGACACTCGTGCCCAAGCCCTTTGCCGGACGCATCGAGGGCAAGGACGGCATTGGCACGGTGGAATGGGCGGTGACTTGGGCACCGGGCGAGGACGCTTTCATCCACTCCTATTGCAACACGATCCCGACCCCGCAAGGGGGCACGCATGATCAGGGACTGCGCGCGGCGCTGACCAAGGGCGTGCGGGCCTATGCCGAGCTGATCAGCCACCGCAAGGCCGGACAGATCACCTCCGACGATGTCATGAATAGTGCGCAAGGGCTGCTCTCGGTCTTTATCCGCGATCCGCAATTCCAAGGGCAAACCAAGGACAAATTGTCCAGCAGCGATGCGACCCGCATTGTGGAGAACGCGGTCAGGGACAATTTCGACCATTGGCTGGCGGGTTCGACCAACGACGCCAAGCGCCTGGTCGAGTTCTGCGTCGAGCAGGCGGACGAGCGCCTGAAACGCAAGGCGGAGAAAGAGGTTCAGCGCTCGGCAGCGGGGCGCCGCTTGCGCCTGCCGGGTAAGCTTGCGGACTGCACGGTGCAGGCGGCGGCGGGCACTGAAATCTTTCTGGTCGAAGGCGATTCGGCCGGCGGCTCAGCGAAACAAGCGCGGGACCGGGCGACGCAAGCGATCCTGCCCTTGCGCGGCAAGATCCTCAATGTCGCCTCCGCGGCGGAAGGCAAGCTCGCCCAGAACAAGGAGTTAGCCGATCTGGTGCTGGCGCTTGGCTGCGGCACGGGCTCGCGCTACCGGCAGGACGATCTGCGCTATGACAAGGTCATCATCATGACCGAT
>DMER01000159.1:8159-8492 GCA_003451645.1 Alphaproteobacteria bacterium | reverse complement strand
GATGGCTAGGCGGCATGGTGTGCCGCAAAAAGCCATTCTGGCTGCCAATGGATTGCGGGACGCGAGCAAGATCCGCGCGGGCCAAACACTGAGAATTCCAGTTGAGGTGCAAACGCTCGAGCCGCCGCAGGTGGCACGCCGAGCTGAGCCCAGGCCAAGTGTTGCTGAGGCTGCGCTGCGCCCCGCGCCGCGCTTGCCCGCAATGCAGGCGCCAGCGCCAGTGGCTGAGACGCGGCCGCAACCGGCCCCTATACCTTCGCCTGCGCCGAACCGGCGGGACCTCGACCCAGACGCCGAACGCGAATTATTGGTCTCGGCACGGATGACGGCCCT
>DMER01000159.1:1949-7933 GCA_003451645.1 Alphaproteobacteria bacterium | reverse complement strand
ACGGCCCTTGCACGCCCGCAACTAAAGCCTGCTGGGGCAGTGGCTGTTGCGGCAAAGGACAGGCCAGCAGGGGTTGGCGGTCCATTGATCCCCGCCAAACCTCAGCAAGTGGCAGCGGTTGAAACAAAACGGCCTGCAGATGAGGAGAAGCAGGAATTGGACCCGGTGCCGGCGGCCGAACGGCCAGCGGTTGCGAACAACACCTTCATTTGGCCGGTGACTGGCCGGATTGTCTCAAGCTTTGGCGAGCGGGCCAATGGTGCGCGCAATGACGGCTTGAATATCGCTGTGCCCGCAGGAACGCCCGTGAAAGCGGCCGACACCGGAACCGTGATTTACGCTGGGAATGAGCTGCCCGGTTTTGGCAATTTGGTGCTCGTCAAACACTCCAATGGCTATGTGACGGCCTATGCCCATAATTCGAAGCTGCTAGTGCGCAAGGGCGACAAGGTCTCCCAAGGCCAAGCTATCGCGAAGGCCGGCCGCACGGGCGGTGTCGATGTCCCGCAAGTCCACTTCGAGATCAGGCGCGGCGACAAGCCGGTCGATCCGCGGCGCTATATCGGTAACCCGGATATGAATGCGAGCTTGTGAGCATTGCGCTCAGAGCGTGCGCCCCATCTGACCGCAAAGGTCTTGCATGAACTGCCACGCGACGCGGCCCGAGCGTGAGCCGCGTTGTGCGGCCCAGGCGAGTGCCTGACGGTGCAGCGCGTCTTTCGGCAGCGTCAGACCGGCCGCCGCCGCATAAGTTCCCACGATGTCCAGATACTCTTCTTGCGTGCAGGCGTGGAACCCGAGCCATAAGCCAAAGCGGTCGGAGAGCGAAATCTTCTCGTCGACCGATTCGTGCGGCAGCAGGCTTGAGCCGTGCTCATTCTCCGAGGCGTCGCGGGGCATGAGATGGCGCCGGTTGGATGTCGCATAGACGATGACATGAGCCGGGCGGCCCTCGATGCTGCCATCGAGGATGGTCTTAAGGGCGCGATAGGCCGCGTCATCGCCCGTGAAAGCGAGGTCATCGATGAACAGAATGACGCGATAGGGCGCCCGGCGCAAAATTTCGAGCACGCGGTCGAGCGTGTGCAAATCCTCGGCGCGCATTTCCACGAGGCGCAGATCTGGAAACTCCCCTTGGCTCAGGGCGGCATGGACCGCCTTAACCAAGGCGCTCTTGCCCATACCGCGTGCACCCCAAAGCAGAGCATTGTTCGCCCCATGGCCCGCCGCAAATTGGCGCGTATTGGCGAGAAGGGCCACCTTCTGCGGCTCAATCGCACGCAAAGCATCGAGGTTTAGGGCGTTTGCGGCCATAACGGGTTTGAGAGCGCCTTGCTGGGCCTGCCAGACAAAGGCCTTTGCGGCACCCCATTGGGTAGGACCGGGCGGCAGAGGGCACAACCGCTCAAGGCTCGCGGAAATCTTGCTCAAATGGAGCTCGAGAGGCTCAGGCGGCACTGATTTCGTGATCCTTCATGTCCAGCTGATTGCAATCGGGCCCGCGGTCTATATAGTCCGCGTCCAACAATTATGGACTATTGGTGACTGTCAAGCTGCCTCGCATCCGAAAAGGGCGGGGCGCGCAGACCCAGTAGGACGTTCCAGTCGGGAGATTACAGACGATGTTCGTTACACAGGCCTATGCGCAAGCGGCAGGTGGCGGAGGCGGCATGGATGCCATCCTGATCCAGCTTGTGCCCCTGTTGCTGATTTTCGCCATCATGTACTTCCTGGTGATGCGCCCGCAACAGCAGCGGATCAAGGCGCACCAAATGATGGTAGCGAACTTGAAACGCGGCGATCAAGTGGTCACCTCTGGCGGGGTCCTGGGCAAGATCGTCAAGGTCGAGGATGCAGAGGTCACGCTCGATGTGGGCGAAGGGGTCAAGATGCGCGTCGTGCGCCACATGATCCAAGAGGTCCGTTCAAAGTCAGAACCTGCGCAATAGCGCGGGTCTCTGTTTCTCAGAATAAGGCGGCTAGCTATGGTACATATGGCGCCCTGGAAGGCGTTTCTGGTGATTGCGATTTGCATCGCAGGGTTCTTCACGGCATTGCCGAACGTCCTGCCCAACGACATGCGCCAGGCGGTGCAGGGCATGGGATTTCTGCCCAGTCAGCCGCTTAATCTGGGACTGGATTTGCGAGGCGGGGTGTACCTGCTGCTGGAGGTCAAGGTCGATCCGGTGATCACGGACCGGCTCAAGGGCCGGCTGCCGGGCCTGCGCTCTGAGTTCCGCAAGAAAGGCGTGCGCTTTACTGAACTCAACGTCAAGGGCGACACGCTAAGTGTGTTTATCCCCGATGAGGCCGACCGGGTGGACGCCAAGACGGTTTTGGACAGCCTGTCGAGCAGCATCACCAGCATGGTTGCCTTGGGCTTTAACACCAAGGACCTCGAGGTCACGGAAGACCAAGGACGGTTCACGGTCAAGTATACGGAACCCGCTATGGTCGATCTGCGCAAGCAGGTTATTGAGCAGTCGATCGAGGTGGTGCGGCGGCGCGTCGATGGCGGCGGTGTGAAAGAGGCGGCCATTCAGCGGCAAGGTGCGAACCGGATCTTGGTGCAGGTCCCGGGACTGGAAGACCCCCAACAACTGAAGACCCTTCTTGGCAAGACCGCCAAGATGACCTTCCACCTCGTCGATGACAGCGTCTCGGCCAGTGACGTTGCGGCCAACCGGGTGCCACCCGGCACGACGCTCCTTTATGAGCAGCCGCGCAATCCGGGCGAGCAACCCATCCCCGTCGTGATTCGGGATACGGTCATCATTAGCGGTGACATGCTGGTGCGGGCTGCAGGCGGCTATGACCAGCAATCAGGCCAGCCGATCGTCTCCTTTGCCTTTAACATGCAAGGCGCGCGCGAGTTTGCTCGCGTCACCCGCGAAAATGTCGGCAAGCGCTTTGCCATCGTGCTCGACAAGGATGTGATTTCGGCGCCGGTGATCCGCACACCGATCCTGGGCGGCGATGGGCAGATTGAAGGCGGCTTCACAAACAAGACCGCGAATGATTTGGCGGTGATGCTGAATGCGGGCGCGCTGCCCGCCGAGATCTCCGTGGTCGAGGAACGCGTTGTCGGCGCCGAGTTGGGCGCGGATTCGGTCGCGGCAGGCCAAGTGGCCGCGATCGTTGGATTGTGTCTCGTCGTGGAGGTCATGGCATTGTCGTATGGTCTGATTGGCGTGTTTGCGAATGTCGCCTTGCTGTGCAACCTGGTGCTGCTGGCGGGACTGTTCACGATTTTCCAGATCACGCTGACCTTGCCAGGGATCGCAGCCTTTGTGCTGACGATGGGCATGGCGGTCGATGCCAATGTGCTGATCTTTGAGCGCATCCGCGAGGAGCGCGCATTAGGCAAAGGCGTCATAGCCTCGATCGACTCTGGGTTTGAGCGCGCGATGACAACCATCATCGATTCGCAATTGACCACACTGCTCGCCGGTTTGATCTTGATCGCGCAAGCAACAGGTCCGGTGCGCGGCTTTGGCGTCGCGTTGTCGCTGGGGATTGTCACCTCGGTGTTCACGGCCATTTGGGTCACCAGGCTGTGTGTGGTGCAGTGGCTGAAGACCAGCCCCAAAGAAATTGCTCTGTGATCTGATGATGGTGGATATGCACCCGTCTGTGACCGGCGAAGAGTGAACCCCATGCAAGTCTGGTCGCAAATTCTGGCCAAGCCGCGCTTTGTGCTCGCGGCTGGATTTGCGCTTGCGGTGCTGACGGCCGTATTCGCCAATGCGTTGTCCGGTGCCTCGCCTGTCGATGTAATCAGCAGGCCAGGATTTTGGGCGCTGATCTTGCGCTGGCTGCATGTGCTGGCGGGGATAGTATGGCTAGGGTTCCACTACTACTTCACTTTTGTGCAGCCGCCGGGATCGCTCTCTCAGCCCCAGACTACGGCGCCTGGCGCAGGTGCACCGCAGGCGGCCCTGCTGCAGGGGCTCTGGCTGCTGCGCTGGGCGGCGATGGCGACGCTCATCACCGGTCTGATCCTCGCGCAATTGGTGCGTGGCGTAGTTGATGTGCTGTCCTTTGGTGCGGCCTTTGATTTCCCGCTCTACGAGGTGCTCTTGGCCCTGGGCATGTGGCTGGCCATCATTATGTGGTTCAACACCTGGTTCGTGGTCTGGCCGAGTTTGCAGCGCGGGCTTAATCTGGAGAACCGCTTTCCCGAACTCTCCAAGGATCAGCGCAGCGCCGCCATGATGCGCGCCACAGCCTATGGGCGGACCAATGTGGTTCTGTCGATCCCGATGCTGCTTTGCATGACAGCGGCTCAGAGCGTCATGACCTCTGGCGCGCTGGGTTAGCGTGAGCTTGCCCGAGCCCCCGGTGTCTTCGTCAGACCCCAGCGGTGAAGCCTTTGAGGCCGCAGTTGCCGCGGGCGATCCGGACCGCATGGCGGCGGCTTTTTTTGCGAGTGCCGAGGCGCGCAAGCGGTTGATGATCCTCTATGCCTTCAACCTGGAACTCGCCCGCGTCAAAGGCCTGGTGCGGGAGCCGATGGCAGGACACTTGCGGCTCGCCTGGTGGCGCGAGCAGCTGCAACGCGCGGCCGCAGGTGCCAAGGCCGAAGTGCCAGCGCTGCAGGCTCTGGCGCCGTTGATTCCGGCCTATCATCTGCCTACGGAGCTTTTGCTGGGCCTGATCGATGCACGCACGGAGGAATTGAACGAGTGCCCGTTCGCCACGATCGATGCCTTGGAGGCCCATGCGCAGGCAACCGCAGGCGCGCTCATGAAATTGTCGGCGCGTCTATGTGGGGCAGGGGCGATGGCAGACGCGATCGCCGGACCAGCGGGGAACGCCTTTGCGCTGGTGGGCGTGCTGCGGTCGTTGCCGGTGGACGCCAGCCAGCGCCATTGCTATTTGCCGCTCGATCTTTTGGCGAGGGCAGGGATCGGACCGGAAGACGTCTTTGCGGGCGATGAGGCACGCATTGCGCCCGTTGTCGCGCAGGTCTTGGGACGTGCGGAGGAGGCGGTTTTGAAGGCTCGCCGCCAGGCCATCCCAGCTGGCGCCGCGGCGGCGATTCTGCCCGCAGTGCTGGCCCGCCAGCACATCCCGCTTTTGCGCGCACAGGCGCACCATGCGTTTACACCCGGTCCGCCGTTGCCTCGTCTGACGGCTGCGGCCGCCTTGTCATGGGCGGCCTGGACCCGGCGGATATAGGCCCGCTCGAATGCGCAGGCGGTGAAATGAAAAAGGCCGGGGTCTGATGATCCCCGGCCTCGATAGCCTTACTTTAAGCAAACGTCAGCTGCAGCCGCTCGTGCCGCCGCACGTATCGCATTTGAGACAGGTGCCATTGCGCACCATGGTGAAGTTGCCGCAGGTGCCGCAGGCATCACCCTCATAGCCCTTGATCCGCGCTTCGCTGGCCTTGCGCAATTTGTCGGCTTGAGCGTGGTTCTGTGTACGAACAGCCGCCGCAACGACTTGGCGTTCGATCTGACCCATGGCTTCCGCGACAGGGTTGGCGGCCGGGACCAGCTGCCGGGCCAGACCATCTTGCCCCAGGTCGAGGAGAGCGGTAACGCCGCCATTCGGCGCCCCGGCAAGGGCTTGGCGCTGGCCGCCATCAAGCACCACCAGGCTTGCCGGCAAGAAGCCGCGCGTGAAGCCCGTTGAGACAATGCGCGACGGATCGGGATCGGGGCGCGCCACGACACGCTCTTCGTCTTCGCCGCCGCCCAGATCGCCCTCAGCCGGGTTGGTGTGGCGCAGATCATTGCGGCCCAGATAGCTGACCGCCAATTCGCGGAACACATAATCCAGGACGCTGGTGGCGTTCTTGATCGAATCATTGCCTTGCACCATGCCGGCCGGTTCAAAGCGGGTGAAGGTGAAGGCCTCCACATACTCCTCCAGCGGCACGCCATATTGCAGCCCAAGCGAAACCGCGATGGCGAAATTATTCATCATGGCACGGAAGGCTGCACCTTCCTTGTACATGTCGATGAAGATCTCGCCCA
>DMER01000159.1:1340-1674 GCA_003451645.1 Alphaproteobacteria bacterium | reverse complement strand
AGACCTTGTGGCCGCCCACAATTGCCTTTTGGGTATAGCCTTTGCGCCGGGTCGGCATTTTTTCCCGGCCGCGCGCGATCTCCACAATGCGCTCCACCACACGCTCAGCGATCACCGCCGCGCGGGCTGCTTGCGGCAAATCGCTGATCTGATCGGCGAGGGTTTCCTCCTCATCCGCGCCGCTGGCAAGGATGCTCGAGGCCAAAGGTTGCGAGAGCTTGGAGCCATCCCGGTACAGAGCATTGGCCTTCAAGCCCAGCTTCCACGACTTCATATAGGCATTGCTGCAATCCTCAACTGAGGATGCGGCGGGCATGTTGATCGTCTTGGAGAT
>DMER01000159.1:910-1086 GCA_003451645.1 Alphaproteobacteria bacterium | reverse complement strand
ATCGCGCCCGAGATGAAGGGCTGCACAGCGGCCAGCATCTCGATATGGCTGTCGACCGAAAGCGCGCGCTTGCCCAGCCGGCCGCACGGATTGGCGCAGTCAAAGACCGGCAGATGCTCAGGCCGCAAGTGAGGCGCGCCTTCAAGTGTCATGGCGCCGGAGCAATAGAGATTGGC
>DMER01000159.1:441-641 GCA_003451645.1 Alphaproteobacteria bacterium | reverse complement strand
TCGGTCTTGGTGAAGCCGATCTCGCTCAGGAGGTCAAAGCCGGGCGCATCAAGGCGTTGGGCATCCAGGCCCAAGGTCTGGGTGCAGAAGTCCTCGCCCAGCGTCCATTTGTTGAAGACGAAACGGATATCGAAGGCGGTTGCGAGCGCGCTTTCGATCTTGGTGAGCTCCCTCTCCGTGAAGCCCTTGATCTTCAGCCA
>DMER01000159.1:0-220 GCA_003451645.1 Alphaproteobacteria bacterium | reverse complement strand
AAGCCCTTGATCTTCAGCCACTCGTGATTGACGCCTGGCGCGCCAATCAGCGTGCCATGGCCAACCGCATAGGAAATCATCGCTTCGATCTGCGGGGCGCTGTAGCCCAAGACGCGCAGCGCCTCTGGCACCGATTGATTGATGATCTTGAAGTAGCCGCCACCGGCCAGTTTCTTGAATTTGACAAGCGCGAAGTCAGGCTCAATGCCCGTTGTGTCGC
>DMER01000165.1 GCA_003451645.1 Alphaproteobacteria bacterium | reverse complement strand
GTCAGCTTGTCGTGATTGACGCCATAGACGACTGTTAGATCGGCGCCATCGGCGGGAGCCGAAACAAGCACGCGCTTGGCGCCTGCGGTCAAATGCGCGGCGGCCTTTTCCTTGGAGGTGAAGATGCCGGTGCACTCNNACGGTCTTCTGCGTGGCGGTGTAGGCGTGCACGGTGGTCATGAGACCTTCCTCGATGCCAATGCCTTCCTTGAGGAGGACGTGGACCACGGGCGCGAGGCAGTTCGTGGTGCAGGACGCGTTCGAGATGACGGTGTCGCCCGCCTTCAGCACGCCGTGGTTCACGCCGAAGACGACGGTCGCGTCGACATCGGCGGCGCCCGGGGCCGAGATCACGACCTTCTTGGCGCCACCGGCGAGGTGCGCACCGGCCTTGGCCTTCGAGGTGAAGATGCCGGTGCACTCCAGCGCGATGTCGACGCCCAGGTCCTTGTGCGGGAGGTGTGCGGGGTCCTTGATCGCGGTAGCGCGGATCTTGTGACCGTTGATGATCATGTGCTCGCCGTCAACCGAAACGTCTGCGGGGAACCGGCCGTGTACGGAGTCATATCGCAGGAGATGGGCGTTGGTGTCGACCGGGCCCAGGTCGTTGATGCCCACGACCTCGATGTCCTTGCGGCCAGTCTCCACGATGGCGCGAAGCACCAAGCGGCCAATACGGCCAAAACCATTGATGAAAACGCGGGTGGTCATGGTGGTTCTCAATCCTTCTTCCTAAAGACGTTCCTTCACGGCCTTCGCCGCCGCCGCGGCAGTGATGTTGAAGTGCCGGTAGAGGTCGGCGATCGGCGCGCTGGCGCCAAAGCCGGTCATGCCGATCACCCCGCCATCCTCACCCACATAGCGCTCCCAGCCCATCGTCCCGCCCGCCTCAATCGCCACCCGGACATGGGAGCGGGGGATTACGGCTTGGCGATAGGCTTGGTCTTGGAGGTCATATAGGGCGGTGCAGGGCATGGAGACAACATTGGCCGGTATGCCCTCTGCGGCCAGGAGCTTTTGGGCCTCCAGTGCGATCATCACTTCGGAGCCAGTCGCGATCAGTGTCGCCTTGGCGCCGTCTTGCGCGTTCAAGATATACCCGCCTCGCGCGGAGAGGTTGTCATCCGTGTGTGTTAGCCGCAGGACTGCAAGGTTCTGGCGGGACAGGGCAAGAATGCTCGGCCCCGCTGTGTGTTCCAGTGCTGCTTGCCAGCATTCAGCCGTCTCGACCGTATCGGCGGGTCGGAACACCCGCAGGTTCGGGATGGCACGCAAGCTCCAAAGATGCTCGATCGGCTGATGGGTCGGCCCGTCCTCGCCCAGCCCAATTGAGTCATGGGTCATGACATGAATGACCCGCACGCCCATGAGCGCCGCAAGGCGAATTGAGGGACGGCAATAATCCGAGAAGACCAGGAAGGTACCGCTATAGGGGATCACGCCGCCATGGAGCGCCATGCCGTTCATGGCGGCGGCCATGCCGTGCTCGCGGATGCCATAATGGATGAAACGCCCCGCATAATTGTTGGCCGAGAGCGGGCGCTGATCTTTGGTCTTGGTGAAGTTGGATTCTGTGAGATCCGCAGAGCCGCCGATCATTTCGGGGATCAGTGGGTTGAGGACGTCGAGCACATGTTCGGAGGCCTTGCGGCTGGCGAGCGGTTTTGCCTCGGTGCTGGCTTTGCGTTTGAAGCCGGCGATGGTGGTGTTGAGGCTTCTGGGCAGTTGACCTTTGAGCGCGGTCTCGAAGGCGAGAGCGTCCGCGTTGCTCAAGGCCAAGCGGTTAGCTTCCCAGGCCTTGCGCGCCTCGGCTGAGCGTTGGCCAGCGAGGTGCCAGGCGTCCTTGATCTCGGCTGGGATCTCGAAGGGGCCGTGCGTCCATCCCAGCGCAGCTTTTGCGGCAGCGGCCTCTTCCGCGCCTAAGGGCGAACCGTGAGCGGCCGAAGTTCCCTGCTTTTTGGGTGCGCCGTAACCGATGATTGTGCGGCAAGCGATGAGACTAGGCCGGTCCGATGCTTGCGCTCGTTCTAAAGCCGCAGCGACGGCATCGGGGTCGTGGCCATCGATGCGCTCCGCACGCCAGCCCGAAGCCTCAAAGCGGGCCAATGTGTCGCCAGACTCCGAGAGGCTGATAGGGCCGTCAATGGAGATGCCGTTATCGTCGAACAGGACGATCAGCTTGTTGAGCTTGAGGTGGCCGGCCAGGCCAATCGTCTCGTGGCTGATGCCTTCCATGAGGTCGCCATCGCTCGCGATCACATAGGTGAAATGGTCGACAAGGGCACCGCCGAAGCGGGCCGCCAAATGACGCTCCGCGATGGCAAAACCAACCGCCGTCGCGATGCCCTGGCCCAAGGGTCCCGTCGTGGTCTCAATACCGGCGCCATGGCCGAATTCAGGGTGGCCTGCGCAATAGCTCCCCAATTGGCGGAAGCGCTTGAGCGCCTCGAGGGGGAAGTCCTTGTACCCTGTCAGGTGAAGAAGGGCGTAGAGCAGCATGGAGCCGTGCCCCGCAGACAGGATAAACCGGTCGCGGTCGGGCCAATGCGGATCGGCCGGATCGTGCTTCAGGAACTGCGTCCAGAGGACCGTGGCCGCATCCGCCATGCCCATTGGCATGCCCGGATGGCCGCTCTTGGCAGTTTCAACTGCGTCGATTGCTAAGGCACGGATCGCATTGGCCAAAGTACGGGTGGGAAGTCCGCTGAGCGATGAGGGTTGGGTGCGCGCCAAGATGCGTGGCTTCCGTGTTGGCTTGAGGGCCTGGTTATTCCGGGCGGACTCACATCACGGGGCGCCTAAGGGCGTCAAGCCCCGATTCGCCTGTGAAGCATCCTGGGCACGGGACTTGCAGACAAGTCTTGATACTTCGTGGCAAGGATGGACTATACAGCACTCATGAGCAGGCTTGATTCCGCATTATCCGGCTTTTCGCAGGCGCTTGACGCCTTGGAGCGAACCGTGCAGTCCCGCGATGGCACAGGGGGCAATCTTGATCTGCTGGCTCAGGTTGAACAGTTGCGGGCCGACAAAGCGGCGCTCATGGCTGAGGTTGAGCGGTTGTCCCGGGAGCATCAGCGGCTGGCCAAGCTCAATGGCCATGTGGCGGGCCGTCTGGACAGCGCCATCCGCGATATTCGGGCCGTTCTCGAGCCAGTGAGGGCGTAAGCGGGCTATGGCGCATGTCAGTATTGCCATTAACGGGCGCAATTACACCGTCGCGTGCGACGACGGGGAGGAAGCGCATCTAAGCTATCTCGCCGGGATCGTCGACCAAAAGGTCAGCGAACTCACCCGTAGCATCGGGCAGGTGCCAGAGGGGCGGCTGCTGCTCATGGCGTGCTTGGTCCTGGCCGATGAGCTGAGTGAGCGGCAGGAGCAGGTTGAGCTGCTCGGCGCCGAACTCACGCAGGTGCGGGACGGCGGGCGGGAGACCGGCGCGCGCAACGCGCAAGCCGAGGTCACGGTGGCGCAAGTCCTGGAAGCCGCAACCCGGCGCATCGAGGATATTGCAGCGCGGCTGTCTTGAGCCTACCTTTGCATCGGGCGGGTACTGCCCCGCACGTGAGAAGACCAGATACCCAGGGGCCTTAATTGACCCTCTTGGGGGCTGTCCCTGGCCGGAGCCGTGGCTCCGGTCATATGGTTCCCACCTGCAACTGCAGGCCCGTGAGGATCTTTCCTTCCACGGCATGGGCGGTCCCGCCCGCCCAATCACCCTCGAGAGGCCGTTTGACCCTACCGAACAAGGCGGAGCTACGAAAGGCGGCGCTGGCCGCCAGGCAGGCCTTGCGCATGGCTGGCGGCTTTGCCGAGGCAGAGGAGGCGATGGCGGTCAACCTCATTGCAGCACTTGAGCAATGGGACCGCTTTAAGCCAGGCGCCGTCGCTGCCGGTTATGTCCGGATCAAGTCGGAAGCCGACCCGGCGCCCGCCATGAAGCAGCTGGCAGCCCAAGGGTGGCAGCTCGCCTTGCCAGCGGTCGTTGGCGACCATCTGGAGTTCCGGGCACACAGCCTGGGCGGGGCGCTCACCAAGGGCGCCCGCGCGATCCCTGAGCCGCCGCCGGTCCAGCCCGCGGTTACGCCCAGCCTGATCCTTGTGCCGTTGCTGGCCTTTGACTATGCGGGCACAAGGCTTGGCTATGGCGGCGGCTACTACGACCGGGCTTTGCGAACCTTGCGCCAAGCCGGGGGCCAGATCTTCGCTGTGGGACTAGCCTTTGAGGCGCAAAAGACGCACGCTCTGCCGCGCGATCCGTGGGACGAGCCCCTGGACGCCGTGGTAACCGAGGCGCGGGTGCGGGAATTCCGCCGGGGGATGTGATGCGGCTGTTGTTTTTGGGCGATATAGTGGGACGCAGTGGGCGCGCGGCGGTCATGGAGACCTTGCCGGACCTGCGGCGGCGCTTGCGCATCGACTGCGCCATCGTCAACGCCGAGAACGCGGCCGGCGGCTTTGGCGTTACGCCGGAGATCGTCCAGGGCCTCATCCAGGCGGGCGCGGACTGCATCACCACGGGCAACCACGCCTTTGACCAGAAGGACTCCGTCAGCCTCTACGAGCATGAGCGGCGCTTGCTGCGCCCGGCCAATTTCCCGCCCGGCGTGCCAGGCTTTGGCCAGGCCCTGATCGAGACCCAGAGCGGGCAGCGCGTGCTCGTCGTCAACCTGATGGGCCGCATCTTCATGGATCCGCTCGACGACCCGTTCCAGGCCATCGACAAGGCCCTGGATGCCTGTCCGCTGGGCCTGGCGGCCGATGCGATCGTGGTCGACATCCATGCCGAGGCCACCTCGGAGAAAATGGCCATGGGCCATTATTGCGACGGGCGGGCGAGCCTGGTTGTGGGGACGCATTCCCATATCCCAACGGCGGATGCCCAGATCCTGCCCGGCGGCACAGCCTATCAGACGGATGCGGGCGCCTGCGCGGACTATGACAGCGTCATCGGCATGGAGAAGCCCGAGCCGCTCGTGCGCTTCATCCGCCGGATGGGGGCGGGCAAGTATCAGCCGGCGGCTGGCCCTGCAACCGTGTGCGGGGTCCTTGTCGAGACCGATGCGCGCACAGGGCGCGCCATCCGGATCGAGCCGGTCCGGGTCGGCGGGCGTCTCAAAACGTCACTGCCGGAGGGGTTTTGAGGGGGTTTTACGTAACACAACGAAACAAAACGTAACAAAAACAGCAACCAAACGTAACAGGATTACACAAGGTTTTGGGTGTTTTTTTTGGCTCATTTCAGCCAATTCGTAGTCCCAACAGGCCCGTTTTGGGGTGCTTTTCGTTCAAAGCCCGCTTTTTTGGGGGTGAGTGAGCCAGGTCCGCGAGAGTCCAAGGCGGCTATGAGGGCCCATGGGGCCAACGGCCATAATGGCACGGCTGGAGTGGGTGTCGGATAAGAGGGGTAAGCTTAGAATTCCAAGATAGCCATAGCCTTCC
Source organism: Alphaproteobacteria bacterium (assembly GCA_003451645.1). Lineage (GTDB taxonomy): Bacteria > Pseudomonadota > Alphaproteobacteria > Micropepsales > Micropepsaceae > DMER01. Next base: position 6,772 of record DMER01000165.1, on the reverse strand, counting down.
CGTCTAAAGTTCGCCCGCCTCCAATGGCCTAGATGAGATGGCGTGGCTATCCACCTCATCTGGGTCAAGAAGAAACCGACCATCAAATCGCAACAGGCGGCTGCGGGACGAGTTACTGAACGAGACTCTTCCCGTCGCTTGGCCAAGCCCGCATGGTGCTGGCGGCCTGGAAAACGGACTACAATATCGCCAGGCCGCACAGCGCGCTCGGCCGCCTAACTCCGGCGGCATTCGCTCAACAGTTCGATGGCAAAACGCAACGGGATGGGTCGCTTGGACTCGTGGACGGTCCCGCGCCCCGTCCCATTACATCCCAAACCCAAACAGGAACAAATTACCCAAGGACTCTACCAACGGCTGGATGAAAGAAGGGGCTCAGGTCAATCCCTTTCCTGATCGACAGTATCGCAGACACCGGAGTCAGGCGACCTTACTGCTACGCGCTCATCAACGAGATCACTAACTGACCGCTTTGCATTTCGGCGACTCTCGAGCAATCTGAATCGGTTAGAACCTCGAACGATTTTTCCGAACGACTCGCTCGTAGGGTGCGCCACTTCTTTGGGCAACAGCACCCCAAACAGATAACCACGAGTTGATGGAACATAACCAATGGGCATTCGCTAACCCTCTTATGATTCTATATCGGTACCACAAAACGCATGACAAACGCAACATTTTAAGTTCCCAGGACTTGTTTGGGGTCGCCATAAATGTCTTGTAGCCGAATTAGTGCCTTGAACGCCTCCAGAGCATAATGTGGCGTTCCATCCCACGGCATCGTTGCGTCGAGGTCTTGAACAGGAAAGTTGTCAGCCTCTTCGGTGTCGGAAACCAAGATAACCATCTCCAAGAATTTTACAAAAGAATGCACAATTGTATAGTATAAATCAGCAATTGCACTCGCCATCTCTAGGCATCGTTCCTGGTCGAACCGGGCAATCTTCGAGTCAATGCACAAAAAGCCAATAACTGTGTAACCATTCTCTCGTTCTATTCGCACCGGGACAACAAGCGTTGCATTATAGAATTCCTTCCATCGCATATTCGCATTTATATACCGCTTGTCTGAAACAAGATCATTGCATAAATAGAAGTTGTCTTGCGATTCTCCATTTAAGATGGTGTCGAACGCTGTGTTTCCGCGAGCCGGTATGCTATCTATCCTCAAGTCCGTCTCTCTTCTTGCTCTCACAGAGCTTGAGTCTCTCATGAAGGTCCTTACACGAAGCTCCCGAAGAGTGCCTTCATTCAGCTCTGCGCGCCCTGACGGAGCGCTGTCCGGAACATCCAAGAATTTTAGGCATACTGAGCAACTCTCCCCGGTCAATGTCTCAAACAAGAATTTAGTATTATCTAGAAAATATATGTTAAACATCAAAAAACTTCTTAGTTTGTCATGAAATTTTCCTTTGTCAATGTGCGCTTCTTCAATAACGCTCTCTGCGCTTAAAGTATTAAAAAAAATCTGATTCCGCGCCTCGTGACAAATATTGTGAAAAATGCTTGCAATGTCTTTTTCGTTGTTGCGAATGTCTTTTGGCTCGTTTCGAATAACTCTGACTTCTGAAACGTCATTTAGCATCGCGACTAATCTGTAAACCAAGAAGACGATAAATGCGAGAAAGCAAATATTTATAATAAAAAGTTGGCTGATCAGTACCTTTGAATTAGAATCGACGATGCTTGTACCGCTAAATAAAATGTTATCTATTGCAGGCCCGAAAACGATAAATATTCCGATTATACTGAATGCTGATCCAATAATTGTTAGAGCGTCGACAGCAGAAAATTTCCTCATCTGAATTGACCCGCGAATGAGTTCCATGTATTAGGGGTCAGTATACACCACTCAAGACATGGCTTGCTATTTTTATCAAACCTTGAACATCTTTTGTTATTGTGTGTCGCAAAGGTGACACATAAAAGCGAGTTATGCCGGTGCGAAAAGTGGATGTACTTAGAAGGTACATTAAGGTGTACAAGAAAAGCAGTAACTATGCAGTGTTCGCAAGAACGGCAATCGCTTGACAATCGCCCTTTGGGTGCGGGGCAGATGACGCTGGTTTGAGCGAAGGTGTTGATTGAAGTCAATGGAGTGTGGCCATCCTTTCACTTGGCGTTGATACGGCTGTTGACGGCGCGGGTTGAGTCGCTTCGGTTGGCAATCTAGACAAAGAGGCGGCACTGGGCTCTTGTCCCTGCATGCTGCAGCCTAAATGCGAGTGCTTGGCACTTTGGACGACGGGATCGGCATTGAGAAAGGACTGCCTTTTCTAAACCGCTTCTAACCAGGTCTTGCGTCCCTTGCTTCGAAAGTACTCGTCTAGCTGCGCGCGATGGAAGCGCATGACGACGCCGTTGGGCTGGAGACGTTTAACCCACATCGTGCGGTGTTTTATTTACCCCAGCTGCAGCCGGGACTGTTTTCGATTGAGGTTGGGCCGCCCGGAAAAGAAGTCTCAGTTTAGCACTGCCTCAGTCTTCGTGTCCCGCTCTTCAAGAGCGGGTAGCAGATTATCCTAGAGAAGATGGACGGAGATGTGCGTGGATATCTCTATGTGACCCGCGCCAGAGCCTGAACCAGTGGTGCCAAGGCTTTGGTCAGGTCTTGCAGGAGGACAGCTTGGGAGGGGTGGATTACGTAAATATATCCCCCATAAAGCGCCAGGAACACCAAGCCGCCCAGGCGCCCGATGCCGCGCGCCAGAAGGCACCACAGCAGGATCAGCACACTCGCGCCAATCATGATGAGATTATCAAAATTGGCAATCTGAGCCGGGACCGCCACCGGATGGATCAGCGCCGTCGCCCCGCCTATGCCCAGAATATTATAGATGCTGGAGCCCAGCACATTGCCAAGGGCGATGTCGCTCTGACGCTTGAAGGCCGCGGTCACCGAGGTGAACAGTTCGGGCAAAGAGGTGCCGATCGCCACGATGGTCAGGCCGACAAATTCCTCGGAGAAGCCATTGCTGCGCGCCAGCCGCACACTGCCTTCGACCAGAAAGCTGGCGCCAAGGATCAGAATGGCGATGGAGGCCGCTGCAATAACGAGTGACAGAGCCAAACCTGAACGGCTATGCGCAATTGCCACCTGAACCGTCGTGGACTGCGCACGTTCAGACGCCCACGCAATCAGCACATAGATCACAAGAAGGGCGAGGAAGAGGACCCCGGTCCCGGCGCTCAAGCCGTCAGTGAGACTGACCCACGCCAACAACACAGCCGTGATCACCACAAAGGCGCCATCGCGAAAGACGGCGCCCGCCCTTGCCGCAATGGGCGTCAACAGCGCGGACAAGCCAATAATCAGAAGGATATTCGAGATGTTCGACCCGACAATATTGCCGATGGCGATCCCGGGCGCGTGCACCAGCGCTGCCTGGATGCTGGTCACCAGCTCCGGCGTCGAGGTGCCAAAGCCAACCAAAGTCAGACCGATCAACAAGGGCGAGACGCCGAGCCGCGCGGCGATGTCGACCGAAGCGCGCACGAGAAAATTGCCGCCAAAGGCCAGGAACAAAAGGCCAAGCCCGATCAGGACCCACACTGAGTCGATTGCGATAGGCACGGTCACTCCTCCCGGAAGAGTTAGGCGATAATCGTCATGCGCACGTAGTCAATTCCCCGCAGTTTCAAAGGTTTCAGGGCCCTTTGCCGCCGTCAATGCCGGTTTTGCGGGTCGCGTCCGGTTTGGCTAGCATTGCGCCAAAATCGCCACGGGGATTGTGGTTAGCGGTGGTCTGATCCGGCCCCGGACTCAGGGTTTGCCGCCAGCCGGATGACTTTTGCGGCCATGTGTGGGAGCGTTAGGCGGGCTGGGTGAGGGGACGGGGGAAACACCATGGACAGAGCAAAATCAGGGGTGCTTGGTGCGCTGATCACTGTGGCGCTGTTATGCGCTTTGTTTTTCGGGGTCCGGTACGTCATGACGGAGGGCGGGTTCAAGGCCCCCCAGCTTGAGACCTTTGGCGGGACGCCCTTGACCGCGCTGGTCTGTTTTTTTCTGCTGCCGCTGCTGTTCGCGGGCATTCGGGACATGCGCCCCAGCGATGTTGGCCTGAATTGGCACCGCGCGGGTTCGCAAATGTGGACCGCGCTCATTGCGGCCCTGATCGTATTTCCGGCGACATTCCTGTTCCCCGTGCTTACGCGCCTCAACACCAGCGCCTTTGAGTGGACGGGTGCAGCGATACTGGCGGGCGGATTTTTCGCGATGGGACTTTTGGCGGTGCGGGTCACCCCGGCTCTTCATGCCGAGGCGCCCGAGGGTGCAGGATGGGGCGGGCTCGCAGGCTTCGCGGTGCTGTTCGGGGCGGGCCTCTTGGCAATGCATCTACTCCACCCGGTTTCGCCGGTGGCCGCGCGGCTGATCGGTGTCGTGGTTTTTGTGGCGATCATGGAAGAGTTCTTCTTTCGCGGCTATGTGCAAAGCCGGCTGAACGATGCCTTTGGGCGGCCCTTCAAGGTGTTGGGCACCGAGTTTGGTGCAGGTGTCGTTATTGCCTCGATCTTGTTCGGTTTGTTTCATCCGCTCTCGGACGAAGCGATGCGTTGGCCCTGGGCGTTGTGGACGGCAGCCTTTGGCTTGATCTTGGGGCTTATCCGCGAGAAGACGGGCTCGATCCTGGCGCCAGGGCTGATCCATGGGCTGATCATCCTGCCCACGGCGTTTGCTGGTTAGACGGCGCTCTGTGGTGTTGGCGCCTATTTCTTTAGGTGCTGCCCTAAGAATTTTTCCAGCTCGCTTAAGACCCGTCGTCCGGAGGAGGATTTGTGGATCCAGTGATCCTCCCCCTCAAAGACGATCAGCTCGGCGGACTTGCCTGCCTGATCCAGGGCGCGGAGCATCTTTTCGCTCTGCAGGACGGGCACGACGGTATCCTCCCGGCCATGGAACATGAGGAGAGGGGCAGTGATGCGGCTTACCTGACGGTAGGGGGAGGTGGCGATCAGGCGCTCCCGGTCATTGGTCGGATCGCCAATGACATCCTCCCAATTGCGCAGCGCATTCTCCCGCCGCAACTGACCCGTCAAGGTCAGGAGATCGGAAATGCCCGCACCCGCAGCGCCGCACTTGTAGACCTTAGGCGACAACGCCAAGCCTGCCATGGCCGCATAGCCGCCATAGGACCAGCCAAAGATGCACACGCGTGACCCGTCAACCGTGCCATCCGCGACCAGGGCTTTGACGCCATCGGTCAGGTCGTCCTGCATCTTCAGGCCCCATTGGAACTTGCCCGCTTGTTCAAAGGCGGTGCCATAGCCGGTTGAGCCACGGAAATTGGGCTGCAGCACGGCATACCCGCGGGTCGCCAGGAACTGAGCCCAATTGTCGAAGGACGCATTGTCGCGCGACCAGGGCCCGCCGTGAGGAACAACAACCAAAGGCAGCGCCTTGCCCCCGCCCGGCGGGGTGGTCAGATAGGCCGGGATGTCCATGCCATCGCGGGCCTTATAAGAAAAGCTGCGGACGGGGGCGATGTCGGCGGCCCTGATTGACGGGTAGCGCGCGCCAATCAGGCTCATATCGTTGAGCTTCTGGTCGACCAGATGATAGACGCCGCCAGGATTCTCCACGCCCTCAACATAGGTCAGATAGCGGGTGCCATCGGCACTCGCGCCCTCGATGCGCACAACCTCGCCAGGGAAGGTCGCGGCCACATCCGCCTGGCGCTGCGCATAAGTGCGGTCGAAGTACTGAACCCGAAGGTGATCATCCGTGTACGACACACCAATGGGTGTGCGGGAATAGTCGTCCAGCACGATGCCGCCAGCATCATAGCGGGCATGGGCGAAGACCTGCCGCCCCAAAGCCTTGGCGCGCAGGTCGTATTCGTAGATGGCCTCCCGGTCGCCGCCATTGCGCGTAGACACATAGGCGATATCAGCCTTGCTGGCCAGGCCCATGAACCCCATGCGCTGTGCGTCCGGGGTGGTTGAGGTGGATGTATAGACCTCTGTCCAGTCATTGCTGCCAGTCAAGCGCGCGCTCACCGTGAAGGTGCTGTCACGGCTGGTGCGATCGCCGCGCAGGCGCGGTGTGCCGCTGCCGTCGACATACCAGGCGGTGGTGGTGGATTTTCCCTTTTCCAGGATCGTGCTTTTGCCGGTGGTTGCATCGACCTTGTAGATGTCTAAGGTGTCGCCGGTTTGAGAGATGGTCAGGGCGCTGAAGATCAGTTCATTGCCGCCGCCAGCCCGGCCGAGGAAATTGAACCCGGCAACGATGCCATATTGGGGATGATCGCGCAGGAGCTCCGCACTGACATCGCAGGAGGTGTTGATGCTGAGATAGCGGTAGACCTCGGTCGTGAAACGCAGGGCCTGACGGGTCTTGCCCGGCGCATAGAAAAAGCTCACCTCCAGGACGGCCTGATTGTTGTTGGCCCAGAACACGTTGCGGGCCTTGGACCCTTGCGGGACATAGTCGCAGGCCTTGGTGGTGCCGAGCTTGGAGATGCGGACCGCCACATCGTCACCGCGGGGCACAAGGGCCGCGACCATCGTGCCGTCTGGGGAAAGCTCAGGGCCGGAGATGTCCGGCTTGCCGCCATAGACCTCAGCGCCCGGTGCCGCGATTGCTGCACTGGTCAGGATACAAATCATCAAGGCCGCGGACAGCCGCGCGCCGATTGCAGTCAAGGCACCCATGAACCCCACCCCTTATTCAAGCAGAACAAGGGTAACCTAAAGCATCGCCGCCAGCAATCATGGCGTTTTGGCCTTCATTTCCGAGGCATAGGCACTGGCGGCCCAGTAGAAGTGC
>DMER01000215.1:10913-11057 GCA_003451645.1 Alphaproteobacteria bacterium | reverse complement strand
GCGAGGTCGCGCATGATCTCCTCCGAGCCGCCGCCAATGGCATTGACGCGCACCTCGCGATAGATACGTTCGACTCGATGCCCACGGATGAAACCGGCGCCGCCCAAAATCTGCATCGCCTCGCGCGCGCAGAATTCCATGGTC
>DMER01000215.1:10458-10711 GCA_003451645.1 Alphaproteobacteria bacterium | reverse complement strand
CGCGCGCGCAGAATTCCATGGTCAGCGTGGCTTGCACCTTCAGCATCGCGAGGTCGGCTGCAGGCGTCTCGCCATTCTGAACGCGCCAAGCGCACATCTCCAGATAGGCCTGCGTGGCATTGATTTGGCGCAGCATCTCCGCGATCTTGTGGCGGATGACCTGATGGTCCGCGAGGCGCTTGCCAAAGGTTTGCCGCTGACGCGCCCAGGCCACCGCTTCCTCCATGCAGACGCGCGCATAGGCGTTGGCGCC
>DMER01000215.1:9892-10251 GCA_003451645.1 Alphaproteobacteria bacterium | reverse complement strand
ACGCGCGCATAGGCGTTGGCGCCGGCCGCCATGCCGAGACGCTCGCCATTGAAGTTGAGGACAATCCCTATGAAGCCTTGGTTCTCGCTGCCCAAAAGGTTCTCAGCGGGCACCAGCACGTCATCGAAGTGGATCGTCGCTGTGTCGGAGGCCCACCAGCCCATCTTTTTCAATGGCGTGCGGCTGACGCCCGGCGCATGCGCATCGATGACCAGCAGCGAAATGCCGCCCAAACCCTCGCCGCCCGTGCGCACCGCAGTGGTGAAATGATCCGCACGCATGCCGCCGGTGATGTAGGTCTTTTGGCCAGTCACCCGGAAGCCTTCATTGGTGCGCCGCGCGCGGGTGGTGATGTTGGC
>DMER01000215.1:9511-9666 GCA_003451645.1 Alphaproteobacteria bacterium | reverse complement strand
CGCGCGCGGGTGGTGATGTTGGCGACGTCGGAGCCCGCCCCAGGCTCCGTGATCGCGAGGCTAATGCGGGTGTCGCCATTGAGAACCGGCGGCGCAATGCGTTGTTTCAGATCCTCCGTCCCCAGAGCCATCACCGGGGGCAGGCCAATGCCGTG
>DMER01000215.1:8986-9295 GCA_003451645.1 Alphaproteobacteria bacterium | reverse complement strand
ACCGGGGGCAGGCCAATGCCGTGCACCATTAGGCTCGCAGTAATGCCGCCTGCCCCAATGCGCGCCAATTCCTCCGAGGTGACAATCCCATGGAAGCGGTCGAGGCCGTCCTTCAGTCCGCCATATTCCTCAGGATACCCCATGCGCAGGAGGCCGAATTCTGAGGCCTTCTTGTAGAGGCCGAGCGGGAACTCGCCTGCTTCGTCCCATTCGGTCGCGAAAGGCATGATCTCGCGCTCGATGAATTTGCGCAATTCGCGCCGCCACGCGTGGTGGCTCTCGTTGTAGAACGGCGAAGGCGGGCGGGAC
>DMER01000215.1:8613-8783 GCA_003451645.1 Alphaproteobacteria bacterium | reverse complement strand
AGAACGGCGAAGGCGGGCGGGACGAGTCGAAGTCGAGGGGCTTTTCGGGCTTAGTTGCCATGGTTGCGTGTCCTTTTGCGTTCTCGCGATCCCAGCCCGGCTGACATTGAAAGTCAACCACGGCTCTGGCCGCACAGCGAGAGGCGTGTTATACTGAGATATAACTTAGA
>DMER01000215.1:6963-8405 GCA_003451645.1 Alphaproteobacteria bacterium | reverse complement strand
TATAACTTAGATTGCGTCCTGAGAGGTTGTGTGCATGAATGTCCGGTCCAAATTCCGCCGCGTTGGCGGCTCGACCATGATTGCGGTGCCGCCGGCTATGCTTGAGGCCTTGGGTCTCGCGCCCGGTGAGGAGGTCTCTATGGAGGCCAAGGGCGGCAAACTGGTCATCACGCCGGTGGCCGAAGCTGCCCCCACTTTGGCCGACCTGATGAACCAGTGCGACCCAAAGGCCAAGCCGCCGCGGGCCGACAAGGCCTGGACGGATGGCGCACCCAAAGGCCGGGAGCTGATTTAGGATGAAGCAAGGGGAGATATGGTGGGTCTCGCTGGATCCGGCCTCCGGGCGGGAGCAGCAAGGGCACAGGCCCGTGCTTATTGTATCAGCGACCGCGTTCAATCGCCTCACTGGGTGTCCGGTTGTGGTTCCCATTACGACCGGTGGCAACTTTGCCCGCGTGCGCGGGTTCACGGTCGATCTCGATGGGAGCGGGACCGCGGTGCAGGGCGTGGTGCGCTGCGACCAGCCGCGGGTGCTCGATCTGAAGGCACGTAGCGGGCGCAAAGCAGAGGCAGTCCCAGTCCAGGTTCTGACGCAGGTGCTCAATCGGGTCCGGCCGATTTTTACCTGAGTTGATACCGGCTTGACACGGGCATGCGGGCGCTCAACTGTGCGTCCCTCAGCAATTTTTAGGAGGCTCAACCGATGGCGCAGCTTGCTTATGTGTGTGTTGGCACGAATGATTTTGACCGGGCGACGGCGTTCTATGATGCCCTGTTGGGCGAGATTGGCGGCAAGCGCCTAATGCCAACACCGCCGGGCATGTTGTACAGCATCGGTAAGGGCCCGATGTTCATGCTGTGCAGGCCACAGGACGGCAAGGCGGCAAGTTTCGGTAATGGCACGATGGTGGCGATCCAGGTGGACAACAAGGAGCAGGTCACCGCGCTGCATGCCAAGGCCTTGGCGCTGGGCGGCACCTGCGAGGGCAAGCCGGGCCCGCGCGGCAGTTTTGGCGACTTTTCCTATTTCCGCGATCTGGACGGGAACAAGCTGGCTGCCTTTTTCCCGGCAGGATAATTGCCCACCGGCAATTTCGTGCGTTCTGTGACGACGGACAGACCAAATCGTCGTGGTTTAAGCGTATAAGGTGTCGTGCCCCATCCCCGGGTGCGCACTCGTCCTAAAGGGAAGACACTCATGACAAAACTGTTTGCCGCTGCGGCTCTCGTTTTGAGCACCTTCGCTGTGAACGTGCCGCTTGCCACCAGCGCCTCGGCGCATGGCGGCCACGGCCATGGCCACCACAAGCAATGGTGCCATCACCACAAGCACAAACATTACCGCCATGGCCATTGGTATTGGCATTCGCATCACCATTGCCACTCGCATCATGGTGGCCACCACTAAGCGCACGGCGATAGTGAGAGATTGAGTCGGGGGC
>DMER01000215.1:6519-6733 GCA_003451645.1 Alphaproteobacteria bacterium | reverse complement strand
AAGTCGGGGGCGGTGCTGGTGCACCGCCCTTTGTTCGTTTGGAAGGCCCTCGACAACTGCACACGCGCTCGGTCACACTGCTCGGATCGCCATCCCTCACCATCCCATTCGGAGCACACAGATGAAGACGCGCATTACTGAGATGTTTGGCATTCAGCATCCCATCATCCAAGGCGGGATGCATTTTGTGGGGCTGGCCGAGATGGCGGCGGCG
>DMER01000215.1:6035-6298 GCA_003451645.1 Alphaproteobacteria bacterium | reverse complement strand
GAGATGGCGGCGGCGGTCTCCAACGCAGGCGGCCTGGGGATTATTACGGGTCTGACCCAGAACACGCCGGAGAAGCTGGCGGCGGAGATCAAGCGCTGCAAGGAGATGACCAATAAGCCCATTGGCGTTAACCTGACCTTTCTGCCCGGTTTTGCCAATCCTCCGTATCCGGAATACATCCAAGCGATTATCGAGGGCGGGGTGCGCATTGTGGAGACGGCGGGGCGCTCTCCGGAGGCCTATCTGCCGCCCTTGAAGGCCGC
>DMER01000215.1:5549-5722 GCA_003451645.1 Alphaproteobacteria bacterium | reverse complement strand
GAGTGCGGCGGGCATCCGGGCGAGGACGATATTCCGAACTTCATCCTGCTGCCTCTTGCGGCGGAGGCGTTGAAGATTCCCTTTGTGGCCTCGGGCGGGATGGCGGATGGGCGCAGCCTGGTCGCTGCCATGGCGCTGGGCGCTGAGGGGATGAATATGGGCACGCGCTTCAT
>DMER01000215.1:0-5393 GCA_003451645.1 Alphaproteobacteria bacterium | reverse complement strand
CTGGCCGCCCAGGCCATGGGCGCCGACATGGCCTATATGGGCACGCGCTTCATCGCCACAAAGGAGGCGCCCGTGCATCAGAATGTGAAGGACGCGCTCGTCAAGGCGTCGGAGCTTGATACGCGCCTGATCATGCGGCCTTTGCGGAATACGGAGCGGGTGCTGAACAACGCCGCCGTCGAGCGCATCATCGCCAAGGAGAAAGAAAAGGGCGACGCCACCACGATCCAGGACATCATGGCGGAGGTGGCGGGCGTCTATCCCAAGGTGATGCAGACGGGCGATATGGATGCAGGCGCCTGGTCGTGCGGGATGGTGGCGGGCCTGATCCATGATGTTCCATCGGTCAAGGAGCTGATCGACCGGATCATGGTGGAGGCCGAGGCCATCATCGCCAAGCGCCTGCCCCACTTTGCGGCGGCATGAGGCCTCAGGCGGCACGAAGAGTTAGGGTTCCAGCACCGCGTCCCAATAGAGGTAATCCTGCCAGCTATCGTGCAGATAGTGTGGCGGGAAGGAGCGGCCATTCTGGTGCAGTTGCTGCACGCTGGGCCGCCCGGGGCGATGGGTCGGGTGCATATTGGCCTGAGCGGGCATCTTGCCGCCCTTGCGCAGATTGCACGGCGCGCAGGCCGTGACCACATTCTCCCAGGTCGTGCGCCCGCCGCGCGAGCGCGGGATCACATGGTCAAAGGTGAGCTCGTGGCTGGGCTTGGGGCAATTGCAATACTGGCACTGAAACCGGTCGCGCAGGAACACGTTGAACCGGGTGAAGGCCGGATGCCGTGCCGGGCGCACATAGGTCTTGAGGCTGACGACCGAGGGCAGGCGCATCTCAAACGACGGCGAGCGCACAATGCGCTCATACTCCGCGATCACATTCACCCGCTCGAGGAAGACGGCCTTGATCGTATCCTGCCAAGACCACAGCGATAGCGGAAAATAGCTCAACGGCTGATGGTTCGCATTCAACACCAACGCAGGAAACGCATCCGCCGCGCGGTGAACCGGCACATATTCCGGTTCCCGGTCCAAAGTGACCGCCGCTGCACGCGCCCGCGCCGCGACGATCATGTGAGCCTACTTCCGAGGGCGAAAGGGTTGAAGGCGAGAAACTCCCTGAGGCTGCCGCATCGTCATTATTCGAACGCTAAACGAGCCAGAGGCACAACGCAACACCGTGCGCCGACTCGGGCCTTGGTCTGTCTGACGCACCCATAGACCTTTCTTGTGACCACACCATGACGGTCTTGGCAAAAGCAGAGTTAATGTTATAATGTAACGCGCAGGCAAAGGGGATCGAAACAATGCGAGTTTGGTTGGGTGTTGCGGTATGGGTGCTGTTGCTCGCGACGGCCAAGGCCGAGCCGCTGCAAGTGGTCACGACCTTTTCGATCCTGAAGGACCTGACCGAACAGGTCGGCGGTGACAAGGTGACGGCGGAGACCCTGATTGGTCCTGATCAGGACGCGCATGGCTTCAACCCCAAGCCCTCGGATATCCGCAAGCTGGGTGCGGCGAAGGTTATCGTCGCGAATGGGTTGGACTTTGAGCCCTGGCTTGCCAGGGCGATCGCAGCCGCCAAGGCCAAGGGTACCCTGGTCAAGGCCAGCGACGGTGTCAGCGTGCTGAGCGTTGAGGACGGCCATCAGGGGCACGAGCATCACGCTCATGACAAGCATGATCACGGTCCGCGCGATCCGCATGCCTGGCAAAACGTCGCGAACACCAAGATTTATGTCACCAATATCGAAAAGGCATTGAGCGCCGCGGACCCGGCCAATGCCAGCCATTATAAGGCACGCGCGGCCGCTTATGCCAAAGAGCTCGACGCGTTGGATGCAGAGATCAAGGCCGGCTGGGCGAGCGTGCCACAGGCGCGCCGGGTGATCGTCACCAATCATGACGCCTTTGGCTATTATGGCGCGGCCTATGGGGTACGGTTCCTGTCGCCCATCGGGGTGTCGTCAAAGGCTGAGCCGTCGGCGGCGGGCGTGGCGCGCCTGATCGCGCAGATCAAACGGGAGGGGATCAAGGCGGTCTTTGTGGAGAATTTGGATGATCCCCGTCTCATCGCGCAAATCGCACGCGAGACAGGGGCCAAGACGGGCCCTGCGGTCTATTCCGATGCGCTGAGCCCTCCCAATGGCCCGGCCCCCAGCTACAAGGGGATGATGCAGTGGAACACGAAGGCGTTTGTGGGTGGGGTGAGGTAACTGCGAGTTTATTGGCCGATACAGGCCTTCACCTCCGCAAGGAGGCACTCGGCTTTGTCGATGGCCCACTGCGCATTCTCACGCGAGACTGGCTCATCTATGTAGTCCGCCATAAGCCTGAGGTGCTCGACCTGATTTAAGGCCCTGCCATGCTCTGGGGCGAGGAACCCTGTGTTGACGAGAAGTTGGCCAAAGATTGCAATCAGTCCATTGTGCGTCTTTGGGCGCGACACATCCGGGCCGTGAAAGTGCAATAGCGCAGCGTGTGCGAGCACGAACATGGCGTAGTAGGCCCTGTTGCAGGCGCCGTCCGTATCATCAACTGACAACAGGACACGTGCGCTTGCCAGGGCTCGTTCTGCCTTGCTTATACGCAAGAGTGCATTGACCTCAGTCACAATCGGACGCCATCACGCCGGATTTGCGCGACTAGGTGGGGGGGCAAAGACCTCTGCCCGTCTTGCAAGTCGGAAGGCCAAAGGGGCAGCGGGTTGACGAGAATGCCGCTGACAAGCATCGCATCAAACGCCAATCCTGCCAACTCCCGGCCAACCACCGCGCGATCGTACGAGGCGCCCGTAAGCACAACGGCCAAATCGACATCGCTGTCAGGACGATGGTCTCCGCGCGCACGGCTCCCAAAAACAATGGCGTCCCCGACATCGTAATGCTGACGCGCGATCTCTAGGAACACACGAACTGCATTCAAAGTAACCGCGTCGAGCTTTCGTGCGGGGGCGTCGCCTCTGGTGGGGCCGGATGCGTTAGGGCGTTGCAGTAGCTCTGTCATCGACATACCGCCCAAAAACAGAAGCACCTAGCTTACGCCGAAGATCCCAAGACTCCAAAACTTGTTTTGGTGACAAGGTGCTATTTCTGACGGAACGCATCCGCCAAGAACTGTCCGCCCAAGGATAAACCCTCCGGATCGATGCCATGGCCGACGCCGCGGCTGATATGCCATTGGCAGGGCACGCCCGCAGCACCCAAGGCCTGAGACGCGCCAAACAGCGCCTGCACAGGGATCATCTGATCCTGATCGCCATGGATGAGCATGACGGGCGGCTTGCCTGTGATCTCTTGCTCCAAGGTCTCGGCGCCTGCGAGCGCACCGGAATAGCCCAGAATGGCGGCAGGCGGCACCTTGCGCCGCAAGCCCACATGCAAGGACATCATTGTGCCCTGGCTAAAGCCGACAAGCGCGAGCCGCGAGGCATCCAGGCCAAGCCGCGCCAGCTCCTCATCCAGGAACTGATCGAGAATGCTGGCGGCGGATTGCACCCCGCGCAGCATCTCGTCGGGCGACAGGCGACTGATGGGGAACCACTGATAGCCGCCCGGATTCATGGCGCAAGGCTGCGGCGCATGGGGCGAGGCAAAAGCGGCACTGGGCATGGAGCGCGCCCATTGCGCGCCGAGGCCAATGAGATCGTTGCCATCGGCCCCATAGCCATGGACAAAAACGATGAGCCGGTCGGCTTTGTGCCCACCCATGGGCGGCAAACGGGGGCCAGTAATGCGTGTGGTCATGGCACAGGTCCTTGGCGTGGAAATGACAATCGGCCATGCTTTGCCCGCCAAACCTTTTCCGTCAAGGCCAGCGAATGCCAATGCCTGCCGCTCTAGTTACCCGTTTCGCACCGAGCCCGACGGGGGAGCTGCATCTGGGCCATGCCTTTGCAGCGATGGTTGCGCATGAATGGGCGCGGGCGAGCGGCGGTATCTTCCGCTTACGGATCGACGATCTGGATCACACCCGCTGCCGCCCGCAGTATGAGGAGGGCATCTATCGGGATCTGGCCTGGCTGGGCCTGGGCTGGCAGGGGCCGGTGCGGCGGCAATCGGCGCATATGAACGATTATGCGGCGGCGCTTGAGACCCTGAAGGGGCAGGGGCTGCTCTATCCCTGCTTCTGCACGCGCGCGGACATTCAGGCAGAGGTGCAGGCGATCGCGGGCGCCCCACAAGGGCCGGAAGGTCCGCTCTATCCGGGCGCCTGCAGGGGCCTTAGTGCCCAGGTGGCAATGGCCCGGATCGCGGACGGTGCGCGTCATGCCTGGCGGCTCGATGTCGCGCGATTGCCGGGTGGCGAGGCGCTGACGCGCTCAATTGGGGATGTGGTTCTGGGGCGCAAGGAGATGCCAGCGAGCTACCATCTGGCGGTGGTGCTCGACGATGCCGCGCAAGGGATCACGTTGGTAACGCGGGGGCAGGATTTGGAGGCGGTCACGCCGCTGCACATGGCCTTGCAAACGGTTTTGTGCCTGCGGAGGCCCGGCTATGCGCATCACAGGCTGATCACGGATGAGCGGGGCCAGCGGCTGGCCAAGCGCGATGGCGCCCGGGCGCTCTCCACATTGAGGGCACAAGGGGCGACGCCGGCGGATGTGCGAAGGATGCTGGATTGGCCAGCGATGCAGGCCCTGATCACCAGTCGTTTAGAAGCGTGACCTGCTTGAATCCTGCTGCGGTGGCATAGGCCTGCCACTCCTGCGACAGGCGCTCGGTATCCTTGGGGCTGCCCGTACCCTGACCAATGCCAAGGACGAGAAACTCGGTGCAGCCTGCAAATTGTGGTGTGCCGTCGGCCTTAGGCTTGGGGGCAGGCAAGGCCAGCGCGCCACCCTTCTTTGGGCGAGCGAGATTGGCGAATTCGGAATCCTCGATCCCGTCGCTGGCGAGCACGATCCGCGTGGTCATTGCCCCGCAATTGGCGACCTTGGCCATATTGTCGAGGAAGCCAATGATGTTGGTCTCGTTCTGCGCCTTCCATTTGCCGGTGCGCACCAAAGCGGGCACGCCCTCGACCAGACGCCCTGCCAGATCGGCAGCGTTGGTGGCGGTGAAGGCGTTGAGCGTGATGACCTGATCAAAGCCGCGCTGATTGGCGGCGGTGTCATAGGAGCCAAAGGTGCGCAACACGACGCGCGACCGCGGACCCAATGGCGCGATCATGCCGCGCACCCGCGCGCCCACTTTGCGGGCGAAATCGGCGTTGCGGATGATCGGATTGGAGCGGCTGAGATCGACGCCAATGATAAGGGTCTCAACCGGGCGCTGATCGACAGGGGTCGCGGAGTTGAGCTGCACCGGGATGGGCTCAAGTTGCAGGGCGGGCGCGGCCTGCGGGAGCGGATTGACCTCAACGCCCAGCGTAGGTGCGATGGACCACACAAG
>DMER01000028.1:8346-8555 GCA_003451645.1 Alphaproteobacteria bacterium | reverse complement strand
ATCGTCGAAGGCAGCCATCCCCCGTGCCAGGAGCGCGCGCACGGCCGCGTCCTCAGTCGAGAAATGGCCACGCGCAAGGGCGTCCGCGATCCAGGCCTGTTCGGAGGGGCTCAAAGTGATGGTCATAGCGGCAGACTAGCATGGATGGCGAGGCGGTTACATCCCTACGGGCGTTATTGGGTTATTGGTCTCACGCCAAAGCGCCAAGC
>DMER01000028.1:7400-8140 GCA_003451645.1 Alphaproteobacteria bacterium | reverse complement strand
CGCCAAAGCGCCAAGCCGCCAAGGCCCTCCTCACCCAAAATGAGTTGAGAGGTTTT
The DNA here is from genome assembly GCA_003451645.1 of Alphaproteobacteria bacterium. Taxonomy (GTDB): domain Bacteria; phylum Pseudomonadota; class Alphaproteobacteria; order Micropepsales; family Micropepsaceae; genus DMER01. The sequence continues at coordinate 8,084 of DMER01000028.1, read as the reverse complement.
CGGCAAACGGACGCGGCTTGCCATTACGCTCGCACTGATGTATATACATGAATATACGAAGTAGTGAGAGCTATGGGCATCATCAAGACCAAGACCTTTCAGAGCGGCAATAGCGAGGCGATTCGCTTGCCGAAGGAGGTTGCCTTTGGCATTGGCACAGAGGTTGTCATCGAGACCTCTGGCGAGACGCTGAGAATCTACCGGGCACCAAAGATCAGCAATCAAGAATTGGTCGCGCAATTGCGGGCCATGCCAAAGCCGTCCGCGATTGAACGCCGCGACACGGATGAGATCCCCAAGCCGGCGGGTCTTTAGTCATGTCCATCATGTTGGATACAAGGATCGCGATCTTGGTTCGCGACGGCGATGACGTGGTCATGGCGCGGGTCGAAAGGGTCGAGACGCAGATCCTGTTGCCGGTGATTGTGCGTGTGGAACTCGAGGGCGGCCTCATGCGCGATCCGGACAATGCCGCGATCCGGCGGCGGCGGCTGGACGCGATGGTGGCAGCCTTTGCGACTGTGGCGTTCGACGAGCCGTGCGCGCAGGCCTATGGCCGGATCGTGGCGGCAGCGGGGTATTCGCGGCGCAAGCTCTTGGACCGCATGATCGCGGCGCAAGCCTTGGTGCATCAGGTGGCGCTGGCGACGCGCAACCCGCAAGACTTCGCGGACGTGCCAGGCC
>DMER01000028.1:6993-7158 GCA_003451645.1 Alphaproteobacteria bacterium | reverse complement strand
CCTTGAGGTCTGGTGAGCGAGGGCGCCCGCGCTCACGCCTCCATCGCCTTTGCCGCGATGTCGGTGCGGTAGAAGCCCTCCGGCCAGGTGATTAGGCGCGCGGCGGCATAGGCCTGCGCGCGAGCTTGGGCGAGCGTGGCTGCGCGGGCAGTGAGGCTCAAGGTG
>DMER01000028.1:6467-6751 GCA_003451645.1 Alphaproteobacteria bacterium | reverse complement strand
AGCCCGCCCTGAGCGGTGAGGTGGCCGGCCGCATCGCGCGCGGTGGTGGCGTGGAAGAGGTGGATGCCGGGCAGAGCGGTGGCCCGCTCGGTCCCCTCGATGACCGTTCCCTTGGGATAGGTGCCTGGGTAACCCTTCGTGGCCATGACCACGGTGACGGCAGCGTCCGGGCTCCACAACGGCGCCCAGGTGTCGAGGCGGCCGTCAAGGGCGGCGAGCATGCCCTCCAGCAAATCACTCTCCAGGCGGACCATCAGCGACTGACACTCCGGATCGCCGAAGCG
>DMER01000028.1:6001-6234 GCA_003451645.1 Alphaproteobacteria bacterium | reverse complement strand
TCGCCGAAGCGCGCGTTGAACTCGATCAGTTTGGGACCTTCAGGGCCAATCATCAGACCCACAAACAAGATGCCGCGGAAAGGGGCGCCCATGGCGGCCATGGCGGAAAGTGTGGGGCGCACAATGCGGGCCATCGTGAAGGCCTCATGGTCGGGGGTGAACACGGGCGCGGGGCTATAGGTGCCCATGCCGCCCGTATTGGGACCCTGATCGCCATCGAAGGCGCGCTTGTG
>DMER01000028.1:5161-5717 GCA_003451645.1 Alphaproteobacteria bacterium | reverse complement strand
CGAAGAAGCTCGCCTCCTCGCCGGTCAGGAACTCCTCGATCACGAGGGTGCGCCCGGCCTCGCCAAAGGCGCCGCTCAGCATAGCGGTGACCGCCTCGCGGGCCTCGGCCAAGGTGGAGGCGATCACGACGCCTTTGCCTTGTGCCAGGCCATCGGCCTTGATCACATAAGGCGGCGCCAAGCTCGCGAGATAGGCATGGGCGGCGGCCTCATCGGTGAAGGTGGCGGACCGCGCGCAGGGGATGCCCTGGTCATGCGCCAGCGCCTTGACAAAGGCCTTGGAGGATTCGAGCCGGGCCGCGGCGCGGGTGGGGCCGAAAATCTTGAGCCCTGCAGCCTCGAACGCGTCGACAATCCCGCCCGCGAGCGGATCGTCGGGGCCAACAATGGTCAGGTCGATCGCCTTGGCGCGGGCAAAGGCGATCAGCCCTTCGAAATCCATGACGCCTGTGGCGGCGCATTCGGCGAGGCTTGCGATGCCTGCATTGCCGGGCGCGCAGAACAAGGCAGTGCAGAGCGGTGACTGCCTGACTTTCCAGGCCAGCGCATGCTCGCG
>DMER01000028.1:4659-4879 GCA_003451645.1 Alphaproteobacteria bacterium | reverse complement strand
TTCCAGGCCAGCGCATGCTCGCGCGCGCCAGAACCGATAATGAGAATGCGCATGGGGGGAATCAGACATGAACGATTGACCAGAGCCTGCGTCGGACGTTACCGCGCTTTGCACGCAAAGCAAGGGCAAGCCATGTCCTTTGGGCGGCGATGCACGAGACCGTGGAGCACATCGCCCTCCGTGTCGAATTGCCTGGCGATGAGGTCGAAGTAAGTGGCGT
>DMER01000028.1:0-4433 GCA_003451645.1 Alphaproteobacteria bacterium | reverse complement strand
GTAAGTGGCGTCCCCGCCATCGTAATAGCGCCGAATGGCGTGCGCGATGAGGTCAGCGTACTGGATCATCCGAGAGGCCTTTGAATCGACGAAAAGCGGGACCTCGCTCAAATTGTTGAGGCGCCCCCATTGGTAACCCCGCTTCCGGAAATTGTTGGCAAGTCCCTGCAGCGACGTTTCGTAAGCCGACTTGTCCAAAATGATCAGGCCACGTTGGGTGTCGCTTTGCCGGTGCCGCCGCCCCAAATATTTGTCAAAGCGGCTGCAAACTTGCTCGAACGCTTGCTCCATAGGATCCAAGGGCGAGACTGACCCTTTGTGGATCGCGGCACCGAACAATCTAATTTGGTCGCGCGACGTCAAGGTTGAGAGGACCGTGCGGTAGGCCTGTTCGCGTTCACTGCGTGGGACGCCTCGCCAGTGTTTGCGGCCGGATAGCATATCAACGCCACGAAATTCGAGCGCTTCCGGTTCACTCGGCCAAATGTCTGCAGCCAATCTATCAAGTTGGAGCGACAGCCAATGGGGTTGCCGTTCAAAGACTGACAAGCCTGCCAGAATGACGTGTTTGTCGGCTGCGTTGCCAACCGAACCCGAATCGTCAAGATAAAGTAGGTGCATGGAGATATGAGGCGGCCGGGTGGAGTACCTGTCCCCAACGGCCCGCTAGTGGCGGACCTCCCAACCGCATAATGAAGGTATGCCCTGCATTGGTGAACATCAAGTAAAAATGCAGCTAGGCCCGGCCCGCAGCAGTCCCTTTCTCTGATAGGATCGCTTTGATTTTTGGCGCCGCCAACCCTAATAACGGACGAATGCCAGAAGCATCGACGGAATCACCTCCAGCCCCCCGCATCAACCTCCCTGAATTTTCGGTGGGGGAGTTGTCCATCGCGCTCAAGCGCACCGTGGAAGAGGCGTTTCCGTACGTGCGGGTGCGGGGCGAGATCTCGGGCTATCGCGGGCCGCACGCCTCGGGTCATGCCTATTTCGCACTGAAGGATGAAACGGCCAAGCTGGACGCAGTGTGTTTCAAGGGCGTGTTCCAGAAGCTCAAATTCAAGCCGCAAGAGGGCTTGGAGGTTGTAGCTATCGGCCGCATCACGACCTATCCCGGCAAGTCTGGCTATCAGATCATTGTTGAGGCACTTGAGCCTGCGGGCGTTGGGGCCTTGCTCGCACTCCTGGAGGAGCGCAAGCGCACATTGGCGGCGGAAGGGTTGTTTGACGCGGGGCGCAAGAAGCCTTTGCCCTATCTGCCTGAGACGATTGGGGTTATCACTTCGCCCACGGGGGCCGTGATCCGGGATATCCTGCATCGCCTGAATGACCGCTTTCCGCGCCATGTTCTCGTCTGGCCCGTGACGGTGCAGGGAGAGAAAGCGGCAGGCGAGGTGGCGGCAGCGATTGCGGGCTTCAATGCCTTTCCCAAAGCAGGCCTGCCAAGGCCCGATGTGCTGATCGTGGCTCGCGGCGGCGGCTCCATTGAGGATCTCTGGGCCTTCAATGAGGAGATCGTGGTGCGTGCGGCGGCGGCAAGCGCGATCCCGCTGATCTCGGCGGTGGGGCATGAGACCGATACGACCTTGATCGATTATGCGAGCGATGTGAGGGCACCAACGCCGACGGCGGCCGCGGAGCTGGCCGTGCCAGTGCGCATCGACCTATTGGCCAAGACACGTGATTTGGCAGGCCGCCTTGAAGGCGCGCCGCTGCGCCGGTTGGAGGTCTTGCGCCAGCGCTTGTCCGATCTGTCGCGCGCGATGCCAGCGGCCGAAGCGTTGCTGGCGATCCCGCGCCAAAGACTGGATACCGCAAGCGGCCGGCTGGGTTCGAGCCTCGCCCTGATGGTGCAGCGCTATGCAGGGCGCCTGGGCCAAGCCTCCGCGCGCCTCACTGCCCAGCCCTTGCTGCAGGCCATTCAGCGCCATGGGCTGCGGATCAGCGAGCTGGCGAGCCGCAGCGGCGCTGCCGCAACCCGCCGCAATGATTAGCGCCTGACCCGCCTTAACACCGCCGCCAAGATGCTGGAGGCCTTGAGCCACAAGGCGACGCTGGCGCGCGGCTTTGCTCTTATACGGGATGGGCACGGCCAGCTGATCCGGTCGCGCTTGGGCTTGGAGGCAGGCCAAGAGGTGCGCCTGACGCTCCATGATGGCGAGGCACAGGCACGGATTGAAGGTGCGCAGGAGACCCCGTCCAAGGCTAAGCCTGCGGCAGCGGCCAAGCGCCTGCCCACAAAAACGCAAGGCGACCTCTTCTAAGCCCGAGCCTGCCGCTATAGAGTACCTGCGAAACAAAAAAGGCTGAACCCATATGAATTTCATGGACCGCGCCAGCGGCCTGGCGAAAGTGGAATATCTCGATGGCGAGTTCCGGATCCTGGTCCCGGGCGCTTATGTGATCTGCGCGATGACGGGCAAGCAAATCGCGATCGACGATCTGCGCTATTGGAATGTCGACCGTCAGGAGGCCTATGCGGGCCATGCGGAGGCGATGGAGCGCTTTCAGCAATTGCGCAAAGAGGGCCAGGCATGAGCATGCTTGACCGGCGGCAGGTCTTTGGCTTGGGCGCGGGCGGGCTGGCGCTTGTGGCGATGGGGCCCGCCGCGGCGGCGGACACGCCCGTGCAGGGCCCTCTGACCCAAGGCGCGTTGCTCCGTGGGCAGACAGTGCCCGGCGCTGTGGTGCTCGCCGATGGACGCCGCTTACGCGTCTCCGGCAATGGCCATTACGTCTTTGGTGTGGCCTGGGACCGCAAGACGCCAATCCGGCTGAGCGTGCAAGCGCCCGGTGCGCAAGCCGAGAGCTTTTCGCTGCCCATCGCCATTCGTGAGTATCGGGTTCAGCGGATCAATCAATTGCCGGGCAAATTTGTGACGCCCGACAAATCGGTCGCGGCCCGGATCAAGCGGGACAATCAGCTCATCGGTGCCGCTCGCGCGCATGACACGAATGAGGAGTGGTTTGCGGGCGAGTTCGCCTGGCCAGTGCGGGGCACTATCACGGGCGTTTATGGCTCACGCCGTATCCTCAATGGTGAGGAGCGCCAGCCCCATTATGGGATCGATGTCGCGGCGGCGGAAGGTACACCCTTGCTCGCCCCGCAAGGCGCGATAGTCCGCATGGCAGAGAAGGACCTCTATTACACGGGCGGGACAGTGATCCTGGATCACGGCTTTGGCGTGTCGACCTCCTATCTGCATTTGTCCAGGCTTGACGTGGCGGTAGGGCAAACGCTCGCCAAGGGCGATCTGATCGGCCTTGTCGGCAAGACCGGGCGCGCCACGGGCCCGCATCTGTGCTGGCGGCTTAACTGGTTCAAGGAGCGCCTCGACGCCTCGCTCATTGTCCCCAAGATGGCGTAATTGACGTTACTGAGGTAGAGTAGCGCATTCGCCAATCGCAGATTGCGCCTTTAGGCAAATCCAGCCCATCGCCACATCGAAAACACGGCTTTACGCGCCCAGTTTTCTTGGGAGTATAGAGTGGTGGCCGGATGATTCCTGGCCAGGCTTTGTTACTCAACAAAAACCGGAGGCTTGGATGCTCAAGGAATTCAGAGAGTTTGCACTTAAGGGCAATGTGGTCGATCTGGCCATCGGCGTGATTATCGGTGCGGCCTTTGGGAAGATCGTGGACTCGATGGTGGGTGATATGATCATGCCGCTGATCGGTGCGCTGGGGAATGTCGATTTTTCAAACAATTTCTTTGCGTTGAACGATACGGTCAAGTCGACCGTCCTGGCGGAAGCGAAGAAGGAAGGCGCCGTACTGGCGTGGGGCAATTTCGTCACGGTGGTGATCAACTTCATCATCATCGCCTGGGTGCTGTTCCTGATCGTCCGTGGCATGAACAAATTGAAGTCAGCGCCACCTCCGGCAGCGCCTGCGGAGCCGCCAGCCGATGTGAAACTGCTCGCGGAAATTAGAGATCTGCTCGCGAAACGCTGAAAGAAAAGAGGCGCGGCCGCAGCCCTCTGGAGGCCGGACCGCGCCAACCGTCACGCTCGGGCGAATTGCTCCTCGCGCATCAACGCCACGATCTTATCCTTGATCAGAAGCTTCTGACGCTTGGCTTCCTTGATCCAGGACGAATCGGGCAAAGGTTGATGCAATTCCTTGTCGATCTGGCGGTCCAGTTCGGCATGGTGATGGCGAAGCTTTTCAATGTAGCGTGGGGACATATGCACCTCCTGATAAGGTCAGGGGACCGGCCGCATGTCTGGCGTCATGCGCGGGAGCCCGGCCCCTGACTGCATCCGACATCGCAGCCACAATAGCTGCCAGAGGGGCCCGGTTGCATGCATTGTCACATGGGGTGGCGCAGCGGAGATTCAATGCCAAAAAGCTTCGGGATTTTGACGTTTATTCGCAGACGCGAAATGCTCGCGAACTAAACGGTGTCCTCCGGGCTTTGAGCCCAATGGCCA
>DMER01000118.1:53189-53398 GCA_003451645.1 Alphaproteobacteria bacterium | reverse complement strand
ATGCCGACGATTGCGGCGATGGCGTACAAATATGCGATCGGCCAGCCTTTCGTGTATCCCCGCAATGATCTGTCCTACTCAGAGAATTTCTTGCGCATGTGTTTTGCGGTTCCAGCCGAGGAGTACCGGATAAATCCGGTCTTGGCGCGTGCAATGGATCGCATCTTCATTCTGCACGCGGATCATGAGCAGAACGCCTCCACCTCGAC
>DMER01000118.1:52700-52935 GCA_003451645.1 Alphaproteobacteria bacterium | reverse complement strand
GAGCAGAACGCCTCCACCTCGACTGTTCGCCTTGCGGGTTCTTCTGGTGCAAATCCGTTTGCGTGTATCGCGGCGGGTATCGCGTGCCTGTGGGGTCCCGCCCACGGTGGCGCCAACGAAGCGGCCCTGAAGATGCTGATGGAAATCGGCTCGGTCGACCGCATTCCAGAGTTTATCAAGCGCGCCAAGGAACCAGGCGGCGAGTTCCGGATCATGGGCTTCGGCCACAGGGTAT
>DMER01000118.1:52256-52450 GCA_003451645.1 Alphaproteobacteria bacterium | reverse complement strand
GTCTACAAGAACTACGATCCGCGGGCTAAGGTAATGCAGAAGACCTGCCACGAAGTGCTCGATGTACTCGGTGTCCGGAACGACCCCTTGCTCAAAGTGGCGATGGAGCTTGAGCGGATTGCCCTTCAAGACGATTACTTCGTGCAGAAGAAACTCTATCCCAACATCGACTTCTATTCCGGCATCACGCTGCG
>DMER01000118.1:51829-52042 GCA_003451645.1 Alphaproteobacteria bacterium | reverse complement strand
TTCTATTCCGGCATCACGCTGCGAGCGCTTGGGTTCCCGACCTCAATGTTCACTGTGCTGTTCGCCGTGGCGCGCACTGTGGGTTGGATTGCGCAATGGCGTGAGATGATCGAGGACCCTGGTCAGAAAATTGGACGCCCGCGTCAGCTCTATATTGGCGAAACCAAGCGCGAATTCGTGCCCCTTGCTAGCCGGGCCTCCACCTAAGGATTA
>DMER01000118.1:49589-51607 GCA_003451645.1 Alphaproteobacteria bacterium | reverse complement strand
ATGGCACGCACTGGCCATACCGGTTCTAGGCAGAATGGTGCCGCCGCATCAGGCGGCACCACAGAGGCCATTTATCCCGTTTGGCGTCGCGGGAGAGCCCTGCGGCAGTTCTATGCAAATGACAATGCCCCACCCTGGCCCGAGCGGTTGCTGACAATTCTGCGCAGGCGGCGTGTCAAGATGGTCGCGGCCTTCATCGCCCTCACCGCCAGTTTGGTGTTGTTGACGCATGCTTGGTAAAGCAATCAGCGGCCACTAAGTGCCAGGATCGCACGGGCCGCCCGCGAAGACGGCTGTTCCGCGCCATGGCCCAATTTCCTTAGTGCCTCTTCGGCAGCACCGATCTGCGTCATCCTCACGACAGGATTGGTCAGGAGACTGATCATTTCACGCGACAAGTTCTCGGCAGTACACTCTTCCTGGACGAATTCCGGAATCGCGGGCCGGTCCAGAATGATGTTGAGTAAGGTGATGTACTTCACCGTCATGATCCTGCGCGCACCGGCGGCGGTCAGCCAGCCAACTTTATAACCAACGACTGTGGGCGTGGCGGTCAGCGCCAATTCAGTCGCCACCGTTCCAGATGCCGCAAGTGCCACATTTGCTGCCTCAAATGCGGCCCATTTTTCCGTCGTATCCTCCGTGATTAGGACCCGCCGGCCCCATGCGGCAACAGCCTCACGGACCTGAGCTGCGACGGTCTGTACGGTAGGAAGGATCAATGTCGCTGGGCCTGTGGCAGCCAGGGTGCGCTCGACCGCTTCACGGAACACGGGCCATAGAAATCGGATTTCGCTGCGCCTGCTCCCGGGCAGCAAGACAATGACACGGTCGCTTGGCGTTAGGTGCAAGCGCTCCCGCAATGCAGCGCCCAAGCCAGGCGGGGGCGCCCGTTCAATAACGGGGTTCCCAACAAACGTTGCGGCTAACCCTACTTTCTCATACATCGGCACTTCGAAGTCGAAAAGGCACAGGATGTGATCGAACACGCGAGCCATGGCTTTCGCCCTGCCCGGCCGCGACGCCCAGATTTGCGGTGACACATACTTCACCACTTTCAGTCCGGGGGCGTGTTTCTTGATGCGGCCCGCAACCCGGCGCATGAAGTCCGTCGAATCAATCAGTACACAGATGTCTGGCTTGTGCTCGATGGCAAAGCTTGCGGTCTGGCGGATCCGGCTCAGCAGTTGAAGAAATCGTGGCGCCACATCGCGCACACCCATTACGGCCGTCTCATCGATCGAGAACAGTGACTGCAGTCCCATAGCGCGCATGTCGCGCCCGCCTACCCCAATCAAGGTGACGCGGCCCTGTGTTATCGCCTTCAGCTGCGCCATGATTTGGGCACCAAGCGCGTCGCCAGATGGTTCCCCGGCCACGAGCATGATCCTGAGAGGGCGCTCAGAAACCCCACTGATCTGCCCCGTCATGATGCGGGTCTTTCAAAGCCCAGAATGAACATGCCATGGTCATCGGCAAGCGCTGCCATTGCCGCTTGATCGAGAGCAAGCGCACCTTGCGCTTCAACTGCGAGACCGGACAGTCCAGCCTGCTCCATGCGGCGGATAGTTTCGACCCCGACCGTGGGCAGATCTATTCGACGCTCCTGGCCCGGCTTCGACATCTTGACCAGCACTCCAGATGATCTGAGGGCGGACGATCCCGCCTGACGCAGCATGGCCACACGGTCCAGCATCCGGTCGGTTCCTTCGGCCGCTTCAACCGCCAAGACTAGTCCGTTTGCGACGACAGCACCTTGACCGATATCAAGCGCGCCCAGCGTTGAAACGACCTGGATGGCCCGCTTGATGTCTAGATGATCTTGGTCCGAGGGCTGAGTATCTGTCCACACGCCCGCGGGCGCCAAAAGGCTCTTTAGCACATCGTTGGGACCAACGACCTTGTAGCCATAGCCCTCCATCTCTCGCACGATGAAGCTGAGCAGGGCGTCGTCCCCCTTGGCTCCAGCCATGGCCAGCCGCGGCAGGAGCTTCATGCCCGTCCAGTCGACGCGCAGG
>DMER01000118.1:46543-49363 GCA_003451645.1 Alphaproteobacteria bacterium | reverse complement strand
GAAGTTGGGGCGCTGCACGCGCCCGCAGAAGACGAGCTCGCCCGCGCCTTCGTGCTTCAAAAGGTCGAGTGCCTTGCCGGCCTCACCCAACGCTATCCAATGATGGGGATGGGCCGAAATCTGATCGCCCGCAAAACCTTTGAGACCTAGGATGACATAGGGACGGCCAGAGCCCCGGCAGGTCTCGGCGAGGCGAAAGGGCATGTCGCCGCCGCCTGCGATAATCGCAAGCTTAGGAAGGGAGCCCTCCTGATCCAGTGTTTGAGGGCCAGACACTGAACCCTACAATACCCGTTCGGGCCGCGGCATACACAGCGCACGGTTGGCATGATCCGACCGGACAAAGTTCACGATGTCCATGACAACGGCATTGGTGCCGAACTGTTCAGCCACGTCGGCAAGGCGCTCTTGAAAGGTGCCTTCTGGCGCGAAAAGGATGCGATAGGCTTGCCTGAGCGCATGGATCTGATCGCGGCTGAACCCACGCCGCTTGAGGCCCACCAAATTCAAGCCCGCCAAATGAGCCCGGTTGCCCATCACCGAACCATAGGGGATGAGATCGCCCTCAAGGCCCGCCATGCCGCCAACGAAGGCATGTTTGCCAATCCGGCTGAACTGATGTACGGCGGACGCTCCGCCAAGCCAAACATAGTCGTCGATTTCAACATGGCCGCCTATCACCGCGTTATTGGCGAACACACAGTGCGCCCCAACACGGCAATCATGGGCGACATGGCTGCCCGCCATGAACATGCTGCGCTCGCCGACCTGTGTGACGCCGCTGCCAGTCACGGTGCCAGGGTTCATGGTCACATGCTCGCGGACAAGGCAATGAGCTCCAATCACCAATTGGGTGTCCTCACCTTTGTAGGCTAAACTCTGCGGCGGTGAACCCAGTGATGCGAATGGATGAACGACAGTGCCCGCGCCCAGCGTAGTCCGGCCATCCACGCAAACATGCGCAATTAGCCTCACGCCATCGCCAAGTGACACGCGAGGGCCCACCACGCAATAGGGACCAATCTCAACATCCGAGCCAAGTACGGCCCCTGGCTCGACGACCGCAGTTGCGTGAATTTTTGACATGTTTGAAACTTCTTGGGAGAACAGTTGATGAGTGTCTTTAGCGCGAGGACTTTGTAGCAACGGGGCTGCGAAGCGCCCTAATTTCCGGTGGCGGACTCCTTTGCGCCGCCATCAACGATCATCGCACTGTATTCGGCCTCAGCGCATAATTTTCCGTCTACAAATGCCTCGCCCGAAAAACGGAACACTTGTCCGCGCGAGCGCATGAGTTTCACAGGGATTTCCAGCACATCGCCTGGACCGACCGGCCTGCGAAAACGTCCCTTGTCAACAGTCATAAAGTAGACGATTTTTCCATCCGCATTTTGGCCCAGTGCATTCATGACCAAGGCGCCAGCTGTTTGTGCCATCGCTTCGATGATCAAGACGCCGGGCATCACCGGCCATCCAGGAAAGTGTCCGGCAAAAACTGGATCGCTCATCGAAACAGCCTTGATGCCCGTTCCGCTCTCCATGCCGCGCACCTTGATCAAGCGGTCGATCAACAACATCGGCGGGCGGTGCGGCAAAAGCCGCATGATCTGGCGCGTATCTAGAACATCGGCTGCAGCGTCGTCAGGATTAGGGTTCACGCTCATCATCGAATTTCCGCCTTTTCGCCAAGCGGCTCAGCGATGCGACCTCTCGCCGCCATTGGCGAATGGGCCTCGCCGGATAACCGCCATAGGCCTCTCCGCCAGGCAAAGAGTGGCTCACGCCCGCCTTCGCCGCAACTTGTGACTTGTGGCCAATTTGCATGTGATCCGCAACCCCCACTTTGCCGCCCAGCACCACTTGATCCCCAATCCGGGCGCTGCCCGAGATACCAACTTGAGAGGCAAAGATGGAATACCGGCCCACACTCACATTGTGCGCGATCTGCACCAGATTATCGATCTTCGTCCCCTCGCCAATAACGGTGTCGCCAAGCGCACCGCGGTCGATGCAGGAATTGGCGCCAATTTCGACATGGTCCTGAATGATGACACGTCCCAACTGCGGGACCTTGGTCAGCCCAGACGGTGAAGGCGTAAAGCCAAACCCATCGCAGCCGACACGCGCGCCCGGCTTGATGGTCACGTGATCGCCGATCAGCGCACAAATAATGGTCGCAGAAGCGCCGATACGGCAATCCTGGCCGATACGCACACCGCGGCCAAGCACAGCGTTGGGACCGATAACGCTACGCGCGCCGATCTCGACATCGGGGCCAATAAAGGCGCCAGGCATTACGCAGGCATCGGGCCCAAGCCTGGCGCTTTTGGATATTGCTGACAATTGGCCCCTGTCTCCAACGATCATGTTGGCGGCGTCTGGATAAAGCGCAGACGCAACAAGACAAAAAGCGAACTGAGGCATACGCGTGACGAGAGCAATCGTGCCATCCGGCACAGCCGGCCTGAGGGCCGCCGACACGAAGACAGCCCGCGCCTGCGTATTGGCAAGCGCTGCGCGATATGTAGGCCGCTCGCAATAAGAGAGGTGTTCTGCGCTAGCGGCATCAAGGCTCGCAACGTCTCGGACAACTTCTGCAAGCTGCACCGAGGGTGGAGCCTCACATGACGAGAGCCGTACGATCTCTTCGATCGTCAGCGGCCCTCGATACTCATAGAAGCGCGGATCAGCCAATGCCCGCCTGCAAGCCTATTGGGCTGGCGCTGGGGCGGCGGGACGCGGTGCGGCCGGCGCAGCGGCTGGACGTGCGCCCGCAGGAGCTGCTGCGGCCGCAGGTGCTCCTTTCACTGGCGTCACGGT